>JAEUJX010000668.1 GCA_016794545.1 Myxococcales bacterium
GAAGAAGCCGATCGTCACCTGCTCGAACAGCGTGATGAGGTTCGCGGTCCACGTCGGCCCGATCCCGAGCGCGGCGCAGACCTGGACGAGCGGCAGGGTCCCGCCGGCGTCGTGCATCGCGCTGCCGCCGAGCACGCCGAAGCGATAGAGGTGATCGGTCCACGCCGGGCCCGCGGCGAGCTGCTCGCGCAGGTACGGGATCCAGGTGATCGTCGCGTCGGCCTGCGCGAACGCCCGGTCGTAGGCCCAGCCGAGAAGGAGCCACGTCACCGCCACCACGACGGCGGTCTCGCCGAGGAGCTTCCCGTCGGCGAGCGTCCGCGCGCGCCAGCTCCTCACCGCGGACCCACCTGCCGCGCGATCTGCGCCGCCGCCTCGGCGTCGTCCGCGCGGCCCTGCGCCGCGAGCGCGCGCGAGAGGATCGCCCAGGTCTGCGCGTAGCGACCGTGGACGCCCGTCGGATAGCCGTCGTCCCAGCCGGGCCTCGGATAGTCCAGGTCGAAGCCCGCGTAGAGCCGCTGGTTCAGCGCCACGACCTCGTCGAGCGTCGGCGACCGCTCGCCCTCGGGCACGACGCGGAACACCGTGCCGTGCGGGTACGTGCGCAGCGCCTGGCGCACGTTGTCGAGCTGCACGTCGACAAACAGGGGGCGCCCGCTCGCCATCACCTGGCGCGCCACGCGGACGCTCGCGACGCCTGCTCCCGGCGCCGCCGGATCGATGACGACGCCGCGCCGCGCGAGCCGCTCGCGATACCACGGCAGCGTCACGAGGCCCCACGCGACCTGGACGACATCCGGGCGCAGTCCGAGCACCGCCTGCACGTAGGTCGTGCCGAAGTACAGATCGTCGGACCGCGTGATCACGACGGCGTTCGCGGGGAGCGACCCCAGGAGGTTCCGCACGCCGGTCTCGACGGCCGGCGTGGTGTAGCGCTGGTACGACGGCAGCGACAGCGCGACCGCGGCGGCGAGGACGATCACGGCGACCGGCTCGCCGAGGCGAGGGCGGAGCGGGACGCGATCGAGTGCGATCGAGACGGCGGGCGCGAGCAGCAGGATCGGCAGCAGGTGGAAGCGCTCGACCATGAGCAGGCCGAGGCCCTCGGCGGGCAGGTTGAACTTCAGCGCGAGCACCGGGCCCGCGATCACCAGCGACACCGCGAGCATCGCCCAGCCGGCGCGCGGCTCGCCGGTGTCCTTCGCGACCGCGGCGCGAACGCCGAGCGCGACGAGGCCCGCGAGCGCGGGCGCGTACAGCCAGCCGCGGCCGATCGATCCGGCGAGCGCGGCGAGGTGCGCGCCGGTATCGAGCTCGCCGTGCGGCGCGCACGCACCCGCGCCGCCGTAGTCCGAGCGCAGGAAGTACCCGACGACGTCGCCGGCCGAGTGCGCGGCGCCCCACGACGCGGGCGTGTCGGGCGCGGCGAGGAGGTAGAGGTACGGCGCGCGGCCGAGCGCGAGGCCGCCGGCGGCGGCGAGGAGCGCGCGCGGCGACGACTCGCGCGCGCCGCGCACGACGCCGAGGATCCCGACGGGCGCGATCAGCACGCAGGTCAGGTGGTTGGCGAGACCGAGGCCCGCGACCAGGCCGAGCGTGAACGCGCGACGCCGTCCACGCAGCGGTCCCTCGACCGCCGCGAGCCACAGCACCGCGGCGACGACGAGCGCGTTGAGCGCGAACGCCTCGGCCTCGGTGTGCGTGCGCAGGACGAGCGGGCCGCCCGCATAGAGCGCGGCGGCGAGCGACGCGGCGACCGGCCGCGCGCCCCACGCGCGGCACGCGGCGCGGAGCACGAGCACGGCGGCGACGCCGATCAGCGCCGTGACGAGGTTCGCGCGGTGCGCGACGGAGTCGATCGGGAACCACGAGGTCACGCGCAGGAGCAGCACGTAGATCGGATAGCCGCTCGGGTGCGCGGCGCCTCCGAGCTCGGAGAGGGCCGAGAACTCCGCATTGTCGCCGTCGACGACGTGTCTCGGCGCGGCCCACAGGTAGACGAGCAGCGTCGCGACGCCGACGAGGCCGCCGCGCTCGAACGCGAGGGTGGCGAGGCGCTTCGTCATGTCAGTCGGGAGCCAGCTGGCGCGCGACGTCGAGCGCCGCGGCGGCGTCGTCGGGTCGCCCGGCGGCGGCGAGCGCGCGCGACAGGTCGCGCCACACCCCGGCGTAGCGCTTGTGGGCAACCGCGGCGAAGTCGTCGTCGGGAGACGGGCGCGGGTAGTCGAGATCGAGCCCGGCGAACAGCGCGCGCTGCGCGTCGAGCACCTCGCCGAGGCTCGGCACGCGCGCGCCGCGCGGGAGCACGCGCCACAGCATGCCGACCGGATAGCCGGGCCGGGCGGTCTTTAGCACCGTCTGCGTGCCGTCGACGATCAGGGGCCGGCCCGTCGCGAGCAGCGCCTCGCCGTTGCCGACGGTGAGCTCGGTGCCGTCGACGCGCACGCCGAGCCGCGCGAGCCGCTCGCGGTACCACGCGCGCTGCGCGAGCACGGCGCAGACGATCGTGACGTCGGGCCGCGCGCCCTGCGCGAGCTGGAGGTAGCGACCGCCGAAGCACTGGTCCTCCGAGACCACGACGACGATCGAGGCGGGTGGCACGGCGGCCAGGGTGGCGGCGATGCCAGCTTCGACGGCGCGCGAGTGCACGCGCTGGAGGCGAGGGAGCGCGATCACGACGAGCGCGGCGAACGCGGCGACGGCGCCGAGCTGCGCGGTGCGCGCCGACACGGCCCGGCTGCGCTCGGCGACGAGCTCGAACGCGGCGGCGACCGGCACGGCGAGCACGACCGCGGACAGCAGCTGCATACGACCGCCGATGTAGGCGCCGACGCCGCTGGTCTCGACGCCGAGGCGTGCGGCGAACACCGGCCCGCACAGCAGCCAGCTCGCGGCGAGCATCCACCACGCGACCCTGTGCTCGTCCCGGGCGCACTTGAGGCCGAGTGCCGCAAGGCCGGCGAGCGCGGGGAACCACAGCCACTGTCGCCCGACGAGCGCCGCATGGCCGCCGAGGCTGGTCACGATCGGGATCGGATTGCCGCCGGGCAGGTGCGACGTGTAGCCGTAGTCCTTGCGCAGGACGAGGTCGGCGAGGTCGCCGAAGCTGTCCACCGGCGCCCACGACGCCGGATCGGGCGCGACGAACAGGTAGAGATAGGGCAGGAGCCCGACGACGAACGCGCTGGCCGCCGCCGCGAGCGGCAGCGCGACGCGCTTCGCCTCCCGGACGCCGCGCACGACGCCCCAGATCCCGATCGGTGCGAGCAGCGCGAGGGTCAGGTTGTTCGCGAGCCCGAGGCCCGCGGCGAGCCCGAGGGCCGCGGTGCGCGCGGTGCCCTCGAGCGGGCCGCGCGGCGCGGCGAGCCACAGGATGACCGACGCCGCGAGGCTGTTCAGCGCGAACACGTCCGCCTCGGTGTGGACCCGAAGCACCAGCGGCGCACCCGCGAGGATCGCACACGCCCACGTCGCGGCGCTCGCGCGGATGCCCCAGGCGCGGCACGCGGCGTGGAGCATCAGCACGTGCGCGACGGCCAGGAGCGCCGTCGCGGAGTTCGCGCGGGCGGCGGCGCTGCCGAGCGGGAGCCACGAGGTGGCGCGGAGGAACAGCGTGTAGAGCGGGTAGCCCGACGGGTGCGCGCGGCCGCCGACGGCACCGAGGGTCGCGAACTCCGCGTTGTCCCCGGCGACGATGTGGGTGGGCGCGAGCCAGAGGTACGCGACGAGCACGACCAGGCCGAGCAGCGCCCCGCGCTCGAACGCGATCCGAGCCAGCCGGGCGCTCACGTGCATAATGTCCCTTGCCGACCGATGCCGCTCAACATCCCGGAGGATCTGTCTCGGACCTACACGCGATTCGGCGTGACGATCGGCCGCCTGACGCTCGGGGAGCTCGAGCTCCTGCGGCAGCGGCGCAACGATCCGGCGCTCGCGCAGTTCATGGTCTTCCGCGACGAGATCAGCCCGGAACAGCAGCTGGCCTGGTTCAACCGCGTCGACAACCGCCAGAACCTGTACGGCACGATCTACTGGCAGGGAAAGTTCATCGGGATGTCGAACCTGCGCGACATCGACGAAGAAGAGTGCAGCGCCGAGGGCGGCATGATGATCTGGGACGAGGAGTACCAGAACTCGATCGTACCCTTCCGCGCGGCGTTGGTCGGCACTGATCTCGCATTCTGGGAGTACGGCTTCCAGCTGATGAAGGTGCGCGTCCTGGCAACGAACCGGCGTGCGCTCCGCTTCAACAAGGCGCTCGGCTACGTGTTCGACCCCAGGCCCGACCCCGATGGGGCGATGCATGGCCGTCTCACGAACCCCGCGTACTGGAGAGCGACGATGACGATCCGCAAGGTCCTCGACGAGCAGGACGGCACCGAGAACGGTGGCGAGGCGTGGCCTCCGTTCATCCCGCCGTTGCCCGACGAGCCATGACCACGGCGCGTGCCTCGGGTACGCTCGCGGCAATGTTCGAGATCAATCTCTCGGGGAAGTGCGCGTGGGTCACCGGCGGCAGCCGCGGCATCGGCAAGGCGACGTGCCTCGCGCTCGCGCGCGCCGGTTGCGATGTCGCCGTCGGGTTCCACACCGCCGAGGCGCAGGCCGAAGCCGTGGCGCAAGAGGTGCGCGCGCTCGGACGCATCGCGATTGCGGTGGGTGGCAACCTCGGCGACGCGGCCGCGTGTGACGCGGCCCAGCAGCGCATCGCCGCCGAGCTAGGTCACATCGACGTACTGGTGAACAACGCGGGGGCGATCCGGGACAAGCTGTTCCTGCTGCTCGAGCCGGCCGACTGGTCGGCGGTGCTCGATGCGAACCTCATGAGCTGCGTAAACGCGACCCGCGCGTGCGTGCGCGCGATGTGGCCCAAGCGCGCCGGGAAGATCATCAACATCTCGTCGGTCGCGGCGACGCGCGGCGGGGCAGGACAGGCGAACTACGTCGCGACGAAGGCCGCGATCGAAGGCATCACGCGATCGCTGGCCGTGGAATTCGGTCCGCGCAAGATCACGGTCAACTGCATCGCACCCGGCGTCGTCGAGACCGAGATGAGCGAGGCGCTAGTTGCGTCGAGCAAGGCCGGGATTCTTGAGCGTCAGATCCTGAAGCGCCTCGGCATGGCCGACGACATCGCCGCGTGGGTCGTGTGGCTCGCGTCGCCGCACACCGACTGGGTGAGCGGTCAGACGTTCCACGTCGACGGCGGCTTGAAGATGGCCTAGGTGCCGTCTGCCGACGCGTGCAGCGGCAGGTCGCCGGGCTGCGAGACCTCGTGCTCCTTCATCCTCTCGAACTCGCCAATGCGCGGCTCGTCGGGGACACGCAGCACGGGCGGCAGGTAGAGCGGTCCGAGCTGCACGGCCGCGGCGCACCACGACCAACCGATCCCGAAGCCGGCTAGCACGAGCCGTTTCGGCGCATCGTTCAGCCCCTCCAGTTGGTCGTTCATCGCGACGGGGATCGACGCGGAGCTGGTGTTTCCATAGCCCTCGAGCGCCATCACGAGCTTCGGAGAGTTCGGCGGCAAGCGCAGCAGGCGCCCAATGTTTCTTAGCATGAACCGACTCGCCTGGTGGAACAGGTAGCCATCGATCTCAGGCTCGCTCCAGCCCGCGGCCTTGACGACCGAGTTTACCATCGCCGGCACGCTCTGGATCGCGAACGTCAGCACCTCCGCGCCGTTCATATAGGTGTGGAGGTTCGAACGCATGACTCCGTCGCGGCGGAGCGTAAGGTCGTGATCGCTCGGGCGCGTCGGGTGCTTCGCGCCGCCGGCGACCGTGTGCAGGTGGATACCGCCCGCGCCGTCGGTGCCGCCCTCGAACACGATCGGCGCGGCATTGGGTGAGACCTCGAGCGCGGTGGCGGAGCCGCCGTCGCCGAACAGCGGAACGGTCGCGCGATCGAACGGCGATGCGCACCGGCCGATGGTGTCTCCGGCCAGCAGGATCGCGCGCTTGAGCTTGCCGCCCGCGAGCATCGAGGCCGCGACCATCAGGCCGTAGGTGTAGCCGGAGCAGCCGAGGTTGATGTCGAACGCGATCACGCTGGTCGGGAGCCCCATTCGGTTCTGCACGAGGCACGCGGTCGCCGGCGACGGATAGTCGGGCGTCTGCGTGACAAGGATCAGCACATCGATCGACGCCTTGTCCCAGCCGAGCTTCGCGATCAGGTTCTCCGCGGACGCTTGACACAGATCCGCGGTCGACAGGTGCTCGGCGACGCACCGGCGCGTGACGCCGAGGTTCTTGATGACCCGCTGCATCTCCTCGACGCCGAACTGCTCCGCGTCCTGCTCCCAGGTCTTCTCGCGGTCGGGGACCGCGCTGACGATGCCGCGAACCGCGACGTTCTCTACCCGAACGGTGGCCATGGCTCAGTCGACCACGTGCGGTGCGACCAGCGCCATCAGCTCGGGCACCGTCCTTGTCGCCTTTACCTTCTCACCCGACAGCACCATGCCGAACAGTCCGTTGACCGCGGCGATGTAGCTCACGATCGCGAGCGAGTCCCACGTCGCCGGCAGCTCCTTCAGGTTCTCGTCGCCCTTCACCGTTCCCGGCGGCAGGTCGAGGATGTCGTCGATCGTCGCGAGGAACTCCGCTCTGGTCACTGTTCCGGCAGCCATTACCGGCATGGTAGCGTCGTTTGCACTGGCGGAGAAGAACCTTCCCGAGCGCGCTGACGAGGGTCGACGAGTCCTCCGCAACGCGGCCACGATCGGCGCGTTTCTCGCTTCGCCGGTCCACCTCTTCCTGATGGTCCGCGCGCTCGGCGCCGACGGATACGGTCGGTGGTGGTGGACGTTCGTCCTCCTGGAAGCGGCGAGCGCGATTGGTGTGCTTGGCACCGACCTCTACGTGCGTCGGGAGATCCCGCAGTGCCCCGACGATGACACGGGGCGAGCGCGCGCCACCGCGATCATCGGCACGGCGCTCGCCGTCGTCACCGCGACCGGCATCGGCTTCGCATTGCTCCAGATCGCGCTCGCGGTGCCGATCGCGAACGCTCTCGACGACCGTGCGCTCCTGCCGTTCCTGATCACGCTCGCGTTCCAGCCGGTGATGTGGAGCATCGGCGCGGTGCTCGCGGCGGCGATTCAGTCGCACCACCACCTCGGCGCGCTCGCGGCGCTGCGCGGCATCGTGTTCCCGGCGCTGGTCGCGGCCGTCTACCTGATCGCCTGGAAGGCCGAGCTGCCGATCACCGTCACGCTCGTGCTCATGCTGTCGAACAGCGTGCTCGCGATGCTGATCACGGTCGCGCTGTTCGCGCGGTACTTCTCGCTCGGCGCGACACTCCGCGCGACAGCGCGTCCCAGCCTCGTGCGTCCCGCGGTGAGCAATGGGGTCCGGCTGGTCATCCCACTGTCGCTGTTCATGGTCGGCGGGAAGCTCGACCTCTACGCGCTCGGTGCGTACTACGACCCCGCCTACGTCGGCCTGTATGCGGCCTGCCTCCAGGTCGCCGGTCTCGTGCCCAGCGTGCGCGGTCTGTTCGATCCGATCGCGCAGGCGCAGATCGGGGCGCTGTTCCACCGGGACTCGGCGTTGCTGGGGGCCTCGATGCGAAAGCTCGCGCGCCTGTGCGCCTTCGCGCTCGCGCCGGCGTTCGTGCTCACGGTCGCGATCGGACAGCCCGTGCTTGGCTGGCTCGTCGGTGTGTCCGCACCGCAGACGTTCGAGCCGATCGCGCTGCTCTCGATCGGCAACCTGATCGCCGGGATCGCGGTTGCGTCGTGGATCCTGCCGATGACATTCGCGGGACGGCCGATGACGATGGTCGCGGCGGTGTCCGGGCTGGCGAAGCTCGGGCTCCTCCTGTGGCTCGTGCCCCGATACGGGGCGATCGGTGCGGCGATCGCGACGAGTGCCGGCGGCATCATCGCGCTGCACTTCCAGACCTTGCTCGGCGTGCGCGAGGTGGGGTTCCGTGCGTTTCCGGCCAGCATCATCCGCATCGTCCTCCTCGCGCTCGGCGTCGCGGGGGCGGCGCGGGCGCTCTACGTCGCGCTGGTCGGGCAGCTCGGCGAGCTCGCGGCGGTCGGCGCGACCGGCGCCGCCTCCATGGCTGTGCTCGGTGCTGGCATCTTCGCGCTGATGACCGGAGAGGATCGCTCCGAGCTGCGCCGCCTGCTCGGCCTGCGCCCAGCCGGTGTACCTTCATCCCCGTCATGAGCCGACCGGGGATCTCGGTGGTCGTTCCGACCTACGGGTGCGAGAGCTGCCTCGAGCCCCTGTACGCCGCGCTCGTCCCGGTGCTCGAACCGATCGCGAAGGACTTCGAGATCGTGCTCGTCGAGGATCATAGCCCGCAGGCCGACTGGGCGATGATCCAGGCGCTCGCCGCCCAGGATCCACGCGTGCGCGGGGTGAAGCTGACGCGCAACTTCGGCCAGCACAACGCGATCGCCGCCGGGCTCGCCGAGGCGCGCGGCGACTGGGTCGTAGTGATGGATTGCGATCTCCAGGACCGCCCCGAGGTGATCCCGGAGCTCTACGCGAAGGCCCAGGAGGGCTTCGACTGCGTATTCGTGAGCCGTCAAGGGCGCACCGACAAAGCGACGAAGGTCGCGGCGTCGAAGCTGTTCGGCATCGTCAGCGGGCGGATCGCGAAGACCAAGAACGACTCGTCGATCGGGACGTTCTCGATCATCTCGCGACGCGTCGTGCGCGAGCTTCGCCAGATGCGCGACAGCCAGCGCAACTACGTCGTTCAGGTGTTCTGGCTCGGGTTCCCGACGGCGATCCTGCCGACGGCTCACGGCTCGCGACACTCCGGCGAATCGAGCTACTCGTTCGCCAGGTCGATGCGCCACGCGATCGCGACGATCCTCTCGCAGTCGACGCGCCCGCTCTACGCCTCGGCGATGTTCGGGTTCCTCATGGCACTCGGCGCCGCGAGCACGGCGATCTATCTCGTGATCAGAAAGCTCACAGTCGGCTACGGTGTCGAGGGCTGGACGTCCGTGGTCGTCTCGCTGTGGTTCCTGTTCGGCGTCTTGTTTCTGAACCTCGGCATCCTAGGCCTCTACCTCGGCAGCGTGTTCAACGAGGTCAAGAACCGGCCGCCGTTCGTCATCGAGCGCACGACGTACGACGACGACCGCGAGGACTGACCGCCCCGATCAGTACAGCTGCTCGAGGCGGATCGCCGGCGGCTTGTCGGAGTAGTGCATGCGATAGATCGTGCGATCGGGGAACGCCGCGCGCAGCGCCTTCGGATCGGCGTTCCACTTCGCCCAGATGATGTCGTCGGACAGATCGGGCGACGGGTGCGGATGGTCGAGCACCCAGCTGCCCCACGGGGCGAACGTCCTGTCGATCTGGAGCAGGACGATGTACTGGCGCGCGATCACCACCGCGTTGTGGACGTCGCTCGCCTCGAGCATCGCGGCCGGCAGCGCCTGCGTGGTCGCCTGCGCGCGCAGCGAGGCCAGGTTCGTCAGGCTGAATGCACTGCACGCGATCGCGAGGTAGCCGGCGAGCAGCACCGCGGGCGTGCCCTGCGGGATCGCGCGCGCGCCGAGCCAGGCGAACGTCCTCAGGATCCCGGCCGTCGCGAGCACGACGAGCGGGACCACCAACTCGGACAGGTGGATCGGGCCGACCGAGTGGATGCCGGTGTTGTCGTGGAGCAGGCACAGGACGAACAGGCCGACGCCGCCGGCCGCGACGGCGAGCACCATCGGCCGCTTCCGATCGACGCCGGCGACGATCGCCGCGATCGCCGGGATGCCGAGGAAGAACACCGCGAGCATCAGCGCGTTCCAGCCGAGGTTCAGGCCGAGGCGGTCCCACATCGAGAACCGCAGCGAGGGCGTGCCCCCGATGACGCCCGGTGCGAAGCGCGCCTGCAGGTACCAGATGCCGGTGGTCGCCTGGTTGTACGCGGCGAACACCGCGATCATCGGGACGAGCCCGGCGAGGAGCCACGCGGCCTGCGTGCGGCGCTTCCACACGAGCCAGAGGCCGACCGGTGCGAGCAGGCACGCGGTCTCGAACGGACGACACAGGAAGCCGACGCCCGCGAACAGGCCCGTGAGGATCAGGTCCCGGCGCGGCGTGGTCGTCTCGGTGTCGAGCCGCGCGACGAAGGCGAGCGCGAGCGCGACGAACGTGCGCGAGGGGACGTGCGCGTGCGACGTGATCGACAGCGCGGCGATCATCGGCGAGGCGATCCACAGCGCCGCGGCGATCACCCGGCCGCGCGGACCGAACCAGCGGCCGGCGGCGTACGCGGTCGCGAGGCCGCCCGCCGCTGCCGCGATCGCGTAGAGCGCGGGGCCGAGCTTCGTCAGGATCGCGAGCGCGGCGAACATCAGCGTGCCGGGGAAGTCGAACGACATCACCTGGCCATCGCGCTGCAGCACGAACAGGTCGGTGAACGCGCCGGCGGGCTGGAGGATCGGGACCGAGAGGTGCCCCGACGCGAGGATCTTCGCGCCGAACGTCACGGCGTTCTCGTCGTCGGTCAGCGGCTGCCCCTGGAGCACCAGGACGTGGCCGGCGAGCGACCACACGACGAGGAACAGCGCGTACAGCGCGCCCGCGACGATCCAGCCGCGCGGCGTGGCGCCGTCGATCCGTGCGACGAGGCGCCGGAGCAGCGGCACGAGGCGCGGCGCGAGTCCCCACGCGATCAGCAGGGCGCCGGGGATCGCGAGCGCGAGGTGCGCGAGCCAGAACCGGAACTCGCCGCCGGAGGCGTGCACGAAGCTGTTCGGCACCTCCCTGTGGAGCGGCGCGAAC
>JAEUJX010000690.1 GCA_016794545.1 Myxococcales bacterium
CCGGCTTGCCGGCGGTCGCGTACTGGCGGTTGATGTCGGCGATCGTCGCGATGTAGAGGTCCTTCTCGACCGCCGTGCCCTCGACGCTGACCGGCGGGTTCCGCGTGGGCCGGTAGTTCGTGCGGGTCAGCGTGAAGAAGATCTTCGAGCCGGTCGGGACGTCGTTGATCTCGTACGCGCCGCCCGTCGCGCTGGTCGCCATCATCGGCGGCGTCACACCGTCCGAGGCGAGCGTGACGAGATCCATCGGCGTGTTCGCCGTGAAGTAGTCCATCGTCTTGCCGGAGAGCTTCTGACCGACCGGCGCCGGCGGAGCATCGGGCATCGCGGCATCGGGCTCTGGCGCATCGTCGCCGCCCTGGTTAGACGGTGCGTTTCCCGCACACCCGACGAGGCCGAAACCAATAAGCGACAGAATGAGTTGGCGCATGATCGCTCTCCCGAAATCCGAGCCGTTTGGATCAATGTGCGTGCCACATTACGCGGTTACAAATCGGTCGGTTGCATGCACAACGTCTGGGGGCGATCACCCCGGCACTGGGGCCCAGTCACTCCATGTGCTGTCTTGCCGGTGTCGGACCCCACGAGTAAGGTGCGCCATGCTAGACGACCAGCTGAGGGAAGCCCTCACCTTTGACGACGTCTTGCTGGTCCCCGCGCACAGCGAGGTGATCCCACGCGACGTCGACGTGAGCACGCGGCTCACGCCCTCGATCGCCCTGCGGATCCCGCTGGTCAGCTCCGCGATGGACACGGTCACCGAAGCAGCGACCGCGATCCGCATGGCGCGCGAGGGCGGCATGGGGTTCATCCACAAGAACCTGACGGTCGAGGATCAGGCGCGCGAGGTGAACCGCGTCAAGAAGGCGCAGTCCGGGATCGTCGTCGATCCGTTGACCATCGCGCCGTCGCGCACGCTCGAGGACGCGCTCGCGATCATGCGGCACCACCGGATCTCCGGCCTGCCCGTCGTCGACGCCGAGAAGCGCCCGCTCGGCATCCTCACCAACCGCGACGTTCGCTTCGAGAAGCGCTTCGACCTCCAGGTCGGCGAGCTGATGACGAAGAACCCGGTGACCGTGAAGGAGGGCGTCGCGATCGACGAGGCCAAGGATCTCCTCCACAAGCACCGCATCGAGAAGCTGCTGGTGGTCGATAGCGCCGGCAAGTTGAAGGGCCTCATCACGATCCGCGACATCGAGCAGGCGGAGATGAACCCGACCGCGGCGACCGACGACATGGGGCGTCTGCGCGTCGGCGCGGCGGTCGGCGTCGGCACCGACCGCGAGGCCCGCATCGAGGCGCTGCTCGCCGCGGGCTGCGACGTGATCTGCATCGACACCGCGCACGGCCACTCGGCGGGCGTGCTGGAGGCAGTGCGGTCCACGCGGAAGAAGTTCCCGAAGCTGCAGCTGGTCGCCGGCAACGTCGCGACCGGCGAGGCGACGCGCGCGCTGATCGAGTGCGGCGTCAACGCCGTGAAGGTCGGCGTCGGGCCCGGCTCGATCTGCACCACGCGCATCGTCGCCGGCGTCGGCGTGCCGCAGCTCACCGCGGTCGGCGATGCCGTGCAGGCCGCGAAGGGCTCGGGCGTCGCGATCATCAGCGACGGCGGCATCAAGTACTCGGGCGACGTCGCGAAGGCGCTGGCGGCCGGCGCCGACACGGTGATGATCGGCTCGCTGTTCGCCGGCACCGACGAAGCGCCCGGCGAGATCATCCTGTACCAGGGGCGCTCGTACAAGAGCTACCGCGGCATGGGCTCGATCGGCGCGATGAAGGAGGGGTCGAAGGACCGCTACTTCCAGGGCCACGTCGAGGCCGAAGCGCCGCAGAAGCTCGTGCCGGAGGGCATCGAGGGCCGCGTGCCGTACAAGGGCCCGCTGCACGAGTCGATCTATCAGCTCGTCGGCGGCCTGCGCGCGTCGATGGGCTACCTCGGGTGCGCGACGATCGCGGAGATGCACGCGAAGGCGAGGTTCGTGAGGATCTCGTCGTCGGGCCTCCGCGAGAGCCACGTGCACGACGTGATCATCACCAAGGAAGCACCCAACTATCGCGCCGAGTAGTCGGCGGGCGGAGTAACGCAGTGGCGCATCAGCTGATCCTGGTCCTCGATTTCGGTTCCCAGTACACGCAGCTGATCGCGCGCCGCGTGCGCGAGCAGAGCGTCTACTGCGAGATCCATCCATACACGCTCGCGCTCGATCCCGAGCTCAAGCAGCTCCGTGCGATGAAGCCGACCGGCATCATCCTATCGGGCGGTCCGATGTCGGTGTACGAGGACGGCGCGCCGACCATCACGCCGGCGCTCTACGACCTCGGGCTGCCGATCCTCGGCATCTGCTACGGCGCGCAGCTCACCGCGAAGCTGCTCGGCGGAGACGTGCGCCCCGCGGAGAAGCGCGAGTACGGGCGAGCGGTCGTGCGTGTTCTCAAGACCGAGGGCGTGCTGAAGTCGTTCACGGGAGGCGAGGACCTCGCGGTGTGGGCGTCGCACGGCGATCATGTCGAGGGCATCCCGCCCGGCTACGTGCACACCGCCGAGTCGGACAACTGCAAGTTCTCGGGCTTCGCGAACGCCGCCAAGCGCATCCACTGCGTGCAGTTCCACCCCGAGGTGGTGCACACCCCGCGCGGCGCCGAGCTGCTCGGCAACTTCCTGTTCGGCATCTGTGGCTGCGCGGGCGACTGGTCGATGGCGTCGTTCGTCGAAGAGGCCGTCGCGCGGATCCGCGCACAGGTGGGGAGCGGCCGCGTGATCTGTGGCCTCTCCGGCGGCGTCGACAGCTCGGTCGCGGCGGCCCTGATCCACAAGGCGATCGGCGATCAGCTCACCTGCGTGTTCGTGGACAACGGTCTGCTCCGCAAGAACGAGCGCGGGTACGTCGATTCGATCTTCCGCGATCACTTCAAGGTCGACCTGCGCGTCGTCGACGCCGAGCAGCGCTTCCTCGACAAGCTGTCGGTCACCACGGACCCGGAGCAGAAGCGCAAGATCATCGGCTACGAGTTCATCGCCGTGTTCGAGGAGGAGGCCAAGAAGGTCTCCGGCGCCGGCTTCCTCGCGCAGGGCACGCTGTATCCCGATGTGATCGAGAGCGTGTCGACCAAGGGCCCGTCGCACGTGATCAAGAGCCATCACAACGTCGGTGGCCTGCCCGAGCGCATGAAGCTCGCGCTCGTCGAGCCGCTGCGCGAGCTGTTCAAGGACGAGGTCCGCCAGCTGGGTCTCGAGCTCGGCCTGCCGCGCCACATGGTGTGGCGTCAGCCGTTCCCGGGGCCGGGCCTCGCGGTGCGTTGCCTCGGCCCGCTGACCAAGGCGCGGCTCGACGTGCTCCGCAACGCCGACGCGATCATCGAGGAGGAGATCCGCTCGGCGGGGCTCTACGAGTCGATCTGGCAGTCGTTCGGCGTGCTGTTGCCGGTCAAGTCGGTCGGCGTGATGGGCGATGCGCGCACGTACGAGGAGACCCTCGCGCTGCGCGCGGTCAACTCCCGCGATGGCATGACGGCCGACTGGGTGCAGCTGCCGTATGACCTGCTGGCGCGGATCTCGTCGCGCGTCATCAACGAGGTGCGCGGCATCAATCGCGTGGTCTACGACATCACGAGCAAGCCGCCCGGCACGATCGAGTGGGAGTAGCGCGCCGCGTGGCGTAGACTCGCGTCGTGCATCGCGCGCTCGTGCTCGCCGTGGTCCTCTCGCCGACGCTCGGCCACGCCGACGTCGACTGGAGCAAAGGCCTCATGACGGCGCCCGGCGTTGGTCTCGCGGATCGGCAGGCGCCGAATCCCGCGGTCGCGCGTGGCCCGGCGCGGCGGCGCGCCGAGGATGCCGCACGCGCGACGCTCTCGGCGCAGCTCGCCGCGCTGCCGATCGCCGGTGGCGGGGCGGTGAAGGACCGGCTCGGTGATCCCGCGGTGAAGGCGCGCATCGACACGGCCGTCGCCGGTGCGTTCGTCGTGAGCGCGGATCCGGAGACCGACGGCTCGTGGAGGGTCACCATGGCCGTGGGGCTGGACGCGATCCGCCAGGCGATGTCGGGCGGACCGCGTGCGCTCGCCGCATCGGACGGGGCCCCGGTGGCCACCGTCGTCGAGGGCGTGACCGTGACGCCCGCACTGGGATACGCGATCGGCGGCCTCGCTGCCGCGACCGTCTTCGTGACGGAGGTGCCCGCGTGGGCGAAGAGCGCGCCGAGAATCAAGGCCCGGGGCGTGAAGGGCGCCGCGATCGACGCCGACGTCGGCAAGGCCACGGCCGCCACGCTGTTCCTGATCCTCGCGAAGGGGTGAGCCGCCGCCCGCGTGTGGCGCGCGAGCCGCCCGCGTGTGGCGTGCGAGCCGCCCGGCGGACGACCGGCCGGTGGACCGACGAGGAGGGCGTATGGGGGCCTCGCCCGAGGCGTTCGGGCCTCGCAGCCCGCCCGATGTTGTCGTCCTCGCATCGCATCGCGCGAGGAGTGGGTCGACGGGGAGGGGCTGGTCGCCGTTCGGCACGGCGCCGTCCGGACATGATATCCGTGGGGGATGGGGATGCGCGAGACCACCCGGTCGCTCCGGGCCTACTTCATCATCGCGGGCGCGATCGCGCTGTTGCTCGGGCTTCGCGACCTGTCCACGGTGACCAAGCTCGGCTCGATCCTCGGCAGCCTCCCGGCGAGCTGGCAGCTCGCGCTGTGGTTCCCTCTGCTGTCGCAGCTGGCGCTCGCGGCCTGCTTCATCTGGGCCGGCGTCCAGCTCCCCGCGGCGCTCACCCGCGGCGCCGGCTGGATCAAGACGCTGATGCTCGTGACCATCGTCGTCCAGATCGTCGACATGGCTCTTGTCGCCTCCGTGCTCGGCACCGAGCTCGGAACCACGGCCCTCATCCGGTCGTTCATCGCCCTCCTGATCGCGGCGTACCTCCTGGCCAACATCCGCCGCCTCGCGGACGAGGCGATGGCCAAGAACGCGACCGCGCAGGTCGTCCAGCGCTGACCGGACGTCGTCCGGCCCACCGCGTCCGTCCCCACCCAGGTTAGGGAGCAGATGCAAACGATTTGCGCGTTGGTTGCGGGCATTGGGCGACTGGACGCGATCGGTGAGGGGGGGGGCACGAGATTCGAATCTCGCGAGCGGGCACGGCGGATGGCGATGCGCGGAACAAGGCCGGTCGGTCACGCGTTCGCGGACGGGTGATCGGCAGGTGTCCGGTGGGTTTGCTAGATTCCGGGCATGAAGTCGATCGTCGTCTCGCTGGTGCTCGTCCTGCTCGCCGTGCCGGCGCGCGCCGAGGACATCGCGACGTACGACGCGGAGGGGGATGCGGATGCCGGTGGCGCGGACCCGCGCGTCGCGGCGCTCGACGAGGCGTTCGGCCGGGCGGTCGGGCTGGCGCTGATCGACATCGTCGCCGCCGACGTGCGGAGCGCGCGCCGGGCCGACCTCGATCGCGAGATCGTCGCGCGCGCGCGGCTGTGGGTCGCGAAGTTCACGGTGGTGCGCGACACGACGGCGGATGATCGGCGGCAACTCAAGGTCAGTGTCCGTGTCGATCGGGACAAGGTGCGCGCGAAGCTGACCGAGCTCGGGATCCCGGTGATGACCGCCGGCGAGGCGTCGAAAGGGCGCAGCGTGACGGTCCTCTTGCGGATCGCGTCGCCGACCGGCGTGCGGGCGAGCTACGGCGCGACCGCGG
>JAEUJX010000694.1 GCA_016794545.1 Myxococcales bacterium
CCGAGGTCACGTCCGCCGCCGGCCAGCTGCGCGGCATCCACGAGGCGTTCGTCTGCTATGCGCTCGGCATGTACTGCGAGCGCGCCGTGTTCGACGCCTATCACGCCGCCAAGGGTGAGACCTGCGACTACGACGCGGTCCGGGCCGAAGCGTTCGGTAGCGTCCCCGAGGTCACGCCGAACACGAACCTGTACGTGTTCGGCGCCGATGCGTCGTACGCCGCCGAGGGCGTGCATCACGACGCCGGCGGCGACTGCGGCGGCGGCGACTACAGTGGCGGTGGCGACTTCGGCGGAGGCGGCGACTGCGGCGG
Organism: Myxococcales bacterium; assembly: GCA_016794545.1. Classification (GTDB taxonomy): domain Bacteria; phylum Myxococcota_A; class Polyangia; order Haliangiales; family Haliangiaceae; genus JABFXX01. The sequence goes on from JAEUJX010000694.1 coordinate 314, forward strand.
TGGTGGCGGCGGGGACTGAGGGTTACGATCTTGGCGCGCGAGACCACGTGACGCGGTCCGCGTGACCCTTCGTGGCTCTCCGCGCGACCCGGCTCTGCAGAGCACGCGCAGTCGGTTCGCGCGGTGACCGCGTTGGCGCGATCGCGTGCCTGCATCGCGCTCGGGCACGCCGTTCGGAAGTCTATCGCCAAGATCGCCGAGAAACTTCTGGGAACGCACTTCGCGGCACGTACCCAGCCCCGAGGCACGGCAGTTCATCCTCAGTCTTTTCGGGGGGAGCGCGCCAAGATAGACGACAGCGCAACCGCCGGAGGGTCTGGTCGATAGACGGCGGCATGCAACAGCGTCAAGAGCCGTCAGTCGTAGTCGACCAGCTTGCCCACGCGGTGATCGGTGCAGCCATCGAGGTCCATCGCGAGCTCGGCCCCGGGTTTCACGAGCGCATCTACCAGGACGCGCTCGCACTCGAGCTCGAAGCACGTGCGATTCCATTCGCGAGGGAGGTGCCAGTTCCGCTGCGCTACAAGGGGCAGCCGCTCACCACTGCGTTCCGCCTCGATCTCGTAGTCGGAAACCTGATCATTGTCGAGCTGAAACGGTCGAGCAGCTTTCGGAGGCCCACCTGCACCAAACACTCGCGTACCTGGCGGCAACTGGTCATCCGCTGGGACTGTTGATGAACTTCAGCTGCCCGATCCTAAAGAGCGGGATTCGTCGCGTCATTCCTTGGCGCACTCCCCCCTAAGAGACTGAGGATGAACTGCCGCGCTTGAGGGCCTCGCACGTGCCACGACGAGCATCCCTCCAAAATTTCTCGGCGATCTTGGCGATAGATTGGAGCACGTCGTGGCCATGCGAAGCCGCCGGCGACACCGAAGGTGAGGTCGACGCGATGCCGCCCGAGATCGAGATGAGCTGTGAAGGGCCGTCGCTCGTCATGATCGCGAGCGGGAACGCACCGATCCGTGTTGATGCGCGGTCGCTCGACGGCATCGACGTAGAGGAGTACGCCGAGCTGGGCGCGAACGTGCCGCTGGGAGGCGGCCGCTTGATCCAGGCCGCGTTGGTCATGCTGGTGGCCGCCGCGGCCGAGCGTGACCGGCCCGAGGAGCTGCGGCGGTTGACGGCGCGGATCACCTCCTATCGCAGCCCTACCTGATCCGCCAGCGCTGCCCCGCCGCCTCGAGCGCGAACCCATCGCCCGCCTCGACGATGCGCTCGGCGACGGTCTGATAGGCGGGGCTCGCGATCCGGCCGCGCAGCACGCCGCGGCGCGCGGTGGTGTAGAGCGCGTGGTCGGGGGCCTGGCGGAGGTGCGCGTAGTCGAGCTCTTCCTCCTGATCGTCGTCCCACAGGATGCGGCAGCGGTCGCCATCCCAGTGGGCGGAGAGCGCGCGGAGGTGCGCGTCCTCGATCTCGACGTAGGCGTAGCGCTTGTCGTCGAGGCGGATGATGTCCTTGCCGTCGTCGCGGACATCGAGCCAGCGGAGCAGGGCCTGGCGGAGGCGCGGGTGCGTGACGGTCGAGCCGCCGTGGTGGAACACGCCCGCGCGATCGAGGCGCAGGCCGATGGCCCGCATCTTCTCGATCTGGGCCTCGGTGAGCGTCAGCTGCACTCAGGACAGTCTAGCGATCCTGTCCTTGGTCAGCAGCTTCTGCTTCTTCAATCGCGTGAGGTCCGCGCGCTCGGCGGTCGTCAGGGAGCGGCGGCGCTCGAGGACCTGAACCTCCTGGTCGAGTCGGCGATGTTCAGCGGTCAGCTCGGCGAGGAGAGATTCCTTCGAGACGACAGTCTGTGTGCTCACGCAGCCTCCGCCTGCACCAGCAGGCAGATCGATCCTACCAGGATTTATGGATCGCGCTTGCGCAATGCGCCCGGGACGCCATCCGGGTACATGACCTCGGCCTCCGATGGGCGAATGTATGTCGGCCCGCCGCTGATGAGGACGTCGACCCGAGTGCCACTCAGGGCGAGGCGCGCCACGGCGACGCCCGACGGCGTGCGCGGGGCGAGCCAGAGACCGGAGAGGGTCCCGAGCTCGGCGGGATATGCCGCGAGGGCGTCGCCCGCGTAGCTGAGGTAGAGCCCATTCCAGTCCGCGTACAATCGATCGGTCAGCTGCGCGACCCAGGGACCGAGCTCGCGTGGTGCGAGCACGCGCTCCTCACCGACGAGCGTCCAGGCGCCCGTGGTCTCGTCGGCGCGATAGCAGCCCGCGAACACCTCGCCGCGCCGTGCGTCGAGCGCCGCCACGAACGCGCCGCCGGGGATCCGCCACATCCGCTCGGTGGCGACGGGGTCGCACGAGGCATCCCACGCGAGCGCGGCGAGCGACGAGACGGCCCACAGCGGCTTTCCGGCCGCGAACGCGATGCCCTTCGCGGTCGCCATGCCGATGCGCAGACCCGTGAACGAGCCGGGGCCCGCGCCGACGGCGATCGCGTCGAGGTCCATCGGCGCCACGCCGGCGTCCTTGCAGACGCGATCGATCGCGACGAGCAGATCCGCGGTGCGCGCGCTCGCGTCGTGGCGCGCCTCGGCGAGCACGTGGTCGCCGTCGAGGAGCGCGATGCCCGACGTCAGGGTCGAGGTGTCGAGGCCGAGGACCTTCACTTGAAGAAGAACCGCATGACGTCGTTGCGGATCGCGAGGATCGTGATGAGACCGATCAGGATGAGGCCCGCGAGCTGGATGCGCTCGCGCTGGCGCGGCGTGAGCGCGCGGCGGCGGACGCCCTCGATCGCGAACACGAGGATCTGGCCGCCGTCGAGCATCGGGATCGGCAGCAGGTTGATGAGGCCGAGGTTGACGGAGATGAGCGCGATCATCAGGAGGAAGCTGTCCCAGCCCTTGTTGCCGGAGACCGAGGCGACCCGGTACATCATGATCGGACCGCCGAGCGCCTCGCCGGGCGTGTCGCCGGTGACGATCTGGAAGAAGCCGCGCGTCATCGTCGAGATCGTCTCGCCGGTGCGCTCGAACGCCTTGCCCATCGCGTAGCCGACGCGACCCTCGATCGCGACCATCGCGCCGCTGCCACGGTCGACGTCGTTGCGCGCGCCGAACACGAGGCGCGAGACGGTGTGGTCGTACTCGTCGAGCTGCTTGCGCCAGACCTGCGTGACCTCGGCGGTCAGCGTCTCCACGCCGGGGCCCGCCGAGCCGGTCTTGGCGCGCTTCCAGGTCAGCTTGAACGTCTTGTTGGCTTCCGCCTGGAGGCGCTGGTCGAGATCCATCCAGTGCGCCACCGGCTTGTCGTCGAGCGCGACCACGAGGTCGCCCGGCCGCAGGCCCGCGCTGTCGGCGGGCGAGCCGGGGTCGACCTTCGCGACGAACATCTCCGCGTGCTCGAGCCCGGTGTACGTCTGGCGGTTGAGCTTGTCGTCGACGATGGTCTCGGGCACGAGGTCGGCGAACCCGGCGCCGAGCAGCTCGATCTGCGGGATGCCCGGCACCTCGGTGCCGCGGAAGTACACGATGCTCGTGCGCCGCGCGAAGCGCCCGAGCTGGCGCTGGACGTCGCGCCAGTTGCGCACCGCCTGGCCGTCGACCGAGATGATCAGGTCGCCGGTGCGCAGACCGGCGCGCGCGGCGGGCGAGGCGCCGTCGATCACACCGACCAGCGGCACGAACGGCGCGTGCGTGATCCCGACCCGGCCCTGCCGCGAGACCTGGCCATCGCGCTTGCGCACCGTGTCCTCGATCGGCGTCAGGTAGCGCTCGAACACCTTGCCGTTGCGCGAGATGCGCAGGTGCAGCTCCTTGCCTGGCGAGCTGCGCACGGCCGCCTCGATCTCCTCCCAGTAGCGCACCGGGCTGCCGTCGATCTCGAGCACGCGGTCTCCCGGCTCGAGACCCGCGCGCGCGGCCGCACCGCCGTCGAGGACGTCGCCGATCACCGCCGCGGGCAGGACGGTGTGTCCCGCGAACAGCACGAAGTAGATGATGACGGGCAGGAGGAGGTTCGCCGCCGGCCCCGCGAGCACGATCACCAGGCGCTGCCACAGCGGGCGACTCGCGAAGCTGCGCCCATCGGACTCGGTCTCGCTCTCGATGCCCTGGATGCGGACGTACCCGCCGAGCGGGAACGCGCCGACCTGGTACTCGGTCTCGCCCAGCTTGACCCGGACCAGCGGGCGGCCGTAGCCGATCGAGAACCGCAGCACCTTCACGTCGAGCAGCTTCGCGGCCACGAAGTGGCCCAGCTCGTGGAACAGCACGAGGACGCCGACGAGCAGGAGGAAGTAGAGGACCGACACGAAACCGCCGCCGACGCTATAGCAGAAACTGCTATCCTGCCGGGGAGTGGCTTCGAAGTCCTCACAACCGGACGCCAGCCTCGATATCGAGGAAGCGCTCGACTATCTCGACAAGACGATGGAGCGCATCAAGACGCTCTACGAGCAGTACTTCCTCGGGATGCAGAAGCAGCCGCCGTCGCACATCCACAGCGACATCGAGCGCCGCATCCGCGATCTGATGCAGATCCAGATCCGCAACACCGGCCTGCGTTACCGGTTCGCGACGCTCCAGCAGAAGTTCGGCTCGTACAACTCGTACTGGCGGCGCACGCTGCGGCAGATCGAGAACGGGACCTATATCCGCCAGCTCGCGAAGATCGGGCGGCGCGCGGCGGAGACGGGTGAGGAGATTCCCGAGGAGATCCTCGCCGCGATGCCCAAGCGCATGCGCGAGCAGGTCAAGCGCGATCGCGAGGCCGCGCTCGCGATCGCCCGCCGCCGCGCCGAGGCCCAGGGCCTCGAGGATGGCGGCACCATCGACACCGGCGATGACTCGGCACAGCTGACCGATGCCGGCCAGCCCCTCGGCCAGGTCCGGAACCAGAAGAAGCACGAGCACGTCCTCGACGAGAGCGACGCCGACATGGACTTCGACGCGTTCTTCGCGTCGATGAAGGACTCGCCGGGCTCCGACTTCGGCCCCGACGACACCAACCCCGACGCCAGGCCGTTCGGCGAGCCGCCGCGTGCGGCGAAGCCGTCCACCACCCCGCTGCCTCCGGTGGTCCCGCGGGGAACGCCGCCCGCGCCTCCGGCGAAGCCGGCGTTCCTGCCCGCGGAGACCATCCCCCAGGCCTCGGTGATCGGCCTCGACGACGAGGAGGAAGCGACGACGTTCTCGGCCGGCCCACCGTCGATGATGCCGCCGCCGCCGCGGCCGAGCGCGCCTCCGCAGCGCATGACCGGCGCCTTGCCGGGCGCGCCGCCGCCGCAGCGCGCGCCGTCGGTGCCGCCGGCCGGCCCGCCGCCGCGCCAGAGTCAGCCGATCCCGACGCAGTCGCCGCCGGGGCAGCCGCCGGCCGCGCGCGCGACCGGGCCACAGCCGGCGATGCCGCCGCAGCCGCCGCAGCGGCAGAGCCAGCCGATCCCGACGCAAGGCGCGCCGCAGCCGACGCGCACGACCGGGCCACAGTCGGCGCCGCAGCCACCGCAGCGGCAGAGCCAGCCGATCCCGACGCAAGGCGCGCCGCAGCCGACGCGCACGACCGGGCCACAGTCGGCGC
>JAEUJX010000704.1 GCA_016794545.1 Myxococcales bacterium
CGGTCGCTGTAGAACGCGAGGCGCGGGCGAGGCGGCAGGACGGCGCCGGGCGGCGGCGTCGCGCCCTGGCCGCCGAGGCACATCACGAACTCGGCGTGGGACGGCGTGGTCCGCGCGATCAGCGCGAGGACGAGAGCCAGACCCACGACGAGCACACGCTGCACCGCCCTAGCGTGACACTGCTATCCGAGCAGCTCCAGCACCTTTCCGATGACCCACACCAGGTAGACGATGACGATCGCGAACACGAGCACCAGCTCGAGGTTGCGCCGCAGCGGGCGCTTGCCGAGGTCGTCGGCGGCCCGGCGGGAGATACGCGCGGCGCTCTCGGCATCGAGATCGATCGCCGGCAGCTCCCGGCTGATCTCGGTGAGGCGCCGGACATCGAGATCCTCGTCGTCGGTCGTCGTCATGACGGTGTCCTCCAGGACTTCGGAGCGTGATCGCCGAGGGCCTCGGCGAGCTGCGTGCGGGCGCGCGCCAGGCGCTGGCGCACCGCCTCGGGCTTCTGACCGAGGATGTCGGCGACCTCGGAGGGAGAGAGCCCTTCGACGCCGACGAGCAGCGCGACCTCGCGGTACGCGGGGGCGAGCTGGGCGAACGCGCGCTCGAGCGCGAGCTGCGCCTGCGAGTCGGCGAGCGCCTCGAGCGGCGAGCGGGTGTCACCCGCGACCTCGCGCGCCGGCAGGTCGCCGGCGAGCTGCGCGCGGACCGCCTGCGCGCGCGTCCAGCTGATGAACACGCGGTGCGCGATCGTGAAGAGGTACGGCCCGAGGCGGGTGTCGGGAGCCAGGCGCGCCGTCGACTGCGCGAGCCGCAGGAACGACTCCTGGAGCAGATCCTCGGCGGCGTCCTTCCGCCGGGTCATGCGCACGAGGTACGCATAGATCCGCCGGCGGAACGCCGCGAACACCGCGTCGAACGCGGCCCGGTCGCCCCGGCGGAGGCCGTCGACCCAGGCGCGCTCGTCGTCGGCCACGCATGAGGAACGCTCCAGGTACGCGCGCGTGACAAGAAAACGGCCGGCCGCGCGGCGGGGCAGGGCCCCGCACCGTCTCACGCCCCGAAAAAAGTCTGTCACGCCCGGCCGGGGGCCGCGTTTCCCCCGGCATGGACTTCCTCCGCGCCGGCGGCTTCAACATGTTCCTCCTGCTCGCGCTGGGGCTCGTGATGCTGCCGACCGCGATCCGGTTCGCGATCGACGCGAGCGCGCAACGCCTGTCGATCCTCCGCGCCCTGTCGTGGGCGCTGCTCGCCGCGACCCTCACCGGCTTCGTCTCCGGCCTCGCGTCGACCTGCCGGTTCGTCGTCGATCACCCCGAGGAGCCCGCGCTGCAGGTGCTCCTCATCGGCTTCGCGGAGAGCACCGCGAACCTCGTCCTCGGCGGCGGCATCGCCGCGCTCACCTGGATCCTCGTGGCTGTCGGCGTCCGCCGCATGCCTTCCGATCACGTCTAGAAAGGAACCTCCGCAATGCCCACCCGCTCGCTCCTCGCCGCTCTCCTGTTCGCCCCCCTCGCCATCGCCGCGTGCGCCTCGTCGGAGGCCGCACCGGCCAAGACGGACACCACCAAGACCCAGGCATCGTCGGTCCCGGGCGAGGCGCAGCAGCTGTGCGTCGAGACCATGACCAAGAACCGCACGTGCACCGACGAGTACATCCCCGCGCTCGTCGACACGCGCGCGAAGCTCGACAAGCCTCCCGGCATCGCCGAGAAGGTGAAGGCGGATCGCGCCGCCGTGATCGCGCAGGCCAAGGTCGAGTGGGCCGAGGACAGCAAGGACGAGAACATCGCCCGCCAGTGCCAGGCGATGACCGAGCACATGACGGAGGACGCGCGGCCGATGATGGATGCGCTGCGCGCGTGTCTCGCGAAGGACGCCTGCGGCGACTACGTCCCCTGCGTCCAGCCGGTGTTCGAGCAGCTGATGTCGGGACCGCGCCACTAAGGCTTCTTCAAGCGCTTCGATGTCGACTTCTATATCTGGCCGGTAAGTTGCTGGTTCGCCGGGCTGCGTGCTACCCGGAGGAACCCGCTGATGAGCGACGTTGGAAAGCCGAGCGGCGCGGGACGCGGTGTCCTCTACATCGCGTTCGCGAAATTCTACTTCATGTTCGCGGGGCTGGTGATCCAGTTCCGGCTCCCGAACATCCTGTCGCGCTCGGCGTTCGGATCGTTCTCGCTGGTCTCGAACATCGCATCGCTGGTCAACAACGTGCTGGTCACCGGCACGATCCAGGCGGTCTCGAAGTTCTCCGCCGCCGAGCCCGGCAAGGCGCGGCGCGTCCAGCACGCGGGCCTGCGCATGCACGTTCGTCTCGGGCTCGTGATCGCGGTCGGCTTCATCGCCGCGGCGCCGCTGATCGCCTGGCTGCTCCACGACATGTCGAAGACCGCGCCGCTCATGCTCGCGGGCCTCATCGTCGCGGGCTACTCGTTCTACGCGGTGTTCGTCGGCACGGCGAACGGCCTCCACCAGTTCCACAAGCAGGCCGGGCTGGACGTCACGTTCGCGACGCTGCGCGTGGCGGGCCTGCTCGGCATGGCGATGGCCGGCCTCGGCGTGATCGGCGTCATCGGCGGCTGGGTCGCCGCCGTGGGCATCATCCTGATCGCCGCCATCGTGTGGGTCGGGCTGCCGGGGAAGGTCGCGGCCGAGGACCGGCTGCCGGTCAGGCCGCTGATCTCGTTCTTCGCCGGCGTCGCGGTCTATCTGCTCCTGTTCAACGCGCTCATGTTCGTCGACAGCTTCCTCATCAAGCGGCTGACGACCGAGTACTACGACGCGCACGCCGCGGAGCTCGCCTCGGCGATCGACATCGTCGTGCCGTGGGGCGCGAAGCTCTCGGGGTATCACTTCGACTCGTCGGTGCTGGCCGACGTGCAGAACGGCTACTACGCGGCGTCGCAGAACCTCGGCCGGCTCGCGTACCAGGCGATCATCGCGGCGACGTTCGTGGTGTTCCCGCTGGTCTCGCGGTCGACGTTCACCGACGACAAGGAGACCACGCGCCGCTACGTCGAGGTGACCTCGCGCTACTCGCTGATGTTCGCGATGGCGATCGGCGTGGTGATCGCCGCGAACCCGGCCGACATGCTCTCGCTGCTCTATCCCGAGGACTTCGCGCGCCACGGCGCCGCGGCGCTCGGCCTGCTCGCGCTCGGCAACGTCGCGTTCTCGGTGTTCGCGATCAACGGTACGATCCTGAACGGCTCCGGCCACACCCGGGACGCGATCGTCACCGCGGCGATCACGCTCGCGCTCGCCGCGATCGGCAACTACATCGCGATCCCGATGGCGACCGAGAGCGGCAACGTGCTCGTCGTCGCGGCCGCGGTGACCGGCGGGGCCATGGTGGTCGGCGCGGTCGTCTCGGGCCTCGCGCTCGTCAGGCGCCTCGGCGCGTTCCTGCCGCTGATCTCGCTCGCGCGGATCGCGGTCGCGACGGGCGCGGCACTGGCGGCGGGCCGGTTCGTGAAGCTCGGCCACGGCAAGCTGATGATCCTCGTCGAGGCGGCGATGGTCGGTGTGGTGTTCCTCGTGGTGCTGATCGGGACGCGCGAGCTCGGCAAGCGCGATCTCGACGCGATCAAGGCCGTTCGCAAGAAGCGGGCGGCCGGTGGAGGTGACGCATGAGAGCTCTCTCGTTCTCGCTCGTGATCGGTCTTTCGCTCGCCGCGTGCGGCGGGCCCCAGCGCGACTCCGACACGCTCAAGGAGTCGATCCTGAACTACAACGAGGGTGTGCGCTGGGAGCGCTTCGAGTCGGCGGCGAGCTCGCTGCCTCCGAAGCTCCGCTCCGAGTTCGTCGACGAGATGGACCAGCGCGCCAAGGATCTGAACATCAGCCAGTACGACATCGTCCGCGTCGACAAGCCGACCAAGAAGACGGCGAAGGTCCACGTGAAGGTCGCCTGGTACAAGGACTCCGAGGGGACGCTCCGCGAGACCCACGCCGTCCAGACCTGGGAGCGCCACGGCAAGACCTGGTGGATGATGGAGGAGACCCGCCTGCGCGGCGACGAGATGCCCGGCCTCCTGGATGCCCCGCGCGCCGAGGCCAAGGCGGATGCCACCGCGGAGGCTCCGTCCCCGACAGAAAGTCAGAAGACCCCGTAATCGGTTGGGTTCTGGGGATTCGCGCCCCCCTCCCGGGTGGGGTAACATTCCCGCCCAGAGGTGTCGGCCAGCGACTTCGTCACCCGTGGCCAGGCCCTGGTCGCGTCCGGGCAGTTCCAGGAGGCCGTGAAGGTCTGCCGGCTGGGGCTGCTGGGGCGGCCGACGACCGTCGAGGGTCGCATCGTGCTCGGGCAGGCGTTGCTCGCGCTCAAGCGGTACGACGAGGTGCTCGCCGAGATGCGCGTCGCCCTCGAGCTGGATCACGGCTCGGTGTCGGCGCAGGCGCTCAAGGCCGAGGCCCTGATGAGGAAGGGCGATCACCACGCCGCCGGCGAGGTGATCGACAAGCTGCGCCCGCAGGCGAGTGGCGACGGCAGGATCGCCCAGCTGCTCGCGGATTACGACAAGGGCGGCGCGCGGCGGCCGGCGATCAGCGCGAGTCATCCGGCCGTCGGCTTCGTCGGCGGCGACGCGAGCGAGTCGTTCACGAAGCACTATCCGAACCACGGCGCCGAGGAGGAGGTCACCGGCAGTGACCCCGACGACGAGTCCGAGGTTGGCACGTTCACCAAGCCGACCTCGCTCCAGGCGCCCACCTCGAAGAAGCGGAGCAAGCGGCAGCAGGCGGTCGGAGGTGTCGACGAGGAGCGCCTGCCGTCCGCCGCCGAGCTCGCCGTCGGCGATCGCTCGGGCACCGTCGAGTTCGATCCGGACGTCGACGGCGTCGAGGATGACGACGATGACGATTTCGGCGCGGTCGCGGCCCCTCCACCCGCGAGCCGCCCGCGCGCCGTCGTGAGCCCGCCATTCGAGGAGGCGCGCGGCTCGGTGAAGCGCGCGACCAAGGGGGCGAACCCGGCGCCCGTCCGGCGCGTGAAGGAGATCAGCAACGTGTCGAGCGTCGAGCTCGATAGCGACGATCTCGTCGAGGTCGACGACGGTCCGCGGCGGCCGTCGCAGTCGGCCGTGCGCCAGGCGGTGCGGATCCCCGCGGGCCCGCTCTCCGACGACATCCCGCCGGCGCTGCCGCCGCCGTTCCCCGCGATGGGAGCCGACTATGGCTCGCCGCCGCAGGCGCCGATGCCGCAGAGCTTCGGTGGACCGCAGCAGCCGGCGCCGTTCCCGCTGCCCGCGCCCACGCCCGCGTCGATCCGGCAGACGCAGGTCGCACAGCCGATCGCGCCGCCCTCGCAGGCCAACCCGAACCACGCCCGCCAGCTGATCGCCGCGAGCATGCCGACCGCCGCGGCGATGCAGCCGCCGTCCCCGCAGGCGCTCGCCAACGCCGCGCGGCCGACGATGGCGGTCAACCTGAGCGCCGCGCAGCAGCAGTCCGCGGCCGCCGTCGACGCGCTGTTCGGGGCGGAGCAGCCGGGCTGGGCGAAGCAGACCGTCGCCGCGCAGCGCGCGGCCGCGAACGAGCCGACGGCGAGGCCGGGGCAGGAGCTCGATCCGCGCGTGCTCGCCGTGGCCTCGCCGGTGCCGGCCACGCCGCCGCCGAACATGTTCCCCGAGACCAGCACGGCGAGCGGCAAGCCGCTCAAGACCGGCGTTCGCAAGGGCCGCAGCAAGCTCGCGATCGTGATGTGGATCCTGGTCGGCGCGATCGTGATCGGCGGCGGCGTGTTCGCCGGCTTCCAGATCCGCGCGATGCGGCTCAAGAAGCAGATCGCGGCCGCGCGCGATCAGGCGGTCGACCTCGCGAAGGCCGACACCTGGCAGGGCTGGTCCGGCGCGCGCGATCGGCTCGCGAGCATCGCCCAGGCCTCGGGGACCGTCGACAACCGCTCGGCGCTCGCCCGCGCCCGCGGCGTCCTCGCGTTCGAGTTCGGCGACAACCTCGCCGAGGCCAAGGCCGCCGTCGACCGCCTCGCGGGGCAGACCAACCTCGACGTCTCGATCGCGCGCGCGTACGTCGCGCTCGCCCAGACCGACCCGACGGCGGCGAAGGAGGCCGCCGCCAAGGCGATCGAGCTCGCGCCGAACGATCCGGCCGCGCTCTACGTGATGGGGCAGGCCGAGCTGCTCGCCGGCGAGTACAAGAACGCGATCGCGAGCCTACGCTCGGCGCAGGAGAAGGAGCCGCGGCCGCTCTATGCGGTCGGGCTCGCGCGTGCGTACGCGGCGACGGGGGCGTGGGATGACGCGCTGGCGGCCGTCGATCGCGCACTCGGGCAGATGCCGGATCACCCCGGCGCGCTCCTCGAGCGCGCCTTCCTCTCGGTCGCGGGTGGACGGATCGCGCCCGGCAACACGGTGACCGCCGAGGTGCGCGCGCAGCTCGTCAAGCTGACCGCCGAGGGTGCGAAGCCGCTCGCGGAGCAGCAGCGCGGCGTGTCGCCGCTCCAGGTCGCGCTCGCGAACCTCGCGCTCGCCCAGGTCGACTTCTCGCTCCGCGACATGCAGGCCGCGCTCAACGACATCCGCGCCGCCTCGGACGTCCGCGCCGACGAGCAGCGCTTCGGCGAGGAAGCGACCGACACGCTCCTCATGATCGGCGAGCTCCAGCGCGCGAAGGCCGTCGCGATGTCCGCCCTCGCGACGTGGCCGGGCAGCCGGCGCGCGCGGATCTCGCAGGCGCAGGTGTCCATCGCGCTCGGCAAGCCGGCGGAGGCGCTCGAGATCCTGACGCGCAACCCCGACGCGGCGGCGCTGCCCCGCGGCGTGGCGGTGCGCGGCATCGCGAAGCTGGCGCTCGGCGACCTCGACGGCGCGAAGGCCGACTTCGACGCGGCGCTGAAGAAGCTGCCGAAGCTCGAGCTCGCGGTCGTGGGCCGGTCGTGGATCGACCTCGCCGCCGGCGAGCTCGAGGATGCGCGGAAGCGGCTCGAGCCGGGCTTCAACCCGAACACCTCGAGCGTCGCGGTGACCACGGTGTGGGCGGCGACGCTGCGCATGGGCGGCGATCCGGCGGAGCGCGAGCAGGCGAAGGTGCTCCTCGAGAAGGTCACGAAGGACGCCCCGCCGACGCCGGAGATCGCGCGCGCGCAGCTCGAGCTCGGGCGGGTGCTGCGAGACCTCGGCCAGATGGCGCCGGCGCGCACCGCGTTCGCCGAGGCGATTCGTATGGGCAACAGCGAGGCGCGGCTCGACACGGGGCTGCTCCTCATCGAGGATCAGGATCCGTCCGGGGGGCGCGATCAGATCGACGCGATCCTGAAGGAGGCGGGGGAGGGGGCCTCGGCCAGTCTGCTCCTGGACGGTGCGCGCGCCCGGATGCTCGCCGGAGACAACGCGGGCGCGGCGGCCCTGCTCGACCGTGCCGACAAGGCGCCGAACGTGGTGCGCTGGCAGTACGACCGCGAGCGCGGGCGCCTCGCGCTGCGGCGCGGCGACGTCCCGGGCGCGGCCCAGGCGCTGTCGCGCGCGCTCGACACGTGCGGCAGCGACCACGAGACGTTCCTGCTCGCCGCCGACACGGTCAGCGCGGATCCGAAGCAGGCGCAGCTCGCCGGCAAGCTGAAGACGCTGACGCCGCTACGGCTCAAGGACCTCCCGGAGAGCCTGATCGTCTCGGGCAAGCTCGCGCTCGTCGAGGGCAAGCAGGCCGACGCGGAGAAGGCCTACAACAAGGCGTCCGAGGCGTTCGGGAAGATCGCCGCCACGCGCCGCCGCGTCGCGCAGGCGCACTTCGGGCTCGCCGCCCTGTTCTACGAGCGGGAGGACTATCCGAACGCGCAGAACCAGCTGGTGTTCGTGCTGACCTCCGATCCGTCGCTCTATCCGGCGTACCTGTTCGCCGGTGCGGTCGAGGTCGAGCTCGTGGGCGCGAAGGCCGAGGGCAAGGCGTTCGAGCTCGCGAAGAAGTCGGTCGTCGTGAACCCCGACTACATCGACGGCTGGGTCCAGGTCGGCATGTACGCCTCGAAGCTCGGCAAGAAGAAGGAGCTCGACGAGGCGATCACGCGGGTGGGCGCGCTGGCGCCGGGCAGCGAGTCGCTGGCGACGCTCCAGGCCCTGAAGAAGTAGCGGCGGGCCGCGCCTCAGCCCATCGCGAACACGACGGCGACCGCGGCACCCGCGGCGAGCAGGACCATCAGGATGATGATGAGCGCCCAGGGCGGCTTGCTCTCGCCCTTCTTGTGCATGCCGGTGCGATCGGGCTCGAGCATCTGCTCGAGGGACTCGACCTCCCCGCCACCGGGCGCCGTGACCGTCTTGGCCTTGTTGGGCGGCGGCTTGGTCGAGCTCTTTTTCGGCGCGCGCTGGTTGCCCTGCTGCGAGTGCATCAGGTCGCCGGCCCAGTTCGAGGTGTCGACGAACGAGCTCGGGTCGAGGGACGTCGCGCCCTCGTTGGGCGCGCCCGATTGGCCGTTGCCGTCGAGCAGCGACGTCATCTTCGCCATCTCGTCCATGATGAGCCCGTCGATCAACGACTCCTTGGGCTCGGCCGAGCGCTTGCGCATCAGCTCGACCTGCGTGTCCTTCACGAGCGACGCGATGTCGCGCGCCGTGACCTTCATGCGGCGCGAGAACAGAAACTGCGCGAGCGCGTCGCCGAGGTCGGCCGCGTTCTGGTAGCGGTCGTCGGCGTCGCGCGACAGCGCCTTGCGGACCACGTCCTCGAGCTCCTTCTCGACGTCGGGGTTGTGCTGCTGGATCGACGGGATCTTCGCCTGGCGGACGAGCTCCACCGTCTGATAGTCGGTGTCGCCGTAGAACAGGCGCTTCCCGGTGAACAGCTCCCACAGGATGATGCCGACCGCGAACACGTCCGCGCGGTGGTCGACGTCGAGCCCGCTCGCCGCCTCGGGCGACAGGTAGCTGAACTTCCCCTTCACGACGCCGGGATCGGTCGACTCGAGCTGGCTGTTCGCCTTCGCCAGGCCGAAGTCCACCAGCTTCACCTCGCCGTTCTTCGATAGCAGGATGTTCGGCGGCGAGATGTCGCGGTGCACGATGCCGAGCGGCTTGCCGTCCTCGGGGTGCTCGAGCGAGTGGGCGTAGTACAGCGCCTTGCAGCACTCGATCATCATGTAGATCGCGTGCGAGACCTCGATGCGGCGCCCCTTCTGCTTCTGGCGCTCGATGAGCCCCTTGAGGTTGCACCCGTCGACGTACTCCATGACGAGGAAGTACGCGTTGTCGGGAGTCCGAGAGATGTCGAAGACCTGCACGATGTTCGCGTGCTGGAGGAACAGCGACAGCCGCGCCTCGTCGAGGAACATCTGCACGAACTTCTGGTTCTTGGTCAGGTTCGGAAGGATGCGCTTGATCGCGACATTCTTCTTGAACCCCTCCATCGACTCCGCCACGCCACGGAACACCTCGGCCATACCACCGTGGTCGAGTCTCTCGGTGATCGTGTAGCGGTCGCGCATCCCCGACGGGAGAAATAGTACCAGAGGTCCACGGATCTGGAAAATCCGTGGCTGCGCGCTTATTTATTCGGGGCGCTCGTCGGCCTCGACCTGCTCGCGCGCCGACTTGCATTCGAAGCACAGGGTCGTGACCGGGCGGGCCATCAGGCGCTTGAAGCCGATCGGCTCGGAGCACTCCTCGCACTCGTCGATCTGGCCGGCGTCGAGGCGGGTCATCGCCTCGCGGATCTTGGCGACCAGGCCGGCCTCGCGGTCGGCCAGCCGGAGGGCGGTCGAATAGACCTCCTCCTCCGTCGCCTCGTCCATCGAGTCCCGGCCGATCCGGTCGCGATCGCGGTCCATCGTGAACTCCATCGCCTGGTGGGCGTGGTCGCCGAGCCGGCTCAGATCCGCCTCGAGCCGCGCCTTGAGCTCCTTGGTCTGGTCGGGTGTCAGCATGGGTTCAGTCTACGGACGCGGTCGGTACCGTCAACGGAGTCGGACATTCACCGCAGATCATTTTTGGGTGTGCGTGCGCGGGCGTCTCGTGCGACGGAGGCGCCCGGTGTTTCCGTCGGTCGGTCGTGGATCGCTCGTCCGATCCGAGCGGGGGCGGATCGGCTGACATTTCGCGCGCCTGCCTTACACGCTCCTGACCTGCCGGCGGAATGGATCGATACCTGGCGGCGTTCGTTTGACACAGACGCTTGCAGAAGCTCCAGGAGACCCATCCGTGACGAAACCTGACGCCTCGCCAGCTCGGCGCACGCCTGACGCCTCGCCAGCTCGGCGCACCCTGACTCGCTGGAAGCTGGCCTGCGCCCTGTTCGCTGGACTCGCCGGCTACTCGACCTACAAGGCGCACGGGGGCAGCGCGCCCAACACGCCGGCCGCCTCCGCGCAGACCGCCGCGCGCAAGGGCAGCGTGCCCGGGCACCTGAAGCGCCCGCTCCGCGTGTCGGCCGAGGCCGCCGGCGTCTCGCGCGGCGAGCTCGTCGACCGCGCGCTATCCGCGCGGACGCTCAAGGAGCTCGCGATCGTCACCGAGAAGCTCGGCGCGGTCGGTGACGACAGCACGGTCGACCAGCTCGCGCCGCTGCTCGAGGACGCCCGCCGCGGCTTCCCCGAGGCGGTGCTAGCCGTCTACGGACAGATCGGCACCGAGCACGCGGTCGACGCGCTGGTGTCCTACGAGCGCGACGACCGGCCGGCGGTCCGCTCCGCGGCGATCAGCGCCCTCGGCGCGACCCAGAGCAAGGCCGGCGAGCAGCTGCTGCTGACGATCGCGCGGGCCGGCGGAGACCCGCAGCAGACCACCGCGATCAGCGCGCTCGGCACGATCGCGAGCGACCAGGCGGTCGCCGCGCTCGCGCAGATCGCGCAGGGCAGCGACTACAACACCGCGACCACCGCGGTCTACGCGCTCGGCGCGGCCGGCACGCCTCCGGCGAACGAGGCGGTCAGGCGGCTCATCGATCACCCCGACTCGCGCATCGCCGCGGTCGCGCTCGGCGCGGTCGACACGATCGACGAGGCGATGCTGAAGAAGCTGACGACGATCGTGAAGTCCGGGGACCCGCAGCTCGCGGCCGGCGCCCTCGCCGCGCTCGGCAAGGCCGGCGAGGATGGCCTGCCGGTGCTGCGCGAGGCCGCGCTGCACGGCGGGATGAATACGCGCTACGCCGCGGTCAGCGCGATCGGCGAGATCGGCGGCGAGGCGGCGCTCAAGGTCCTCGGCGAGATCCTGAAGACCGGCGACCGCTCGTCGGCGACGGCGGCCGCGCAGGCGCTCGCGCAGAACGGCGGCGCCGAGGCGCGCGAGCTGCTCATCGAGGCGGCCCTCGGCGACCGCGCGCAGATCACCGGCGCGCTCGCACAGCTCGCCCAGATGGAGGGCGAGGACGTCGAGCAGGCGCTGCTCAGCGTGATCAAGCAGGGCTCGAGCGCGGACCGCCGCGCCGCCTTGCCGCGGCTCCTGAAGTCCGGCAACCCCGATGCGCTCCAGCTCGCGATCGATCTCGCGAGCAAGGGCTCGCGCAACGAGCGCTACGAGGCGATGCGCCTGCTCGCCGACGCGGGCTCGCAGAAGGCGTTCGACGCGCTCGTCGACATCGCCGGCAAGACGCGCGGCAACACGCGCGTCAACGCGCTCGACCTGCTCGCCCAGTCGCGCCCGAGCGACCCGTCGGTCGCGCAGCTCCTCGCCGACTCGCTGTTCAGCGGCCGCCGCGACGAGGCGAGCTACGCCGCGAGCGTGCTCGGCCGGATCGGCAGCGAGGACGCGCGCGACGCGCTGATCGCCGCGCTCTCCGGCAAGGACAAGGACCTCGCGGCGGTCGCCGCCGGTGCGCTCGCCCAGGTCGGCCTGACCGACCAGGTCAAGACCGCGCTGCTCGCCGCGGCGCGCGAGAACCCGCAGGTCAAGTCGCAGATCATGCAGCAGCTCGTCAACGCCGGCGCGCCGGAGGGCCTGCGGATCGCCGAGGAGCTGCTCGCGAGCAAGGAGCCCGGCGTCGGCGCGCAGGCCGTGTGGGCGCTCGCCGGACAGGGCACGGAAGAGGCGCGGCGCCTGATCGAACGCGCGCTCGACTCGAAGGATCCCTCGACCCGCATGGCCGCGATCAGCTCGCTGATGCAGAACCCCGACGACCGCTCGACCGACACGCTGCTGCGCCTCGCGCGCGACAGCGATCCGAGCGTGCGCGCGACCGCGCTCACGACGCTCGGCCAGATCGGCAGCGAGCGCGCGCAGCAGGCGATTCTCGATGCCACGCGCTACGGCAAGACCGAGGACCGCGTCGCCGCGATCTCGGGCCTCGCCACCATGGATGACCCGCGCGCGAGCAAGCAGCTCGCCGAGCTCATGCGCGACCGCGATCCGCAGGTCGCCCAGAGCGCGATCTCGATGAGCTACAACGGCGGCGCCGAGATCGACGACGCGCTGACCCGCATCGTGACCGACCCCGGCGCGACCGAGCAGATCAAGCTGCTCGCGGCCCAGCAGCTGCGCAACCGGGGCACCGACCTCGACGACGCGACCGACGCCACCGTCACCAAGCTCGCCGGCGCGGCGAACCTCTACGGCGGCTACGGCTACGGCGCCTACCGCGGCGAGTGGGTCGAGTAGCCCGCCGGATCGGGGAACACGGAACAGGCAGTTGCTACGCGGGCAAGAACACGCGGAACACCGTGCCGCCGCCGGCGTGGTCGTCGATCTCGATCCAGCCGTCGTGCTCCTTGACGATGCCGAAGCACACCGCGAGCCCGAGCCCGGTGCCGCCGCTGCCTTCCTTCGTCGTGTAGAACGGGTCGAAGATCTTGTCGCGGATCTCGCCGGGGATGCCGACGCCGGTGTCGGCGACCGAGCACGCCACGAACTGCTGCTCGGCGGCGGACTCGAGCCCCGGCCGCGTGCGCTTCACGAGCTGCGTCGCGACCGTGAGCGAGCCGCCGTCGGGCATCGCCTGCACCGCGTTCATGATGAGGTTGATCAGCACCTGCTGCAGCCGGTCCGAGTCGCCCGCGACCGTCGGCAGGTTGTCCGCGCGCTCGAGCCGGTTCTTGACCTTCGCCGTCGAGAACTGACCGGCCAGGAGCTCCATGGTCTGGGCCGCGAGCTCGTTGAGGTTCACGACCGCGCGCTCGGGCGCGCCGACCTTGCGCCGCGTGAAGTCGAGCAGCCGCTGGATGATGCGCGTGATGCGCGCGGTCTGCTCCGCGACGATCTCGGCGTTCTTCTCGACCGCCTCGGGGTCCTTCGCCTTCTTCTGGATCGAGCGCGCCCGGCCCGCGATCACGTTGAGCGGCGTCCCGACCTCGTGCGCGATCTCCGCCGCGAGCTGACCGATCGTCGCGAGCTTCTCGGTCTGACCGAGCCGCTGCTCGAGGTGCAGCTTCTCGTCGTTGCGCCGCTCGGTCTCCGCGCGTGACTCGCGCAGCGAGTACGTCATCTCGTTGAACCGCGTCGCGATCGCGCCGATCTCGTCGTCGCGTTCGCTCAGGATCACGTGTGACAGGTCGCCCTTCGCGACATCGTCGATGCCGCGCAGGAGCTTCGTGATCGGCCGGCTGACGAACCGGCTCGCGAGCGCGCCGACCATCACGGTCGTCACCAGGACGATCAGGACCACGAGGACCACCGCCTTCTGGAGGTCAGCGGACGTCGTCACCACTCCCTCGGCGGGCTTGCTGATCTCGAGCATCGCCGCCGTCGTGCCCTCGCCATCGTGGAGCGGCGCGTTCACCCGCACCGTCACCGAGAAGTAGTACGCGCCGTCCTCGATGTCGTTGAACGTCAAGGTCGGCAGGTCGGCCACCGTCGTCAGCCGTCGCAGCTGCGCCGCCGTGTACGTCCCCGGCGCCTCCTGCGCCCGCGCCCGCGGGATCACGATCGCCTTCCACCCCGAGGCCCGCGTCAGGTCCCTCAGCGTCTCGACGGTCGGTGGCCGATACGCCAGCGCCTGATCGATCGGCCGTCCGAGCCCCGCCGCGCCGCGTGCGGTCGCGAGTCGGCCCTGCAGCTCCTGCTGCTGCGCGACCAGCTCGGCGCGCTCCTGGTCGGTCAGCGTCGGTCCCATCTCGCCGGGCACGTCGCCGAGCTTCTTGTCGACGGCCTCGAGCTCTCGCTGTAGCTGGTCGGCCCGGTACCGCGCATCGCGCGAGTCGGCGGCGGCCTGGGCCTCGAGGGTCGCCCGCAGCGTCCCGGCCACGCTCCGGGCCTCCCTCTCGAGGGAGCTGCGCCGCTCGGCGACGCGCGAGCGCAGGTCATAGATGGCGTAGGTCGCGGACGCGATGGCGACGACCACCGCGGTGGCCATCGTGATCCGGGTCGCGACCTTCACGCTCGGATGATACGCCGCGGTCCGGCGGTGCGCCCGCGTCCGCGCCTCCCCGATGGGCCGCCGCGCGACGCGTCGCGCCTCCCAGGTTGGGTCGCCGCGCGACGCGTCCGCGCCTCCGCAGTGGGGGCGCCGCGCGACGCGTCCGCGCCGAGCTCGCACCTCCCGTTGCGCGCGGTGACCAGGCCGCCCCGCGCCTCCCGCTCCGCGCCGATCACGGGCACCCGCGGCTGCCTCGCCCTGCGGCTGCCCCCGCCGTGCTCGAACAGTCCTCGCGGGTG
>JAEUJX010000726.1 GCA_016794545.1 Myxococcales bacterium
CCGGTGATCATCGTCGATGCGAGCCCGGCGCTCTCCGGCGGGCTCGAGGAGGCGAAGGAGCTCCGCACGAAGTGGCGGAAGGCCTCCGACGAGGTGTTCGCCGCCCAGGTCCGCGCGAAGTTCTCGGCGATGACGCACGACGCGAAGCGGATGGCGCCCGTGATCGATCAGATCGCGAAGAGCGACCGCAAGGTCATCGGCGACGCGATCTACGAGATGATCATGACGGATCTCCGCTCGGAGGTTCCGAACATCAAGGCTCCTGTCCTGATCCTCGCCGCCGATGGCGGGCTCCAGTCTCGGATCCGAGAGCAGACGAAGGACATCCCCGACCACCAGTTGATCGTGATCCGCGGCGCCGCGCACTTCGTGATGTGGGACCAGCCCGAGGCGTTCTTCGCCGCGGTCGACCGGTTCCTGGCCGAGCACTGAGGCGAGCGCCGGCGAGCCGTCGCCTACGCGAAGACCTGCCGGGCCCGCGCCGCGAGACCCCACGCGACGCTGGTCAGCTCCTCGCCCCCCTCGAGCTTCGCCGCGCCGAACCGCTGCGCGAGCCGCGCGCGCACGGCGGGCACGAGCGAGCTGCCGCCGGTCGCGAACACGCGGTCGACGTCGGCGGGCGTGACGCCGGCCTGGTCGAGGCATTCGTCGAGCACGCGACCGATCGCGTCGAGGTCCTCGCCGATCCAGGCGTCGAACGAGGCCCGCGCGACCGGGAGATCCAGCTCGATCGGCTCGAGCGCGACGCGCTGCTCGTCGGTCGATGACAGGCGCACCTTCGCGCCCTCGACGGCGCGGTGAAGCAGCATGCCGAGGTCCTGATCGACGAGGCGCACCAGCCGCTCGATCTTCTCTCGCTCGAGCGCGCCCCGCTGGACCCGGTCGAGCAGCCGCAGCGTCGACTCCTCCTTGAGGAACGACAGGTAGTGCCAGCGCCGGAGGTGGCCGTAGAGCCACGCGGGGACCGGCGCCTCGCCGCCGAAGCCGTCGACCGTGTAGCGCGTGCCCCGGCCGAGCGCGGGCGCGACCACCGCATCGATCACGCGCGCATCGAACGCGTCGCCCGACACGCCGATGCCCGCGTTCGCGAGCACGTGCCCGCCGGCCGTCGGGCCCACGCGGATCACGCTGAAGTCCGTGGTTCCGCCGCCGAAGTCGGCGACCACGATCAGCTCGTCGTGGTCGAGGCGCGCCGCGTAGCGGGCCGCCGCGCCGACCGGCTCGAACTCGAACACCACGTCGGTGAAGCCCGCGCTCGCGAGCGCGGCGCGCATGCGGTCGAGCGCGCGTGCATCATCGTCGGCGGTCTCCGCGCCCCAGTAGCGCACCGGCCGGCCGATCACGGCGCGGTGGCCGAGGTCGATCGGCGACGCGGCGCGCACCTGGCGGAGGTACGCGGCGATCATGTCCTCGAGCCCGTAGCGCCGGCCGAAGATCTGCGTACGCGAGAACGAGCTACTCGCGAGGTGGCTCTTGATCGACTGGACGAGCCGGCCCTCGCCGTCGGTCTCGAGGTAGCGCGCGATCGCCGGCGCGCCGGCGGTCAGGTGGCCGCCCGGCTCGAAGTAGAGGACCGTCCGCCAGTGCGGTGCGCCGGCCAGGGGAGCGAGCTGGACGCTCCCGTCCTCCGCCGCGATCGCCACCGCGGAGTTCGTCGTGCCGAAGTCGATGCCGATGTACTGCGCGGACTGCATGCGCCCACCGTCGGCGATCACGGCGGGCTTTACTAGCTGGTACCGGATCGCTATCCTGTAGGAGGTAATCGGGAGGCGCCGAGATCGCGACCGTCCCGCCGCTGCTCGCTACGTCTGCTTGAGCAGCGTCTTCGCCGGGCCGGCGCCCTGGATGCCGGCGAAGAAGTCGTTGCCCTTGTCGTCGACGACGATGAACGCGGGGAAGTCGACGACCTCGATGCGCCACACGGCCTCCATGCCGAGCTCCGCCATCTCGTGGACCTCGACCTTCTTGATGCAGTCCTTCGCGAGGCGCGCCGCCGGGCCGCCGATCGAGCCGAGGTAGAAGCCACCGTGCTTCTTGCAGGCGTCGGTGACCTGCTGGCTGCGGTTGCCCTTCGCGAGCATCACCATCGACCCGCCGTGCTCCTGGAACAGATCGACGTAGCTGTCCATGCGGCCGGCGGTCGTGGGACCGAAGCTGCCCGACGCGTAGCCCTCGGGCGTCTTCGCGGGGCCCGCGTAGTACACGCAGTGGTCCTTCAGGTACTGCGGCAGGCCCTCGCCGCGATCGAGCCGCTCCTTCAGCTTCGCGTGCGCGATGTCGCGAGCGACGATCATCGGCCCGGTCAGGGACAGCCGCGTGCGGATCGGATAGCGCGAGAGCAGCGCGCGGATCTCGGCCATCGGCATCGTCAGGTCGATCTTCACGACCTCGCCGGCGAGATCGTCCTGCGTCGTCTCCGGCAGGAACTTCGCCGGATCGGTCTCGAGCTGCTCGAGGAACACCCCGTCCTTCGTGATCTTGCCGAGCGCCTGGCGATCCGCCGAGCACGAGACGGCGAGCGCGACCGGGCAGCTCGCACCGTGGCGCGGCAGGCGGATGACGCGCGCGTCGTGGCAGAAGTACTTGCCGCCGAACTGCGCGCCGATGCCGCTCGCGCGCGCGATCTCGACCACCTTCTGCTCCCACTCGACGTCGCGGAACGCGCGGCCGAGGCTGTTGCCGGTGGTCGGCAGGTCGTCGAGGTAGCGCGCGCTCGCGAGCTTCGCGACCTTGAGCGTCTGCTCCGCGCTGGTGCCGCCGATCACGACGGCGAGGTGATACGGCGGGCACGCCGCGGTGCCGAGCGAGCGCAGCTTCTGGTCGAGGAACGCCGCGAGCGACTTGGGGTTGAGCAGCGCCTTGGTCTCCTGGAACAGCAGGCTCTTGTTCGCCGAGCCGCCGCCCTTGGCCATGAACAGGAAGTGGTACTCATCGCCGTCGGTGGCGTAGATCTCGATCTGCGCCGGCAGGTTATTGCCGGTGTTCTTCTCCTCGAACATGTCGAGCGGCGCGACCTGCGAGTAGCGGAGGTTGGTCTCGACGTACGTGTCGAACACGCCGCGCGAGAGCGCCGCCTCGTCGTTGCCATCCGTCAGCACGTGCTGGCCGCGCTTGCCCATGATGATCGCGGTGCCGGTGTCCTGGCAGCCGGGCAGGATGCCGCCGGCGGCGATGTTCGCGTTCTTGAGCAGCTCGAGCGCGACGAACCGATCGTTCGCGGATGCCTCGGGATCGTCGAGGATCGCGCGCAGCTGCGCGAGGTGCCCCGGCCGCAGCAGGTGCGCGATGTCCCGCATCGCCGTCTTCGCGAGCAGGGTCAGCGCCTCGGGCTGGACCTCGAGGAACGTGCGCCCCGCCGCCGTCACCGGCTTGACGAAGTCCCCGGTGAGCTTCTTGTACGGCGTGGATGCGTGGTGACCGGGCTCGAGGATGTCCTGGAACTGGAACGTCGGCGGCATCGCCGACAATCTACTCGATCCACCTGCGCGCCGCCTGGACGGTGCGAGGCGGAGGCCGTCAGAGCGGACCGAGCTTCACGAGATCTTCCTCGGTCGCCGTACGGAGCCACACGAGATATTCGGCGATCGCATCGCGGTCGACGAGCGTCAGCTCGCGATCGAACCGCGGCATCTGACTCTTGTCGGGTCCCATGTGCACGGGCGATTTCGGATTGCCGATGAACGTCGTGTAGTAGTCGCGGCTGCCGAGGCCGAACAGGTTCGGGCCGCCGGTCGACACCACCCCCTGATCCTTCGAGTGGCAGTCGGTGCACGCGGACTCGAACAGCTTCGCGCCGCGCTCGCGCTTCGCGGCATCGACGTCGCCGGCGCCGCTCTCCGCGTAGAGCAGCTCGACGAGATCGGCCAGATCGGCCGGCGCGAGCTCGACCGGCTTCATCGCGTCCTCGGTGGTGGCGAGCTTGGTGTGGCCGTAGAACGCGTCCCCGCTCGGCGTCTTCAGGAACTGCGCGAGCCACGCGCGGTCACCGTGACCGGGAGCGATCACGGGCCCCTTGCGCTCCTTGCTCTCGGCCGCGTGGCAGTTCTTGCACCGCTGCTCGAACAGCGCGCGCGCCTTGTACATCGGCGGCGTCTTGTAGACGTCGAGCGCGCCGGTGACCGGCACGCCGTTCTCGCGCGCGAGCGCCCGCGCCTTGTTCGCCTGCACCTCGGCCTTCGCGCGGCGCTTGCCGAGCGCCTCGTCGTTCGCGTCGCGCGCGAACGACGCGACGGTCAGCGCGCCGATCACCGCGAACATCCCCGCGAGCGCGCCGAGCCACACCTTGCGGTGCTTCGGCGCGCGCTCGGGCCGGCGGTCGAGCAGCGGCAGCGCGATCAGGAAGCCGCCGAACACGGCCGGCGCGACCATCGCGACGAGCTGCTCGGCGCCACCCGCGAGCACGCGGAGCTCGAACAGCCAGCGCAGCGGCCACAGCGGGCGCGCGTCGTAGCTGCTCGTCGGATCGGCGGGCGCCGCGAGATCGACACCGCCGGCCGCGAGCGTGAACGCGAGCAGCAGCGCGAACGCGACCGCCATCGCGATCACGTCGCGGAAGCTCTGCGCGGGCCAGCGCGGCGCCGTGGCACGCGGGCTCTTCGTGACCACGGGCGTCGGTCCCAGGCGGCGCGCGATCGAGACGTGGAGATACGTCACCGCGGCGACCAGCGCGGGCAGCGCGATCACGTGCACCGCGTACGCGCGGGTGAGCGTCAGGTTCCCCGCGTCGTTGCCGCCGAGCGCGAGCGACTTGATGACGCCGCCGACGATCGGCGTGCCGGCGGCGATGCCGAGCTCGACCTGGCTCGAGTAGAACCCCGCCTGGTCCCAGCGCAGCCAGTAGCCGGTGATCGCCCAGCCGATCACGAGCAGCAGCAGCACGATGCCGAGCCACCACACGAGCTCGCGCGGCCGCTTGTACGCGCCCGAGACGGCGGTCTGCACGAGGTGAATGCCCGCGACGATGATGATCGCGGAGCCCCCGTGGTGATGGAGCCCGCGCACGAGCGAGCCGCCCGGGACCTGGTCCTCGATGTACGCGACGGAGCCCCACGCGTCGGTCGCCGTCGGCGCGTAGAACGCGGCGAGCGCGAAGCCGGTGACGCCCTCGACGACCAGGAGGAACATCAGCACCGCACCGAACACGTACGCGAGCGATGGACCTGTCGGCATCGTCGCGGGCGCGGCGGGGAGCCCGGTGCGCTCGCGCAGCGCGGCGACGAGCTTGCCGATCACAGGGTCTCGCGCTCCGCGATGCCCAGCTTGTAGCGGACCCACGTCAGCCGGAGCCGGCCGTCGACGATGGTGACCGGCAGCGGATCGAGGCCGCGCTCGGACGGGCCGTCGAGCTTCGGGCCGTCGGCCTCGAACCGGCTGTCGTGGCACGGGCAGAGGAAGTTCTTCGCCGCCGCGTCCCAGCCGACCGCGCACCCGAGGTGCGGGCACACGGCGGACAGCGCGATCACCTTGTCCGCGGTGGGGCGGCGGAGGAACGCGGCGCCGAGGACGACGTTCCGCGCGGCGGTCCACGCGTCCTTCACGATCGGCGCGATGATCTCGACCTTGCGCGGCTCGGCGCCCACGCGGAACCGATCGATCGGCCCGAGATCGAGCGGCTCGCTCGGACCGGTCACCGTCGTGGTGCCGGCGGGTGCGATGACGAGGCGCAGCACCGGGACGCCGACCGCCAGCGCCGCTGCTCCCCCCACCGCGCAGGTCGCGACCCCGAGAAATCTTCTCCGGTCCGGATCGTCCTCCGCCATCTGCGGA
The DNA here is from genome assembly GCA_016794545.1 of Myxococcales bacterium. Classification (GTDB taxonomy): domain Bacteria; phylum Myxococcota_A; class Polyangia; order Haliangiales; family Haliangiaceae; genus JABFXX01. The sequence continues at coordinate 5,767 of JAEUJX010000726.1, forward strand.
CGACGATACGACAGCTCAGCCCATCGTGCGCTCTTCGCGCTCCTGATCCTCTTTGCACTTGATGCAGAGCGACGTCTCGGGGCGCGCCTCGAGGCGCTTCTTGCCGATCGGCTCCTCGCAGATCTCGCAGACACCGAACGTGCCGTCGTCGATCTTCTTCAGCGCGAGATCGAGCTTCGACAGGAGGCTCTTCTCGCGGCCACGCAGGCGAAACTCGAACGACTGGATGTACTCGCTCGACGCGAGATCCATCTCGTCGGGCAGGTCGTTGGCGTCGAGCACCATGCCCTCGGAGAGCATCTGGCGAGCGCGCTCGAGGACCCCTTTCCGCTTCTCCTCGAGCAGCTCCTGAAACTTCTTCAGTTCCTTCTTGGTGAGTGCCTTGGATTGGGCGCCGGCGGCTGTGGTCACGATTCCCTCCCACTCGGAGTAACGGGGGCGTTCTGGAAAGCGCGGTAGGATAGTGACCCCGCCGCGCGATGACAAGCTCTCCAGTCGGTTACGTCATACACCTGCGGATGCCTTGACACCCTGTAGGCAGGTCCGGGAAACTGTTGTGGTATGGCCGGCTCCGATAAGCGCAAGCAGTCCCTGTATTTTCCCGAAGACATGCTGAAGGAAATCCAAGACGAAGCGACCCGCCAGGACCGCTCCCTGTCGTGGATTGTCCAGAAGGCCTGGAAGATCGCGCGGAAGGAGATCATGAAGTACCCGTCGGTGAACGAGTTCCCCGGCGAGGAAGACGAGAAGGAAATCGCGTAGACCGCACGCTTCGTGAGTGCCGCGTCCTGGGGCTACGCCGTCGCTGCCGACGGGAGCCCGGTGTTCTACGAGAGCTGGGGCGAGCGAGGCGCCGAGTCGCCGGTGCTCCTGTGCGACGGGATCGGGTGTGACGGATATGTGTGGCGGTATCTGAGGAGCGACCTCGGGAGACGCTTCACGCTGCACCCGCACTACCGTGGACACGGCCGCACGCAGGCGCCGAAGGACCCCGAGCGCGTCACGATCGCCGACCTCGCCGATGATGTCGCCTGCGTGCTCGACGATGCGCTCGTCGATCGCGCGGTGCTGATCGGTCACTCGATGGGCGTGCAGGTCGCGCTCGAGACGTACCGCCGTCATCCGGGGCGCGTCGCGGGCCTCGTGCTGGTCTGCGGTGCGCCCTCGCATCCACTGCGCACGTTCAAGGGCTCCGCGACGCTCGAGGAGCTGCTGCCGACGATCCAGAAGTGGATCGGCCGCGTGCCGGGCGTGGTCAACCGGCTGACGCGCGCGCTCCTGCCGACGCGGCTCGCCTACGAGGTCGCGAGCCGGCTCGAGATCCGGCGCGAGCTCGTCGAGCCGGCCGACTTCATGCCGTACCTCGAGGGCCTCGCGCGGATCGACACGAGGCTGTTCATCGCGATGCTGTCCTCGGCGGGCCAGCACTCGGCCGACGATCTGCTGCCCGCGGTCGCGGTGCCGACGCTGGTCGTGGCGGGCGGTCGCGACGGCTTCACCCCGCCCGATCGAAGCCGCGCGATGGCCGAGGCGATCCCCGGCGCGGAGCTGCTCGAGATCCCCAACGCATCCCACACCGCCCCGATCGAACGGCCGCACCTGGTCGATTGGACCGTGCGTGACTTCCTCGCCCGCCGGGTCGACCAAGTGGATTCCGGCCCAGTCCTGCGCGACAATAACGTGCCTGTACGGGAGTGATACGCGGGAGTATCGAGTGGTGGGGTCGGTTGAGCCCTCCTCGCGAGTTTTGTGAGCGTTATTCGGGGTAGCGCTCGGTTACGACGTGTTTTTTGTAAGGTTTCACTCCGAAATTCATAGCCTTTCCAAAGTCGATCATGCATGGTCGCGGTCCATCGCAGCGCGACCTTCTAGGGGGGAAATCCGAGGTTCCCGCCGCGAGACCAGGACAAAAAAGCCATGGAAACCGACAAGTCAATGACACGCCCTGTCCTCCGTCGGCCCGATGACGACAACGACGGTCTGGTGGCCCTGCCGCCGGTCCCGCTGGTCCGCCAGCGCCTGCGTTCTTCGGTCAAG
>JAEUJX010000728.1 GCA_016794545.1 Myxococcales bacterium
GCCCGCCGTCTCGCTCACCGGCCAGGGCCTCTTGCTCCCCGAGAGCGGAGTGTCGATGCCGGCGGCGGCGCTGAGCCAGCTCACGATCACCGCCGTGGACGTGGGCGTCTGCCCGCTGCCGCGCGCGAAGCTCGGAGCGAACGGCGTGACGGTCTCCGCCGGCGAGCCCTACCCCGGCACCCCCGTGGCGCTCGATGCGCTCGGCGCGGCGCTCGACAAGCTGGCACCGCCGATCCTCGTGTTCGCGCCGAAGGGCCTCCCGGCCGCGCGGCTCGCCGAGGTGATCGCCGCCGCGAAATCCCGCCCGCTGTTCCTCGCGGTCGGGATGACGAGCCCGCTGCCCGGCTGGCCGATCCACGGCATGTCGCCGGTGGAGCTCGTCGGCGCGGCAGGCGGCAAGCCGACCGTCACGTATCGGGTCGGCGCGACCGGCGACGAGGTCCTGAAGCAGATCGCGCCCACGACCCCGGTCAGCCCGGTCGCGGTCGTCGTCGATCCCGCGGCGACCGTGCAATCGGTCGCGACCGTGCTCGGCGGTCTCGCGTTCAAGGACGTCAAGACCGCCGTGGTGACCGTCGGCAGGCCGTCCAAGCCTTGACCGACGCACACTCACAGGGGACGCTGGAGACGTGACGGCTGACGCGTACGACCTCGTCGTGATCGGCGGGGGAATCACCGGCGCCGGCATCGCGCGCGACGCCACACTGCGTGGCCTCAAGGTCGCGCTGTTCGAGAAGGGCGACTACGCGTCGGGCACGTCGTCGAAGTCGAGCAAGATGGTCCACGGCGGCCTGCGGTACCTCGAGCACGGCGAGATCGGGCTCGTGTTCGAGAGCGTCTCGGAGCGCCGCGTGCAGACCAAGGTCGCGCCGCACCTCGTGCGGCCGCTGCCGTTCCTGATCCCGATCTACAAGGGCGCGAAGCCGGGCTTCGAGCTGATGAACGTCGGCCTGTGGATCTACGACTCCCTCGCGCTGTTCCGGTCGCCGAAGCTGCACCGCACGTTCCGCGGCGTGAAGAACGCGCTCGAGCTGGAGCCGCAGCTCCGGCCGGAGGGTCTCCGCGGCGTGCTGGAGTACTACGACTGCGCGACCGATGACGCGCGGCTCGTGCTCGAGAACGCGATCGACGCGGTGACGCTCGGCGCGCACTGCCACACGTACACCGAGGTGCTCCGCTTCGAGCGCTCCGCGGACGGGCGGATCACCGGCGTGCACGTGCGCGACCGGCTGACCGGCGAGACGCGCCTCGTGAACGCGCGCTGCGTGGTCCTCGCGGCGGGCGCCTGGACCGACGAGATGATCCGCCGGTTCGAGATCCCGATGGAGCGGCCGCTGCTCCGCCGCACGAAGGGCGTGCACATCGTGGTGCCACGCGAGCGCCTGCCGCTCGCGCGCGCGATCACGCTGATCTCGCCCGTCGACAAGCGCGTGATGTTCGCGATCCCGTGGCGCGAGCGCACCGTGCTCGGCACCACCGACACCGACTTCGTGGGGAGCGCCGACGAGGTCGCCGCCGACGCCGACGACGTGAAGTACCTGTGCGAGTCCGGCAACGGCTACTTCCCCGGCGCGAACCTGTCGCCGTCCGACGTGATCGCGACGTGGGCCGGCCTGCGGCCGCTGATCGCGGCCCCGCCGAACGTCGACGAGTCGGAGATCTCGCGCGAGCACGAGGTGTTCTCCAGGAACGACGGCCTCGTGATCATCGCGGGCGGCAAGCTCACCACCTATCGCCGCATGGCCGCCCAGGCCGTGCAGGAAGCGGTGAAGCTGCTCGACCAGCTCGGCGAGCACGTCGAGACGAAGAAGTCGGGCACCAAGACGCGCCCGCTGCCCGGCGCGGCGGGGCTCTCCGAGGACACCCTCGAGGGCGTCGCGAAGGTCGGCCGCGACCTCATGGAGACGCACGGCCTCGACGTCGACACCGCGACGCACCTGTGCGGCGTGTACGGCACGCGCGCGCCGCTGATCGCGGCGCGGATCCAGGCCGACGCCGCGCTCGGCAAGCGCCTCGATCCCGAGCTGCCCTACGTGTGGGCCGAGGTCGAGTTCGCGGTCACGCACGATCTCGCGCGCACCGTCGAGGACGTGCTCGGCCGCCGCGTCCCGCTGCTGCTGGTGAGCCGCGATCAGGGCCTCGGCGTGTCCGAGGGAGTCGCGGAGATGATGGCCCGCCTGCTCTCGTGGTCGCCCGAGCAGACGATCGCGATGGTGGTGGAGTACCGGGCCGAAGTCGCGCTCAGCCGGCGCTGGCGTTAACGCCCGGAGACCCAGCCAAGCACGCGGATCTCCTCGGATCTCGGGGGGCGATCTTGATGGAATCTTGATCGGTTCCCGGGCCGCCTTGATGCCAAGCGTACGCGAGAGGACGTACCGATAGCGCTGTCGCCGCGGGCGACACGATGGAAGCCTCCGCAGCCAACAAGCTCGTCGATCCCGCCCACGTCGCCTCCGGCGGCCACCACGCTCCCACGGGGCGGCGCGCCGTCGCGCTCGCGTCGCTGGGCGCGCTCGGCGTCGTCTACGGCGACATCGGGACCTCGCCGCTCTACGCGATGAAGGAGTGTCTCGCGGGGCCGCATGGCGTCGCGCCGACCGAGGCGAACGTGCTCGGCGTCCTGTCACTGATGTTCTGGGCGATCGCGCTGGTCGTCACGGTGAAGTACCTCGTGTTCGTGCTGCGCGCCGACAACAAGGGCGAGGGCGGCATCCTCGCGCTCGCCGCGCTGCTCGAGGGCAGCGATCCGAAGGCGCGCCGCGGCCGGCTGGCCGTGCCGCTGTTGCTCGGGCTGTTCGGGGCGGGCCTGCTGTTCGGCGACGGCGCGATCACGCCGGCGATCTCCGTGCTCGGTGCGATGGAGGGCATCGCCGAGCAGAACGCGGCGCTCGCCTACCTCGTCGTGCCGATCACGATCGCGATCCTGGTCGGCCTGTTCCTCGTGCAGCGCCACGGCACCCACCGGATCGGCATCGCGTTCGGACCGATCATGATGATCTGGTTCATCACGATCGGGACGATCGGCGTGATCTGGATCGTCCGCGAGCCGCACGTGCTCTACGCACTCGATCCCCGCTACGGCATCGACCTGCTGTTCCACCACGGCTGGCACGGCTTCCTGCTGCTCGGCCTGGTGTTCCTGGTCGTCACCGGCGGGGAGGCCCTCTACGCGGACATGGGCCACTTCGGCAAGCGCCCGATCCGGATCGCGTGGTTCACCGTCGCCCTCCCCGGCCTGCTCCTCAACTACTTCGGCCAGGGCGCGCTGTTCCTGTCGAGCCCGCCCGGTTCGATCACGAACCCGTTCTACGCGATGGTCGACGACGCGTTCTTGATCCCGCTGATCGTCCTCGCGACGATGGCCGCGGTCATCGCGTCGCAGGCGTTGATCTCCGGCGTGTTCTCGCTCACGCGCCAGGCGATGCAGCTCGGGTTCTGGCCCCGCGTCACCGTCGTCCACACGTCCGCGCACACCGAGGGCCAGATCTACATCCCCGAGATGAACTGGCTGCTCATGGCGGGCACCCTCCTGCTCGTGCTGCAGTTCCGCTCGAGCTCTGGCCTCGCGGCTGCCTACGGCATCGCAGTGACGGGCACGATGGGCATCACGTCGTACCTGTTCTATCTGGTGTGCACGCGGCGCTGGAGCTGGTCGCAACCGAAGGCGCTCGCCTTCCTCATCCCGTTCCTCGTCATCGATCTGATGTTCTTCTCCGCGAATGCGGCCAAGATCGCCGACGGCGGCTGGTTCCCGCTCGCGGTCGGCGTCGTGGTGTTCGCGGTGATGACCACCTGGTGGCGCGGGCGCATGGAGCTGTCGAAGACGATGGAGGCGGGCACGATCCCCGACGAGCTCCTGCTCGCCGATATCGCGGCCGCGCCGCCCCCGCGCGTGAAGGGCACGGCGGTGTTCATGGCCTCGTCGCCCGATGGCATGCCGAACGTGCTGATGCACCACCTGAAGCACAACCAGGTGCTGCACCCGCAGACCGTGCTGTTCTCGATCAAGATCGAGCCGGTGCCGTGGGTCAACATCGACGAGCACCTCGTCGTGAAGGACCTCGGCCACGGTTTTTACAGGGTCCTGGCGAAGGTCGGCTTCATGCAGTCGCCCGACGTGCCCGCGCTGCTGAAGAAGTGCGCGGCGAAGGGGCTCGAGACCGTGCCGATGACCACGACCTACTACCTCGGCCGCCAGACGCTCCTGACGAGCGGGAAGTCGAAGATGGCACGCTGGCGCAAGATCCTGTTCTCGTTCCTGTCCCGCAACGCCCGGCCACCGACGGCGTTCTTCAACCTGCCGCCGAACCGCGTCGTCGAGCTGGGCCTCCAGATCGAGATGTAGAGCCGCGCTCCGGGGCGGCAGGCCGGTGCGCAAAACGTACACACTCCGCAAACGCTGCGCGCAGCGGTAGGCTTCTCGGGTGCGCGGACTCGTGATCGCCCTGACGCTCGCCGGCTGTGGCTTCAGCGCGCCCGCCGGCCAGCAGCAACCGCCGGCGCACGACGCACCCGCGCCGAGCGACGCGCCGGCTCCCGGCGATGGCCCGCCGATACCCGACGGCCCGATGATCGATGCGCCGGTCGGGCCGCAGTGCCCCGCGGGCTACGCCGCGATCCCGACGCTCGTCGGCTCCACGTCGCAGTACCGCTTCGTGAACGCGCCGCAGGCGTCGTGGATCGCCGCGGAGATGGATTGCGAGAACGACGGCGACACGAGCAACCGCCCGACGCACCTGATCGTGCTCGACGACGCCAGCGAGCGCGCCGCCATGATCGCCGGCCCGCTCGGGGCCGGCGCCGCGATCAACGATCAGTGGATCGGGCTCACCGACCTCGCGGACGAGGACGACTTCATCTACGTCACGAACCAGCAGAACACGCTGACGCTCGCCCCGACCATGGACGCCGACAACAAGGACTGCGTCCGGATCAAGGACAGCGGGAACGCGGAGGCGCGCGACTGCAACGAGACCAACCGGTACGTCTGCGAGTGCGACATGTTCCCGGCCCAGCCGAACACCTTCCCGAACCTGCCCGACGGGAACAACGGCGACTGATCACGCGCGGCGCAGGAGCCGCGCGATAACGGCGACGCCGAGTGCGCCGACGAGCCCCGCGGCCGTGACGTCGACCGCGACCGCCTCGCCCGTCGCGAGCGCGACCGCGACGCGTGCTCCGCCGACCGCCGCGAGGAGTCCGCCGAGCGCCCAGTCCTCGGCGGGCGCTCGCTCCTCCTCGGCGCCGAGCGGTGGGGAGACCGGATCGCGGTACGGATGCACGCGCCCACTGTGGAGCGATAGGCGCCGAGCTGCGTGGGTCTTCCGCAGGATCGTGCGGGTCTTGATGGCTTCTTGATCCGCGGTGCGGGTGTATTGATGAGGTCCTTAGATGGTGGCCGCCCTGCCCTCCCCGCGTCCGACCTGGCGCGGCTACGTGTTCGCCGCCGCGGTCGTCGCGGCCGCGACGCTCGTCGGCCTCGCGGCCTCGCAGCACGCGAGCCTCGCGGACGAGGCGATGCTGTACTCGCTCGCGATCGTGGTCGCGGCGCACGCCGGGCGCGGCCCGGGCCTGCTCGCGGCGGGGCTCTCGGTGCTCGCATTCGACTTCGTGTTCGTCGAGCCGCGCGGAACCCTCGCGGTCGCCGACACGCGCTTCGTGTTCACGTTCGTCGTGATGTTCGTGGTCGGTGCCGCGATCGGCACGCTCACCGTGCGGCTCAAGCGCCGCGAGCGCGAGGCGATGGAAGCGCAGCTGCGCGCGCGCACGGAGGAGGTGCGCAGCTCGCTGCTGTCGGCGGTCTCCCACGACCTGCGCACGCCGCTCGCGGTGATCACCGGGATGGCGACCACGCTGCGCGAGACCGCGGGGGATGCGCAGCAGGAGGGACTCGACACGATCGTCGAGGAGGCGGAGCGGTTGTCGCGGATCCTCCAGAACCTCCTGGCCGCGACCAAGGTCGACGGCGGTGCCGCGCCGCGGCGCGAGTGGGTGCCCGTCGAGGAGCTCGTCGGGGCCGCACTCCAGCGGCTCGACGACGCGCTGCAGGGCCGCGCCGTGCGCGTCGACATCGCGGACGACGCCCTGGCCCACCTCGATCCGGTGCTCGGCGAGCTGCTGATCGGAAACCTCGTCGACAACGCGGCGAAGCACACGCCCGCCGGTACGCCGATCGACGTGCGCGTGCGGCGCGAGGGCGCGGCGGCGATCCTCGAAGTCGCAGACCGCGGCCCCGGCGTGCGGGCCGGCGACGAGCAGCGCGTGTTCGAGAAGTTCTTCCGCAGCCAGCACGCGGCGCGCGCGGGGGTCGGGCTCGGCCTCGCGGTGTGCCGCGGCATCGCGCTCGCGCACGGCGGGACGATCGAGGTGGAGGCGCGCCCCGGCGGCGGGGCGGTGTTCCGCGTGCGGATCCCCGACGGCGAGCCGCTGCCCGCGCTGGATGCGCCGCCCGCGCTCGCCGCGGAGGCCGCACGATGACCGCCGGCGACGTCGTGCTGGTGATCGAGGACGAGACCGCGATGCGGCGGTTCCTGGCGCAGGCGCTCGGCAGCCACGGCTTCAAGGTGATCGAGGCGGGCACCTGCGCGCAGGCGGTCGCGCTCGCCACCGAGGCGCGGCCGGCGGTGATCCTGCTCGACCTCGGGCTGCCCGACGGCGATGGCCTCGAGCTGCTGCGTACGCTGCGCGAGTGGTCGACGACGCCGGTGATCGTGCTGTCCGCACGGGACCGCGAGGACGACAAGGTGCAGGCGCTCGACGCCGGCGCCGACGACTACCTGACGAAGCCGTTCGGCGTGAGCGAGCTGCTCGCGCGCATCCGCGTCGCGCTCCGCCACGCGCGCGCGCAGACCGTCACCGAGGATCCGGTGATCGCGATCGGTCCGATCCGCATCGATCAGGCGCGCCACGAGGTCACCGTGGCCGAGGCGCCCGTGCACCTCACGCCGATCGAGTTTCGCCTCCTCGCCTTCCTCGCGCGCCACGCCGGCAAGGTGCTCACCCACCGCCAGCTGTTGCACGAAGTGTGGGGCCCGCGCTCGACGCAGCACACGCAGTACCTCCGCGTGCACATGGCCGCCCTGCGCAAGAAGCTCGAGACCGATCCCGCGCGGCCGCGCTGGCTCACCACCGAGCCCGGCGTCGGCTACCGCCTCCGCGACGAGTGACGTTACGGCTTCGGCTTGCAGGCCTTGAGGTTGCTGCCGCTGACGCCGTTGCAGTCGAGATCCGAGCGGCAGTCGCCCGCGCCCTTGCAGATCTTCACGCACGTGATCGCCGCGCCGGAGACCGCGTCGCAGACCGAGCCGTCGGGGCACTCGCCCGTGGATCCGGACGTCGTGCACGCCGCCGTGCAGTAGCCGCCGGGGACCGTCGTGTTGCACGTGAGGCCCTCGTCGCAGCCATCCGTGGCCGTACAGCTGCCGGCGACGTTCGGTGGATCGTCACCACAGGCGACGAGCATCACGATCAGCGCGAGTGCGAATTTCATACGGGCAGCGTAACCCGCTTCGATCCCTCGCGCGCGCTGTGCACGGTTCGTTCATGTGCGGGCGGGTGCGGACCAAGCTCCGTTTCGCCACCGAATAGCGGCGCCTATGATCACGTCGAAGGAGCCATGATGCTGACTCGACTACTCACCCTGACGGCGATGCTCGCCACCGCGTGCGGCGGCGACGACACGTGTGATGTAGCCGCGAACGACGGCTGTGACGACAACCAGGCCTGCGAGCTGGTGGGGGGAGCGCCGACGTGCGTGGCGGCGGTCGTGGTCGTCGGCCGCGTCTTCGATCTCGACAGCAAGGCGCCGATCGCCGGCGCGCGCGTCGTCGCGCTCGACGGGAACGGCGCCGCCGCGAGCTTCGTCGCGACCACCGCCTCCGACGGCTCCTACACGCTGCCCATCCCGATCGCGCGCACGAGCTCCGGCGACCCCGCCGAGAACGTGAAGCTCACGCTGCGCGCCGACGCGGGCGGTTACGTGACGTTCCCCGCGGGGATCCGGCCCGCGCTCGCGTTCGACACCAGCAGCGCCGTCATGATGGACGGCCGCTTCGTGATCCAGTCGTCGCTGACCGACATCGGCCTCTTGAAGCAGCCCGGCGGCGCCGCCGCCGGCACGATCCACGGGCACGTCGCGGAGAACGACACGAACGCCAGCGCGCTCGTCGTCGCCGAGGTCGGCGGCGTCGGGTACACGGCGATCGCCGGCCGCGACGGCGAGTACACGATCTTCAACGTGCCCGCCGGCGCCGCGACGGTGCAGGCGTACGCGCGCGGGTACAACTACGCGGCCAAGACCGCCGATGTCGCGGCCGGCGCCACCTCCGAGGTCGATCTCGCGCTGAGCGACGCCGCCGCATCGACCGTCGCGGGGTCGGTGAACATCGTCAACGGCCAGAACGGGACCGGCACCTCCGTGATCCTCGTCGTCGAGTCCACGTTCAAGGCGGCGCTCGCGCGCGGCGAGGTCCCGCCGGGCCTGCGCGCGCCGGACCCGGGCATGGCCGCGACCATCAACGGCGCGTTCTCGATCTCGGGCGTGCCGGCGGGCCGCTACGTCGTGCTCGCGGCATTCGAGAACGACAACCTGGTGCGCGACGAGTCGAGCATCGGCGGCACGGCGATCGTGCGCCAGCAGGTCGTCGCCGGGCAGAACGTCCAGATCGCGGACAGCTTCAAGGTCACCGGCTCGGTCGACATCGTGGGCCCCGGCGCGAGCAGCCCGGAGACGATCACCGGGACGCCGACGTTCCGGTGGCTCGACGACTCGTCGGAGGATCGGTACGCGATCACGGTCTACGACTCGTTCGGCACGGTCGTCTGGGAGTCGAGCACCCCGAAGAGCGTCGTCACCCTGCCCTACGCCGGCCCGGCCTTGAAGGCCGGCATGTACTACCAGTTCCGCGTGGCGTCGATCAAAGATCCGGCCGAGGTCATCTCGCGCTCGGAGGACCTGAAGGGCGTGTTCCTCGTGCAGTGAGCTCGCCGCGTGTCAGAGCAGCTTGTAGCGGCGCATGAGCGCGAGCAGGCCGATGACGAGGGTCGCGGCGGTCCCCCAGAAGTAGTAGTAGCCGTCCTCCCACTTGAGCTCGGGGATGATCTCGAAGTTCATGCCGTAGACGCCGCAGAGGAACGTCAGGGGCAGGAAGATGATGCTGACGACCGTCAGGCGGCTCATCACCTTGTTCGTCTTGTGGGCGACGAGGGACATGTAGTTATTGATCGAGCCGTTCAGGATGTCGCGATCGACGAGCACGTCCTGGAGCACGCGCTCGATCGTGCCGACCATGTTGTTGAGGTAGGGCTGCGTCGCCTCGCTGACGAACGGGCTCTTGCGCGTCGAGAGATCGGTGAGGACCGCGCGCGCGGGCAACACGACCTTGCGGAGGTGCAGGAGGTCGACGGTGAGCTCGCTGGCCTCGCCGAACACGGCCTCGTCGACCTCGCCGATCAGGCGCCGCTGGACCTCGTCGACGCGCTCCTCGAACTTCTTGTGCACCGAGAGGTAGTTGTCGATCAGGTGGTCCCACAGCTCGTACAACAGGAAGCTCGGCGACTGCGCGAACCGCTTGAAGTCGGCGACGTAGCTCCGGCGCACCGCCTCGAGGAAGAGCGGCGCACCGCGGTGGAGCGTCAGCAGGAAGGTCGCGCCCATCATCGCGTCGACGCGCTCGAGCTCGAACGTGTGGCCGACC
>JAEUJX010000742.1 GCA_016794545.1 Myxococcales bacterium
TCCCGCCGTACCCGTCGGCGTCGACGCGCACCTGCGAATCCCCCCACGGCACGCACAGCGTGTACTCGCCGGCCGCGTTCGACTCCGTGCCCGCGATGCCGGCGACGCGCAGCCGCGCCTTCGCGACGCCGCCGCCGCTGGCGTCCACGACGTGGCCGTACAGCCGCGACTTGCACGGCCCGAGCTCGAGCGCGATGTGCTCCGTCTTGAATCGCGGATCCGCGGCCGAGATCGTGGTGGACGCCGGGGTCTTCGCCTCGGCCTCCGCGCTGACGACGTAGAGCGCCGCCGGCACCGTGCCGAAGTCGAACCTGCCGTCGGCGCCGGTGACCTTCGACGCCAGCTCGTCGCCGCTGCGGTCGTTGCCCGGGCCCGGCTGCGCGACCCCGGAGGTCACGCTGCCGAGTCGCACGACCGCACCGGCCAGCGGCGTGCCACCCGCCGTGACGACGCCCGCGATCCGGCGCTCGCTCACCCCCCGCTGTGCGAACCACACCGGCGCGGCGAGCTGCGCCCGCGAGCCGGGCCCCGACGGATCTCCCGCGGTGCCTCCGCCGGCCCCCGGCGCACCGCCGGCCGCGCCCTGCGTGCTGGCCGGTGCACCCGGCGACGAATCGTGCGCCTCCCCGCGCCCCTTCCACATCCACAGGCCGCCGACCAGCAGCACGGCGAGCACGGCGAGTCCGATCACGGTCTTCTTCATGGCGAGGTCTCCCGCAGGGGCGGCGATGATCGGGAGGAACGCGGCGAGACCGCCGCGGCGCTCGTGCTTCTTGCCGAGCCGCTCGCGGAGCATGTCGAGCGCCGTCTTGAGCCGCCGGCGGACCGTGCCGTCGGGGAGGTCGAGGCGCCGTGCGATCTCGGCGCTCGTCATCCCCTCGAAGAAGTGGAGGAGCACCGTCGAGCGATACGGCTCGTCGAGCGCCAGCACCTCGTCGACGATCGCGCGCTGCAGCTCGACGCGATCGACCAGCTCGTCCGCGGTCGGGACCGGCTCGGAAGCCGGTGCCGCGGCCTCGTGCGACGCGCGGCGCCTGTCCGTGCGCGCACGCATCCTCACGAGGTTCAGCACGACGCGCGACAGCCACGGGCGCAGCGGACGATCCGCCGGCACCTTTCCCGCGGCCGCGAGAATGGTGTCCTGCGCGACGTCGTCCGCCGTGCTCGCATCCTTGACCAGCGCGTAGGCGAGCCGGCGGATCCAGGCCAGCTCGGCCGTCAGCTGATCGAGGCGCATGTCGTCCAGATCATCCATTGTCCTGCGTGCGATGAATGCCGGTCGAAGCCGATCCGTTCGCAGGTTCTTACGCTGCCAGGAGATTTCAGGACGAAAGCCTGTCCGATCGGGGGGTTAGCAGACGGGAATGCAGGCAACCCATTGACCGGTCCAAGGTTCAGACCCATCGGTCCGTCTTGGGTCCTGCAAGGAGAACGTCTCGATGAACCCGTTCCGCTCGTTCCGCCAGCACCTCCTCGCCGCGGCGGCCGTCTGTGGCCTCGTCGGCGCCGGTGCCGTGATCAGCTCGGGCAGCGCGCCCGCGTTCGCGGCGCCGTCCGTCGCGCTCACCGATGCCTCGATCCCCGATATCGCCGAGCGCGCCGTCGAGTCGGTCGTCAATATCTCGTCGACCAGCGTCACCGCCGGGCCGGCCAACTTCGACCCGTTCTTCACGGACGAGGACTCGCCGTGGTTCGGCCGGCAGACGCCGCGCCACGCGCAGTCGAAGGGCTCCGGTGTGATCGTCACGCCGGGCGGCCGGATCTTGACGAACGCGCACGTCGTGAAGGGCGCGACGGACATCACGGTGACGATCCACGACGGCACCGACTTCAAGGCGCGCATCGTCGGGACCGATCCGAAGGCGGACCTCGCGGTGCTCCAGCTCGAGGGCAAGGTCCCGACGCTGCGGCCGCTCGCGTTCGGCGACAGCTCGGCGCTGCGCCTCGGTGAGGTCGTGCTCGCCGTCGGTGACCCGTTCGGCGTGGGCAAGAGCGTGACCATGGGCATCGTCTCGGCCAAGGGCCGCGGCGGCATGGGCATCGAGGAGTACGAGGACTTCATCCAGACCGACGCCGCGATCAACCCGGGCAACTCCGGCGGCGCGCTCGTCAACCTCAAGGGCGAGCTGGTCGGCATCAACACCGCGATCGCCTCCCCGAGCCGCGGCTACGCGGGCATCGGCTTCGCGATCCCGACCTCGATGGCCAAGCCGATCATGGAGATGCTGGTCAAGGACGGAAAGGTCTCGCGCGGCTTCCTCGGCGTGAACATCGCGACCGTGACGCCGCAGATCGCGTCGAAGAACAACCTGCCGGCGCAGCGCGGCGCCCTCATCGCGAACGTCCAGGACGGTAGCCCGGCGCACAAGGCCGGCCTCGCCGAGGGCGACATCGTGATCGGCCTCAACGGCACCGAGATCCGGACCAGCGACGCACTGCACCACCAGATCGCGCTACACAAGCCCGGCACCGTCATCGAGCTCGACATCACGCGCAAGGACGGCGGCCGCGCGATCATCAAGGCCAAGCTCGGCGAGCAGCCCGGCGACACGACGACGCGGCAGATGCCGCGCCGCCGCGGCTGGTAGCCCGCTCGCTCGTCGGTCCGTACGTAGGAGGGGCCAGGGTCAGAGCACGACTTTCACGACGCCGCCGAAAGTTGTGGAAAACGTGTTCTGATCCCGCGTAGTAAGCTCTCCGTATGAGGGCTGCCGTGCTGTTGCTCCTGGCTTCCGGCTGCGCCGAGGTCGGCGAGGGCACGACCGAGCAGGGTCTGACGCAGGCGCAGCGGATCCAGCGCGCCGCGCTGATCCGCGACTCCGCCGCGGAGATGGGCCTGTTCAACGCGGCGCTGCTCGGCGGCATCGCGATCAGCGAGACCAACCTCGCGCACTGCGCGAGCGAGCTGAGCTTCGGCTGCCCGGGGCCTGCGTCGCCGTCCTGCGGCGGCGAGCCGATCATCGCCGGCGGCGCCGACGGGCCGTGCGCCGACATGCAGGGCGGCCTCGGGATGTTCCAGTTCGATGCCGGCACCTACGCGCAGACGCTCGCGGCCTACGGCCCGTCGATCCTGACCGTCGAGGGAAACACGGCGCAGGCGGTCAGCTTCGTCGCGGAGCGCCTCGATCAGTCGATCACGGGCGTCGACGGCTGGCTGTCCGCGATGTCGTGGATGAACAACGTGCCGCTCGTCGCCGGCGATCCCATGTCCGACCAGTGGGGGCAGTTCCTCGCCTGCCGTTACAACGGCTGCTGCTCGGGCAGCGCGACGTGTCGGTCGCGCGGGGACGCCTACCGCGACAACGCGATCGACATCTACGCCGAGATGGGGCCCGAGTTCTGGCGCACCGCGGACCGCTGCACCGCGCTGCCGGCCGATGGCATCATCGAGCAGCGCAGCCCGTGCTACGTCGCCGCGGGCGATCCGCGGTTCTGGCGCCGCGAGGCCGTCGGGCACGGCGACACCTCGGAGTGGACGAACACCACCGCCAACGCCGCCGCCAAGAACTTCGCGCAGTGGCTGATCCACGTCCCCGCCGGCCGCTACCGCGTCGAGGCCTACGTCACCGGCGGCGCCGCGACCACCGCCGCGTACGAGATCGCGCACGCCGGCGCGTCGGACACGATCGTCGTCGACCAGAGCACCGCCGACGGATGGGTCGTCCTCGCCGAGGAGGTCGCCTTCTCCGGCGAGGGCGACGAGCACGTCGCCCTCGGCGACAACACCGGCACCGCGGGCCAGCGCCTCGCGTTCGATGCCGTGCGCGTGACGTCTCTCGACGGCCCGCCGCCCGACGACATGGGCGACGGCAGCGACGGCGGCTGCGCGGCGGGTGGCACCGGTGCCGGCCTCGGCGTCCTCGGCGCGCTCGCGCTGCTCGGGCGCCGCCGCAGGAACCGCCCCGCCGCCGCGCCCGGAAATTAGGTCGGACCTAATTACAGCGCCGTGCAGAAACTGCCACGACGTGTAATGAGGTCCGCCTCGACTTCGCGTGCCTCGCGATGTCCGGGATCGAAGTGGCTTCGTCCGGGAAGCGGGACGGCGAAGAGTCGGGATACCTGGCGTGCAGCGCGACGTCAGACGCATCCGCGATGATCTGCGCGTGAGCGATACGGCGGTTCTCGCGATCGCGCTGCTGGCCGGAGCGCTGGTCGCGCTCGTCGTCGCGCGGTGGCTGCGCGCGTGGCGCGGCTCGCGTCGCGCGCGCGTCCGGGCGGCGCGCGCGATCGCCGGGGAGGGCGGGGCGGTGCAGCTGTTGCGCGACGCGGGCTTCACGATCGTGGCGGCGCAGGCGCGGATCTGGTGGTCGCCGATGGTCGATGGCGAGCCGCACCAGCTCGAGCTGCGGGCGGACTATCTCGTCGAGGCGGATGGCGCGCTGCTGGTCGCCGAGGTCAAGACCGGCGAGGAGGCGCCGCGGCTGTCGACGGCGGCGACGCGGCGGCAGCTGCTCGAGTATCAGGTCGCGTTCGCGACGGCATACGGAGCGGAGGGCGTGCTGCTCGTGTGCCCCGAGTCGGGGACGATTCACCGGGTGGAGTTTCCGCTGCCAGCTCGGCGGGGCGCGGCAGCAATCGACCAGGGGTAACCCCAAAAGTTGCCCCCGCATGCGCCCCGTTCGAAGGTCGAGGCAGGCCATGAGTTACCTCCACTGTCCGACCTGCCGGTGCGCGTACAACGTCGCGACCGCCCCGGCGTGCCCGGCCTGCGGGATCCGCGCGGGAGCACCGGCCGATCCGATGGCGGCGGTGGTCGCCGCGGCCGAGCAGCTCGCGACGGCGGTCGCGCGGGCCAACCCGCAGCAGCTCGCGGCCGCGCAGGCCGAGCTCGCGATGCGTGACGCGCAGAAGGCGCTGCCAGCGCCGGGCGCGATCGCGACGGCTCCCACCTCGATCCTGCGCGCCGTGCGCGCGGCGATCGCGCCTCCGCCGCCCGCGCCGGCGCCGCATGTCGTGACCGGCGGCCGCGCACATACCGCGCTGCTCACCGGCGTGGTGATCGCGCTCCTCACCCGGATCCCGGCGATCGGTCTGTCGGCGAAGCCGCTGCGGCGGCTACTGGCGCGCCACCAGCTGGCGTAGCTGCCACGCCTGGAGCATCAGGCGGTGCTTCACGGCGCGCTCGCGCGAGCGCATGCCGTTCGCCATGAACGCGGCGGCACCGATCAGCGCGAGGACGTAGATCGAGGCCACGATCAGCGTGCTGGTCTCGTCGCCGGCGATCGCGAGCGGCCGGAGGAGCATCCCCTGCGCCGAGACCTCGGTCGTCACGCTGAGCACGCCGAGCTGTTCGAGCGCGAACGGCCCGAGCACCGCGGCGGCCGCGAGCGCGATCATCGCGGGCACGCCGAGGAGGCGCGACCTCGTCGGGGTGAACAGGATCGCCATCGCGCTCATCGCCGCCAGACCGGGCGCGATCAGGAACGGCGTGTACATCCGCGCGACGACCGCGAGCAGCGCCGCGTTCGTGAGGCCGATGATGCCTTCCTTGCCCGCGGGGTTGAACTTCGAGCCCCAGTAGCAGATGCCGAGGTTGACGGCGACCAGGGCCGAGATCACGAGCAGCCACGGCGAGCCCTGCGGCGCGATCCACCACACGAGCGGCAGGAACGCGAAGAACATCACGTACGAGTACACGGCGACCTTGCCGTGCTCCATCATCGTGCGCTGGTCGTCCTCGTCGATCGCCTGCACGACCTCCTTCGGCAGCGTCTTCGGGGGCTCGAGCATCAGCCGTCCGACGAGCTCGGCGGCGGCGGTCAGCGTCGGATCGAGCGCG
Source organism: Myxococcales bacterium (assembly GCA_016794545.1). Lineage (GTDB taxonomy): Bacteria > Myxococcota_A > Polyangia > Haliangiales > Haliangiaceae > JABFXX01. The sequence continues at coordinate 5,780 of JAEUJX010000742.1, forward strand.
AGCGCGGCACCGGCCTCGCGCATCGCGACCGCGCGGTCACCTTCGCCGCCGGCGAACACGCGCTGGGCCGTCACGAGGTGGCTCCGGGCCAGCGTCTGGCGCGTGGCGAGGTCGCGGTCGCCGTCGAGGTAGCGCTGCACGCCGTCGGCGAGCTCGCGCGCGGTCTGCAGGCGCTGCTCGCGATCGACGTGCGTCGCCTCCACGACCAGCTCGTCGAGCTCGGGCGGGATGCCGCGATCGGGCGCGCGCTGCGATGGCTTCTCGTCGACCCCCGACAGGGCGCTCGCGAGCCCGGGCTTCCCCGGAGGGTGCAGCATGGTGCGCGTGAGGATCTCGAACAGCATGCAGCCGAGCGTGTAGACGTCGGCGCGCGCGTCGAGATCGAGATCGCCGCGCACCTGCTCGGGCGCCATGTAGCCGGGCGTGCCGAGCTGCATGCCCGCGTGCGTCGCGAGCGAGTCGTCGCCATCGTGCGAGCCGCTCGCGACGTCGGCGAACACGTCGTCCTCGCCGATCACCTTCGCGACGCCCCAGTCGAGCACGTAGACCTCGCCGAAGTCGCCGAGCACGATGTTGTCGGGCTTGAGATCGCGATGGACGATGCCGCGAACGTGCGCGAACTCGACGGCGAGGCAGACCTCGACGAACGCGCGCAGCAGGCGCTGCTGCGTGACCTCGCGGCCGCCGGTCGAGAGCAGCTTCGACAGCGTCGTGCCGGTCAGCTTCTTCATCGTGAAGAACGGCTGACCGGCCTGGTCGCGCGCGAGGTCGTAGAGCGGGACGATCGCGGGGTGCTCGAGCCGACCCTGGATCGAGGCCTCGCGCAGGAACCGATCGATCACGCGCTCGCTCGGATCCGCCTTGCGGATCCGCTTGAGCGCGACCTCGCGGCCGACGGTGGTGTCCCGCACGGCCATCACCTCGCCCATGCCGCCCTTGCCGATGCGATGGAGCACCTTGTAGCGCTCCGTCGACACGCGCCGCACGCTCTCCCGCGCGGTGGGCTCGCCTTCGTGGGCCGTCGGCCGGCCGTCGATGGTCGCGATCTCCGTCCCGTCGGGGGAGTCGGTCATCCCCCGAGCGTAGCCGAAGCTAGGCGAGGTTCTTGTTCGCGAAGTCCCAGTTCACCAGCGTCCAGAACGCCTCGGCGAACTTCGCGCGCGCGTTGCGGTAGTCGATGTAGTACGCGTGCTCCCACACGTCGAGCGTGAGCACCGGCGTCTTGCCCGGCTGACCGAACGGCGTCTCGGCGTTGCTCGTGGTCTCGATCGCGAGCGAGCCATCAGCGTTCTTGACGAGCCACGCCCAGCCCGAGCCGAACTGCGCGAGCGCGGCCTCGTTGAACTTGGTCTTGAACGCATCGAAGCTGCCGAACGACTTGTCGATCGCGGCCGCGATGTTGCCCTTTGGCGCGCCGCCCGCGTTCGGGGCGAGGCAGCTCCAGAAGAACGTGTGGTTCCAGACCTGCGCCGAGTTGTTGAAGATCTTCTTGTCGCCGTCCGCGCGCGAGGCCTTGATGACGTCCTCGAGCGACATCGACTCGTACTTCGTGCCCGGCGCGAACTTGTTCAGGTTGTCGACGTACGTCTTGTGGTGCTTGCCGTAGTGGTACTCGATGGTCTCCTTCGACATCGTGGGAGCGAGAGCATCTTGGGCCCAGGGGAGCTCGGGGAGGCTGAAAGGCATGGCGCGGTTGTAGCGCCGGTGACTGGCGCGTGGGAGTCGGGAGCGATGTAAAGTGACGCGGTGTTCGGACCGCTGGGTCACGTCGCCTCGGGTCTCGCGTACCTGGCCACCGCGCGCCGCCAACACACGAGCGATCAGCTAACGGCTCGGCAGCTCGCGTGGGAGCCCACGCGCTCGCCGCTACCGCCGGGGCTCACCCTCACGTGGTTCGGAACCGCCGGGTTTCGTCTCGCGTACCAGGGCACCGTGATCTGGATCGACCCATACGTCACGCGCCTGCCGCTCGGCAGCGTGATCCGCCGCCGCGTCGTGCCGGCGTCCGAAAACGCGATCGACCGCTGGATCGACACCGCCGACGCGGTGCTCGTCGGGCACACGCACTTCGATCACGCGCTCGACGTGCCGGCGATCGCGAGGAAGCACGGCTGTAAGGTCTACGGATCGACCTCGCTCGAGACGCTGATGGCGCTGCACGGCCTCGCCGATCAGGCGGTCGTCGTGGAGCCCAGGCGCGACTACCGCGTCGGCCCGTTCCGCTTCCACTTCATCCCGAGCCTCCACAGCAAGCTCCAGCTCGGCCTCGGCATCCCGTACTCGGGCGAGCTGACCTGCGATCACGTCGACGAGCTGACGCCGCAGGCCTACCGTTGCGGCCAGGTCTGGGGCGTGTTCATCGAGGTCGGCGGCGTGACGTTCTATCACCAGGGCTCGTGCGATCTGCTCGAGGACGAGATCACCGACAAGCGCGTCGACGTGCTGCTCGCGGGCATCTCGGGCCGCCGGTTCACGAAGCGCTACTTCGAGCGGATCATCCGCGCCGTCGAGCCGAAGCTGATCGTGCCGACGCACTACGACGACTTCTTCCGGCCGCTCGGCGGCGACACGAAGTTCTCGTTCAACGTCAACCTGACCGGCTTCGCGGACGAGGTGCACGCCGCGACGCGCGAGGTGCCGATCCGGACGCTCGAGGTCGGTGTGCCCGTCGGAGCGACGTCGTGAAGTACTGGCTGATGAAGACCGAGCCCGACACGTTCTCGATCACGGATCTCGAGCGCGTGAAGGTCGAGCCATGGTCGGGCGTGCGCAGCATGTTCGCCCGCTTCCACATGCGCGCGATGAGCGTCGGCGACCTCGTCCTGTTCCATCACTCGTCGTGCAACCCGCCGGGCGTCGCCGGCACGGCGAAGGTCGTGCGCACCAGCGTCGTCGACGAGACGCAGTTCGATCCGGCGAGCCCGTACTTCGAGCCGAAGGCGACCCGGGAGAACCCGATCTGGGACTGCGTCGACGTCGAGTACGTCTCGACGTTCCCGCACCTGGTCTCGATGGATCGGATGCGCGCCGACCCAACGCTCGCCGACATGCACGTGCTGAAGGTCGGGCGCCTCAGCGTGCAGCCGGTCCGCGAGCACGAGTACCACCGCGTGGTCGAGCTCGGCCAGATCGCGCCGCCGCCCCGGGACCACGCGGCAAACAAGGCTGCCGCCGCTAAGCCGAGGTCAGCGGCTCCGACCAAGCCCTCGCCCGCGCAGGGCCGGACGCCACGTCCGGCGAAGAAGGCCGCGTCGAAGAAGTCCGGGATGACCAAGGCGGCGGCGACCAAGACGGCGGCGACCAAGGCGGCGGCGAAGAAGACCGCCCCGAAACGGCCGCGATGACCACGGCGGCGGCGACCACGGCGGCCACGGCCGCGGC
>JAEUJX010000006.1 GCA_016794545.1 Myxococcales bacterium
AGGGTGCAGCCGTTCCTCGGCGCGGGCGCGGCGATCCTGCTGACCTTCGATCCGAAGGTGACGAACCCGATGCTCACCGAGATCAGCCAGCCGCAGATGGAGATCGCGCCGGCGCCGGGGCTGGTCCTCCAGGGCGGCATCGAGGGCAAGATCTACAAGGGCCTCTACGCGCGGCTCGACGTGAAGTTCATCGCGTTCATGCTCGCGCGCGCCGAGGTGCACCACATTCAGGTCCGCACGCCGGAGCTCCCGCTGTTCGACACCGTCGAGGTCGGCACCGCGAAGATGAGCGTGTGGGTGAACCCGCTGATCATCCAGGGCGGGCTCGGCATCGACTTCTGGTGAACACTGGGAGGGTGACCCGCCTGTGGGCGACCACCCTCGTGCTCGTGCTCGCCGCGTGCAAGGCGGCCCCGCGCGACACGCCGTCGAACGCGGGCTCGATCGCCGACGGCGTGCTCGTCCCGACCGAGCTCGATCCGGAGATCGCGCCGGTCACCACCGGGACCGGCGGCGACGCGCGCCACTACTACTGCACGCCGACCACCACCGCCGCCTGGAACGGCCAGCTCGTGCTGTACCTCGTCGGCGCCCGCGAGGATCCGGCGCTGTCGCACGGGTTCGCCGAGCGCGCGTGCGCCCGCGGCTACGCGGCGCTCGCTCCTGCCTACCGCAACGAGCGCCCGATCCGCGACCTGTGCGCCTCCGATCCGGACTGCTACGAGCCCGTGCGCCGCGAGATCGTGACGGGTGACGACCTCTCGCCGCTGGTGACCGTCGACCGCGCGAACAGCCTCCACCACCGGGTCGACGTGCTCGCCGCGCACCTCGCGCGCGCCCTGCCCGACGTCTGGGTGCCGATCCGCGACGCGCTCGCTCGCCGCGATCTGTCCGGCGTCGTCGTCGCCGGCTTCTCGCAGGGCTCGGGCCACGCCCTGATCCTCGCGCACGACGCCGCCGCCGCGCGCGTCGTGCTGCTCTCCGGCGTCCCCGATCGCATCCGCACCGGCGAGCCCGGGCACGCGCCCGCGACCTGGCTCGCGCGCTGGGCGGCGTCCTCACCGAAAACGCCCGGCGAGCGGATCTTCGGGGTCAACCACGCCGACGATCCGTTCATCCCCGCGGCCGAGCTCGCCGCGAACTACGCGCTGCTCGGCGTCCCCGACGCACCGTGCGAGGTCACCGAGGAGCCGCCGGCCGGCGAGTGTCACCGCTTCGTGATCGAGACCGAGCCGTGCTCCGGCACCGTCGACGCGCACGTCACGCCCAGCGTCGCGAGCTTCGGGCTACCGGGCCGGCCGTGCGCGCCCGGCGGCCCGTCGCGCCACCTCGGACCGACCTGGGACTACCTGCTCGCCGCGCACTGATCCGTCAGCTGTCGCGGCTGGGGCGCGCGTCGATCGTGCGCGCGTTCGCGGAGGCCTTCGGCGCTTCGTCGCGGACCGGCACGAGCATGCGGCTCACCGCGACGGTGCCGGCCTCCGCGGGAGGCTTCGCCGCGGGCTGCTGGAGCGCGACGCCGGCGGCGACGGTCGCGGCCTCGGGCGTCGAGCGCGCCCCGGTGTCGAGCGTGTTCCACCACGCGATCTGCTTCTGCCGCGTCCACGCGTGCTCGGCGGGGATCTCGATCGCGAACAGCGCCTCGGCCAGCGTGCGCGCGTCGGGCGGGCGGTTGTGCGGCTTCTTCTCGAGGCACTTCATGATCAGCGCCTCGAGCTCGGGCGGCAGCCAGCCACGCACGAGCGCGCGCAGGTCGGGGACCGGATCCTTCACGTGCGCGTGGATCACCTCGTCCTCGGTCGGCCGCGGGAACACCTCGACGCCGGTGAGCAGCCACCACGCGACGCACCCGAGCGCGTAGAGATCACCGCGCGAGTCGAGCGCGGCGCCGACGGCCTGCTCGGGTGCGATGTACCCGGGCGTGCCGATCACGGTGCCGACCATGGTCAGGCGCTCACCGGTCGTCGGCGACGCGGTCGCGACCTCCTCCGGTGTGCGACGAGGGGTCGGCGGCTCGACCGGATCGGACATGTTGTGGACGATGCCGAAATCGAGCAGCTTGACGATGTCGACCTCGTCGGCGGCGCGGCAGATGAACAGGTTCGCGGGCTTGATGTCGCGGTGGAACAGTCCGGCGTCGTGCGCTTCACCCAGCGACTGGCACGCCTGCGTGAGGATCGAGATCACGCGCGCCGCCGGCTGCGGGCCGTGCTTCATCACGAGCTGGGCGAGGTCGACGCCGTCGAGCAGCTCCATCACGTAGAAGAACGCGCCATCGGCGGTCACGCCGTAGTCGTAGAGCGCGATCGTGTGGCGAGACCGCAGCGACGCGAGCGTCTGGGCCTCGCGGCGGAACCGCTCCTGGACGATCGGCGCGTAGGCGGGATCGACCAGCGCGTCGGCGCGCACGAGCTTGATCGCGGCCTCGCGGGCGAGCAGCTGGTGCTGCGCGCGCCACACCTCGCCCATGCCGCCCCCACCGAGCCGCTCGACGAGCTGATAGCTGCCGAGCTGCTGCGCACGCTCGACGGCCGACCTCGCCTCGGCGCGCGCCTCGGAGACCGACCGGCGCATGCGCACGAGGTTCCACGCGAACATCAGCGCGACGCCGAGCGCGATCAGCAGCGCCGCGGCGGACGCGATGATGGTCTCGCGCCCGAGCCGCCAGCTCGCACCGAACAGCGTCTTCTCGGGCACGAGCGTGGCGAGGAACCACTCGACCGGCGCCGCGATGCCGGCGTGCTTGCCGCCGATCACCGCGATCGACGCCAGGTAGTCGCCCTCGGAGGTCGAGAGGTGGAGGAACCGCTGCGCCTCGGCGGACTTGCTGGTCCCGAGCGCCGCGAACAGGGCGTCGAGCGCCGGATCCTCGTACGCGCGGTAGTCGAGCAGCTTGTCGTCGCGCGGCACCTGCGGCATCGGTGCGGACGGGTACGCGAGGATCGTCCCGTCGGCATTGAACATCACGGTGCGCGCGCCCGCGAGCGGGGCGCGGCCGATGAACTCGGACAGATCGGCGACGTCGAAGTCGATCGTCATCACCGCCGTGAGCGCGCCGTCGGCGTCGTACACGGGCTCGGCGACGCTGATGCCGGTGCCGCTCTTCACCGAGAACGGGCGCGGCGGCAGCCACACCCGCGCCTTCGCCTCGGTCGCGGCCTTGTAGCGCTCGCGCGTGCGCGGATCGTAGTCGTTGACCGCGGTGCTGACGACGCGCGGCTCGCCGCTCGTGAAGCTGAAGTTCGAGCGCTGCATCCCGGCCGGCGTCAGGTGCTGCTCCGCGACCTGGAGCTCGCCGGTCTTCGGATCGGTGAACGTCAGGTACTGCGCGCCGGTCGGGAAGATGATGCTCGTGAACGCGACGCCCGGGCGGCCGCTGACGACATCCCGCATGCGGCCGACCGCGTCGGGCGTCGCGAGGGCCGGCTCGGCGAGCAGGCGCAGGCTCGCGAGGATCGGGCCCGCCTGATCGAGCGCGAACCCGATGTCGTGCTGCACGTCGATCGCCTGCGCGGCGAGCTGGTGGCGCGCCATCGACTCGGTCGAGTCCCGCGTCGCGCGGCGGCCGAGCAGCAGCACCACGAGCCCGACCGCGATCACGAGCGTCGGGATGATGATCAGCACGCCGGTCGGCGATGCGAATCCCCGGGCCAGCCGGCCGAACATCGCCTAAGAGTACGCGAACCACGCCTCGGGTACGCGACCCTGGAGGCACGTGATCGTGCGCGGGGCCCACGGCCGCGACAGATGTGCGCGCACCGGCGACTCCGGGGTGCCCTCCGCGAGGCCCTCCGCGGGGTCCCAGGTCGCGCGCGCGCCCGGCGCCAGGCCGTGGAGGCCGCTCTGGTGGAAGCCGATGACGTACGTGTGCCCCGCGACGCGCGCGCCGAGGGTCTCGGAGAGCTGCTCCGCGAACGCGATCCCGGGGGCGGCCCCGAACGTCTCGCAGCAGCGGAACCACACGAGCGCGTCGGGCGCGAGCTTGGCCTTCAGCGCGTCGAGCTGCGCGCGGTGGGCGTGGTGGCGCGACAGCGACCGCGCCGAGAGCACGGTCTCGTCCGCGCGCGCCTCGCCCCACTTCCCGTGCCCCCAGTACTGGAGCTCCTCGATCGGGCCCTCGACCTCGCGCAGGAACGCGAACGCCTCGTCCCAGCTCGCGACGCCCCTCGACGCGTCGATCCGCCGCAGGCCGCGATACAGCACGGAGCCCGCGCGCCAGGCGCTGGTCAGCGCCTTCTGGGTGCGGTCGTAGACGAGCACGCGCACGCGTGAAGCCTAGCAGGCTCTGCTGTACGATGCGCCGATGATGAGGGGTGCTCGTCTGGTGTCGATCCTCGCGCTCTCGCTGGCCGCCTGCGGCGGAGCGCGCAAACCATACGCGACGACCGGAGGAGCGCTCCAGCTCTCGAAGGTCGTGCTCTACCGCAACGGCGTCGGCTACTTCGAGCGCGGCGGCAAGGTCTCGGGCGACGTGTTCACGATCCGCGTGCGCAAGGATCAGGTCAACGACCTCCTGAAGTCGCTCACCGTCGTCGAGCGCAAGGGCGGGCGCGCCGTCTCGATCTCGATGCCGCTCGATCCGCGAGCGTGGGCGAACGCCGCGATCGCGACGCTGGGCCCGGGCTCGGGCAGCCTCGCCGAGGTGCTCGACAAGCTGCGCGGCACCGAGGTCACCCTGTCGACCAGCGACGACTCGATCACCGGCCGCGTGCTGATCGTCGAGGTCCTCGCGCCGGAGACCAAGAAGGACGGCGAGGCGAACCAGGTCGATTACAAGGTCACGCTGATCCGCGACGACCAAATGTCGGTCGTGAAGCTGTCGAAGGTCACCGGCATCACGCTCCACAACGACGACATCTCGATGCAGTTCCAGCGCAGCCTCGACGCGACGGCCGGCGAGGGCATGTTCCAGCAGGTCGACGTGACGATCCGGCTCGCGGGCGACCACTCGCACGACCTGCTGGTCAGCTACGTCGTCGGCGCGCCGATGTGGAAGCCGACGTACCGCGTGGTGCTGCCCGAGCAGGGCAAGGGCAAGGCGCTGCTCCAGGGCTGGGCCGTCGTCGACAACACGACCGGCGAGGACTGGCGCGAGGTCAAGCTGTCGCTCACCTCGGGCGCACCGATCGCCTTCCGCTACGACCTCCACACGCCGCGCGACGTCGTGCGCACCGATCTGTCGTCGGTCGGCAGCACGCGCCGCGCGCAGGCGGCGATCGGCGAGTCCACGTATGGCCAGCCCGCGAGCGAGGCCGCCCCCGCCCCCGCCCCCGTCGCCACGAGCACGCCCTACCGGGAGGACGCGAAGACCGCGCCCGCGAAGAAGCCGGCGCGCAGCACGAAGGCGCCCTCGGTCTACGACAAGAGCCCGGCGAGCGGCGCGGCGTCGGGGTACGCCGGCGGCGGCGAGTCGTGGAACGGCCCCGCCGACGAGCCCGCCGCCGTGGACGCCGAGCAGCTCGCGCGCTCGATGCAGGCGAGCACCACCTCGAAGAGCGTCAGCGGCCTGTCGCGCTACGACCTCGGGGAGCTGCTGACCGTGCCCGACGGCACCTCGACGATGGTCGCGATCATCAACGAGCAGGTCGACGGCGAGGAGACGTTCCTGTTCAAGCCGGGCGGCGGCGGTCAGGGCTACGAGTCGAACCCGTACCGCGTGATCCGGTTCAAGAACTCGACGCCGTTCGCGCTCGAGTCGGGCCCGATCTCGATCTACTCGGGCGGCAGCTTCGTCGGCGAAGGCATCAGCGAGCCGGTCAGCGCCGGCGTCGCCGTCACGATCCCGTTCGCGGTCGAGTCGAGCCTGCTCGTCGCATCCAGCGCGGACTACAACGGCGACGACGTGCGGCTCGTGCGCATCGTGCGCGGCGTGCTCGAGATCGAGCAGTTCGGCCGCCGCACCACGACGTGGCGCGTGACCGCGCAGCAGCCGCGCCCGAACGACACCACGCTGTACGTGCGCCAGCAGAAGATGGGCGGCAACTACGAGCTGTCGCCGCGCCCGCCGGGCACCGAGGACCTGCCCGATGCATACCTGATCCCGTTCACGCTGCCGGGCAAGGCGACGGAGGCCAAGCTCGCGGTCGTCGAGCAAACGCCATCGCGCACGACGATCTCGATCTGGGAGTCGCGCGCGCTCGTGCTCCTCGAGGGCATCCTCGCGAACAACCCGGATCAGGCGACGCGCGCGAAGCTCGATCCGATCGTCAAGCTGCGGCAGGAGATCGACCGCATCGACACCGAGATCGAGGGCAAGACGCGCACCCGCGCCGAGCTCGACCAGCGCGCGAACGAGACCCGCGCGAACCTCGAGGCGATCAAGAAGGACCCCGCCGCGAACGCGCTGCGCAAGCGGCTGTCGGATCGCCTCGAGCAGTTCGCGAAGGACGGCGACAAGCTCGGCCGCGATATCGTCGAGCTGTCGACGAAGCGCACCGAGAAGAAGATCGCGCTCGAGGATGCGATGCAGAGCCTCGATCTGACGCCCGCGAAGCCGCTCGTGCCCAAGCGTTAGCGACAGATCCCGCGCAGCACCGAGACGGTGTTGGCGCCGGTGTTGGCGACGACGACGTCGAGCGCGCCGTCCTTGTCGAGATCGGCAATCGCGACCGCGTTGGGACTCAGCGCGGTCGGATACGGAGCGCGCGGCTCGAACCCTCCACCGGCCCGTGCGATCAGCACGTCCACGCCGCCGGCTGTCTGCGTGGCGACCGCGACGTCGAGCCGGCCGTCCTCGTTCAGATCGGCGACCGCGATCCCGCGGGGCCCGGCCCCCACCGCGACGGTCATCGGCGCGCCGAACATCCCGGTGCCGCTGTTGTGGAGCACGGCGAGCGAGTCGGTGTTGGCGAGCGCGACCACGATGTCGAGCCCGTTCATCCCGTCCATGTCGGCGAGCGCGATGCCCCACGGGCCGGTCGAGACCGCATACGGCACGGGAAGATCGAGCAGGCCGATGCCGCGGTAGCGCATGACACCGACCAGGCCCCCCGTGTAGCTCGAGACCACGAGGTCGCGGCGACCATCACCGTCGACGTCGCCGGCCGCGACCGCGATCGGGCTGGCTTCCGTGGCGTTGCCGGCCTCGATCCCGAACGTGCCGTTCGACTCCGTCCGCAGCAGCTGCACGGCCGAGCCGTTGTACATCGTGACCGCGACATCGAGCTTCCCGTCGCCGCTGAAGTCCGCGGCCGCGAGCGCGTACGGCCCGCCCGCCACCGGGGTTTGACCGACGACCTGGAACGACCGGTTCCCGAGGTTCGACAGCCGCGCCACGTCGCCCGCCATGAAGTTCGCCGTGACCAGGTCGAGCGTACCGTTGCCATCGAAGTCGAGCGCCTCGAGCGCGAGCGTGTTCGCGCCGGAGGTGAACCCCATCGGAGTCGCATAGCCGCCACCCGCCAGCCCGTAGAGCAGGGAGATCGAGGAGGAGGTGACGTTCGCGACGGCGATGTCGGTGACACCGTCGGCATCGAAGTCGGCGATCGCGAGGTCGTTCGGCGAGGCACCTGCGGGGTAGCTGACCGGAGCCTCGAGTGAACCGAGCCCGGTACACCCCGGCGACGGATCCGCGTCGGTCGCCGCGTCGCCGTCCCCTCCCGCATCGTCACCCGCGGCACCGCGCGCGTCGAACCCGACGCGCCCGCAGCCCGCGAGCACCACCACGACCAGACCGGCCGCACGCATCGCTCGATGTTAGCTCGGGGCGCGGCGCAAGCGGGAGGCGACGCCCGCGAGATCGTGACCGTCGGAGTCGACGAGCACGCGCGCCGCGTTGTTGAGCTGCAGCAGGTCGCCGAGGCCGTGCTCGTCGGGCACGAGCACCCAGTGCACGCCGGGCGCGACCTCGAGGCGGTGGCGCGGCGTGCCGAGGTCGAGCCCGCGCGCCATCCCATCCGCGAGCTCGCGGATCGCCGTCGAGAGCAGCGGGACGTCGTCGTCGCGGCACAGCGTGACGAGATCCGGCGCACCGAACTTCCGGAGGCCGCGCGTGTGCAGCGCGTGCGGCGCATCAGGACGATCCGCGCTCGTCTCGAAGACCACGCGGACCTCGCGCTCCGTATCGAGCGGCGCGCCGGGGGGCGGGAGCGTGTCCCCGTCGTGGTACGCGATCGCCTGCGCGTCGAGCACGACCGATCCGCCCATCGCGATCAGGTACCGCGCGTAGCCCCACGCGGCCTGGAGATACGTGAGGTCCGCGGGCCCGTCGATGTCGAGCGCGATCGAGCACGCGACGGTCGCGGCGTCGAGCGCGGCGATCCGCGGGCCGAGGTCGGAGGTCGCGATGGCGCGCATCGAACCGGAGCGGAAGCCGTCGAACCACGCGGGATCGCGCGCGCGCTCGTGGCGCCGGACGTCGATGTTCGCCACCGACTCGGGCGTCGGGATGCCGAACCTCGAGAGCGACAGCGGCCCCTCTTCGAGCTCCTGCCCGAACACCAGCAGCGTGACGTTCGCCCGGCGCGGCGAGGCCGGCGCCTGCTGGAACGTCCACGGATCGATCGTCATGCCGGCAGCCTCGGCGAAGTCCGCCCGCGAGGCAAGGCATCGCGCATGCGGCGGACCGCGTCGGCGAGCTCGCCCTCGGAGTACCGCGCATACGCGAGCCGGAGGAACGGCCGCGGGCGGCCATCGAGCGCGAAGTCCTTGGCGGTCGCGAGCGCGACGCCGCGCGCCCGGGCGCGCTCGCACCACGCATCGAGCGCGACCTCCGACGCCACCCTCGCCCACAGCGTGATGCCGCCGGCGGGC
>JAEUJX010000009.1 GCA_016794545.1 Myxococcales bacterium
GGTCGTCGTCGGGGTTTCACCACGAGAACCGCCGCCGTGGCGCAGGCGCACGGGCCCCCGGCACGTCGCGCGGCACTGGCACGCGGTGTGCTCGTGTTCCGCCTCGTTTCCATGGCAAGCACGGCGTCCCATCCGGAGGAGCTTCTCGACGAGGGCGCCCTGCCGCCTGGCCGCATGGTGTCGTCCTACCGCGTCGAGCGCGTGGTGGGCACCGGCGGCATGGGCTCGGTGTACCGCGCGAGCCACGCGCTCGCCGGCCGTGTCGTCGCGCTCAAGGTGATGCGCGAAGACCAGCTGACGCAGGAGCGTGCGGTGGACCGCATGATGCGCGAGGCGTCGATCCTCGCGTCGGTCTCGCACCCGGGCATCCCGCGTTTCTACGAGTGCGGGATCCTCGACGACGGGCGCCCGTGGATCGCGATGGAGCTGATCGCGGGCACGTCGCTCTCGCACCGGATGCAGCGCGAGCTCGTCGCTCCCGACGACGTGATCGACCTCGTCTACGACGTGGCGGGAGTGCTCGCGGCCGCGCACGAGCGTGGCGTCACGCACCGCGACCTCAAGCCCGACAACATCTTCCTCACCCCCGACGATCCCGGCTATCGCGTCCGCGTGATCGACTGGGGCATCGCGCACGCGCACGCCGGCTCGCGCTTCACGAACATGAACGAGGCGGTCGGCACGCCGACGTACATGTCCCCGGAGCAGGCGCGCGGCGGTCCCACCGACGGCACGTGCGACGTCTACGGCCTCGGCGTGGTCGCCTACCAGGCGCTCACCGGGCGCGCGCCGTTCCTCGGCGCGACCAGCGTCGAGATCCTCGTCCAGCACCTCAACCGGCCCGCGCCGGCGCTCGCCCCGCGCTGCCCCGACGCCCCGTACGGGCTCGTGGAGCTCGTCGAGCAGATGCTCGTGAAGAACCACGAGGAGCGCCCGTCCGCCGCGGACGTGCAGGTCGCGCTGTCGCGGCTCCGGGCCGAGACCCATCGCCGGATCTCGGGCCAGCAGGCCGTGCTCGACCGCACCGACGGGGTGCCGCTGCAGATGGTCGAGGAGCGCACGGCGACGACCGCCGTGATCCGCGCGCCCAGACGAGCGAACGACGACTGAGGCTCAGGCGTCGGGGCCTTCGGCGTTCTTCAGCGGATCCTCCGCGAGGTTGGCGAGGTCGTCGCCCGACAGCTTCGGCTCGGAGATCTCGTCGCCGGGCTTCTGCTCGCGGTGGCGCTTGCTCGGGATCGGATCGGACTCTCGACCGGTGTCCTTGGTCGGGATCGAGCGCCCGCGCTCGTCGAACTTGCTGTTCTCGGGGTCGACCTGGTTCCGCGGCGGCACTTGTCCTGGCATCCCGCTAGATGCAGCAAGGTGGGTGCCACGGGCGCACGCAAGGCGTGTCGCGCGTTCTCGCGCGATCGTGACTCCGGCGCTCGGTGGGCCACGCTCCCGCACCACGTGACTTGATCGCTCGACGAGAGGGCGCTATTGCCCGTGCGTGCGCATCCTGATCGCCGACGCCGATTCCTCCACGCGGGACGCCCTCCAGGGCGTGCCCGGGATCGAGGTGGTCGTCGCGGCGACCGCCGCCGAGCTCGCCGCGCTCGCGCAGCCGGGTGACCTGACCCTCGTCGGAGCTGCGCAGCTCGCCACGCTCGAGGAGCTGCGCGCCCGCGTGGCGAAGGCCGCGGGCCACGATCTGCGCTCGCCGCTGCACGCGATCTCGATGGGCGTCTCGCTGCTCGCGAACGACCCACCGACGCCCGCGCAGACCGACGTGCTCCGCCGGATCGACAACGCGATCGATCGCATCAGCGACAACCTCGACAAGCTCTGCGAGCTGTCCGGGGTCAGCGGCTAGCGTCGGCCAGCGGCAGCGTGAACGAGAACTCGCTGCCCTCGCCCTGGCGGCTCGCGACGGCGACCTTGCCGCCGTGCGCCTCGATGATGCCCTTGGCGATCGCCAGGCCGAGCCCGGCGCCGCCCTTCCTGGTGCGGCCGCTCCAGTAGCGGTTGAACACGTGGGGCAGCTCGGCATCGCTGATGCCCGGTCCCCGATCGCGCACCGCGATCACCGCCTCGCGCTCCCGGCGCGCGACGCTGATGTCGATCGGGGCCCCGCGCGCGTGCTTGAGGGCGTTACCGATCAGGTTGCCGAGCACCTGGAGCACGCGGTCGCGATCCGCGAGCACGATCGTGACGTCGTCGGGGACCTTCGCGGTGATCTTGCCGCCGGTCTCCTTCGCGAGCAGCTCGTGATCTGCGGCGGCCTGCTTGACGATCGCACTCGCGTCGACGGTGCCGCGCGCGAGCGTGAGCGCGCCGTTCTCGATGGCGGAGGCCTCGAGCAGGTCCGCGATCAGGCGCTCCGCGCGGTGCGACGCGCGCTCGATCGCCCCGAGGTAGCGGTGCGCGTCACCGCTGATCTCCTCGCGCAGCGCCTCGCACGCGAGGCTGATCGCGTGGAGCGGGCCGCGGAGATCGTGCGACACGACCGCGAGGACGTCGTCGCGGACGCGCGCGGCCTGGGTGGCCTGCGCGAGCGAGCGGGCGGACTCCGCCTCGGCGCGGCCGATGCGGATCGCGAACCGGATGCGCAGCGCGAGGCGGCGCGGCGAGAGGTCGCCCTTGGGAAAGAAGTCGGTGATGCCTGCGTCGACGGCGGCCTGGAGCAGCTCCTCGTTCTGCTGGCCCGTGACGAACACGATCGGCGTCAGGTGGCCGGTCGCCCGGAGCTGCTTCGCGATCTCGATGCCGGTGATGCCGGGCAGGTCGTGATCGAGGAGCAGGCAGTCGAACGTCTGCTGCCGCACCGCCGCGAGGGTCTCGCCGGCGGAGGTCGCATCGCTGATGTCGCAGACCAGCCCGCTCTGCTCGAGCGCGCGCCGGATCGCCATGCGATCGACGACGTCGTCGTCGATCATCAGGATCTTCAGCCGCTCGGTCATGTGCGGGCGGTGGCCTCCGCGAACGGCGGCGGCGCGAACTCCGCGACCGACCAGTAGCTGCGCAGGGCATCCATGATCTGGCGGAACCGGCTCGGCGCCGCCGGCTTCACGAAGTAGCCGGCCGCACCGAGACAGAACGCGGCGTCTCGGTCGTGGGGGTCATCCGAGGTGGTCAGCACCACCGTCGGAACACGCTTGAGGCGGGGGTCGGCGCGGAGCTCCTTCAGGAGGTCGAGGCCCGACATGCGCGGCATGCGCAGATCGACGAGCACGACGAGGCGCTCGATGCCCAGCTCGCCGGCACGCAGCATCGTCAGGGCCTCGACGCCGTCGCGAGCGACGGTGATCGACGCGACCTCCGGCGCCTGCGACAGCGCCCGGTGGACGTTCATGACGTCGAGGTCGTCATCCTCGACGAGCAGGAGATGGATCCGCTGCGCCTTCATCCCGCACTCCGTTCTCAGCCTGGTTCGGCACCCTCCGGCCGCGTCGGGCCAGCGGCTCCGGCACCGCCGGAGGCGTGACCATTCGATGGCGGCGGCACCGAGGCCGCGGCCGGCATCCGTGGGTGGCTCTCGCCCGTGCCGGACGGCGCGGGCTTCTGCTCGTGACGTGGCTCCTCGAGCCGGCGATACAGCGACCGGCGGTCGATCCCGAGGATGCGTGCGGCGTGGGTCTTGTTGCCGCCGACCGCGTTCAGCACCTGGCGAACGTAGCGGCGCTCCATCTCGTCGAGCGTGATCAGCTCGCCGGGGCTCTCCGTGGTGATCACGATCTTGCTCGACTGGTGCTCCTGCACCTTCGCGGGCAGATCGTCGACGGTGATCTCGTCGAGACGGCACAGCGCGACCGCGCGCTCCATGCAGTTCTCGAGCTCGCGGACGTTGCCGGGCCAGTCGTAGTCCATGAGCAGGCGCGCCGCCGGTCCGCTGATGCCCTGCACCGGCTTGTTGGTGCGCGCGGCGATCCGCTTCAGGAAGAACTGCGCGAGCAGGAGGATGTCACCGGCGCGCGAGCGGAGCGGAGGCACCGGGATCGCGACGACGTTGATGCGATAGAACAGGTCCTCGCGGAACCGCTTCTCGTCGACCTCGGTCTCGAGGTCGCGGTTGGTGGCGGTCACGACGCGGGCCTCGAACGGCACCTCCTCGTCGCCGCCGACCGGGCGGACCTTGCGCTCCTGGAGGACGCGCAGCAGCTTGACCTGCATCTCGATCGGCATCTCACCGATCTCGTCGAGGAAGATCGTGCCGGCGCCCGCCTGCACGAACAGACCCGCGCGCGAGCGCTTCGCATCCGTGAACGCGCCGCGGACGTGACCGAACAGCTCGCTCTCGAGGAGTGGGGCCGGCATCGCGGCGCAGTTGACGGCGACGAACGGCTGGTCGCGGCGCGGCGACAGGTTGTGCAGCGCCTTGGCCACGAGCTCCTTACCGGTGCCGGACTCGCCGGTGACGAGGACCGTCGCGTCGCTGTCGGCGACGCGGCGGATCATCTCGATGGTCTCGCGGATCGCGGGGCTCGAACCGGCGATGCCGTCGATCGGCATGTCGCGGTCGGCCGCGGTGCGGAGGCGCTTGACCTCGCGCTTGAGCGAGAGGTGCTCGAGGGCGCGGCCGACGGCGATCGCGAGCGCGTCGACCTTCACCGGCTTGGTGATGAAGTCGTACGCGCCGGCGCGGATCGCGGCGATCGCGGTCTCGAGACCGCCCTGTCCGGTCAAGACGATGGGCAGCAGGTCGGGGTAGCGCTGGCGCAGCTCCTGACAGAGCTCGATGCCCGACATGCCGGTCATCTGGACGTCCGTCACGACCACGTCTGCGGGATCGGTCCGCAGGTGCTCGAGGCACTGCTGGGCCGAGTTGACGGCATCGACATCAAAGCCGCGCTTCCTCAGCGAGTCGCGGAGGAGGACAGCGGTGTCGTCGTCATCGTCGACGATCAAGATGGTTCCGTTCACAGCGAGGTCATACCTTTCTGCCGCCAAGCGAGTCCAGGCTACCCCTGGACCCTACCGGTCGTGCTCATACGGCGGGCCGGCGACCAGCCACGAGGCTGACGATCGCCAAGATGAGCGCGACAACGAAGATGATCTTCGCGATGCCCGCGGCCGACGCGGCGACGCCCGCGAAGCCGAAGAACGCCGCGATCAGTGCAATGACGAAGAATGCAATCGCCCAGGAAAACATGGCTATCTCCTATGGTTATGCATTCGGGGTCGTGCAGCCTACATGCCAGCCGCATGCCGAACCCTCTGAGGGCTCCCACGACACAGATCCAGCTACCTACTGGACCTGCACCGTGCGCTGGCGCTCGGTGGGCGAAGCAGCGCGCCCGGGTGCGCGATTCCGTCACGTCGGGCCGCGCGATGGGCCTCCGAGTCGATCGCGGACGCGATCGCCTTTCGCGGCGCGCCGGAAGAAGTCGCGCATCACCGCCCCGGATCGACGACCACCCGATCGACGATGTCGCCGACGTCCGGAACACCACGGACCGCGTTCTCGAGCAGCGGCAACGTGTGGTGGTCGTCGACCCGGCCGCGTAGCGTGACCTGCGTGCCGTCGATCTCGATCGACACCTCCGCGAGATCGAGCCCCGAGCCACGCAGCGCGGCGGCCACCTTGTCGTGGAGCACTTGCTCGTCGGTGGAGAGGACCCGCTCGCCCTCGAACGCCGCGCGCTCCTGATCCGTGGTCGGACGGAACGACGAATCGGGCTCCGGAACGGTGCGGCGAATGATGTCGTCGTAGGTGCGTGGGTGCTGCGGCATGTCCCGACGACGTGCAGTCGAGGTGCCATCAGGCGCTGTACCAGGGCGTGCGCAGGTGTCCGCGCGCGGCCGCGCGGTGTGGCAAACACGCGCAGCGGGGTCCTCCGAAATACCCGAGCTCGAGCGCCAACTCCGCGAAACGTTCGCTCCCCGCGGGTTGGTACCGCGTGTGCAGCACCGCTGCTCGCTTCCGTCGGACCTCTGGCGTTCCACCCGCGCCAGGGGCCGGTACATGACCCCCGCTCCCTAGCGGGTCCCGCCCGGCAACCTCCCCCAGGTCAGCCGGGCGGTTCTCTTTTCGGGGTCGATCAGGGCGCCGGGCGGACGGCGGCGACGAGCTCGCGGGTCGCCGCGACCGCCTCGGGACCGAGCGCCGCGATCGCCGGATCGTCCGCCGGGAGCCGCCCGGCCAGCACCTCGCGCCACAGCCCGTGCAGCTTTCGCGCGGGTGGCTGTTCGACGAGCGGCTGGTCGATCCCCGCGACCCACGCGAGGTCGTCCCCGAACAGCTCGAGGCGCCAGCGCGCCGACGCCGGCTCGGCGAGACGGGGCAGGAGGCCGAACAGCGCGGGGCGGGCGCGCGAGGGCGCGGTGGTGGCCAGCATCGCGAGCTCGGCGGCGCCGAACCGGGACGTGAGGCCGGCCGCGCGGGCGGCAGCGTCGAGCCGGCCGTGGCTCGCCTCGTAGCGGGCGCGAGCGAGCGCGAGCGCCACGGCCGCGCGGTCGCCCGTGGCCGACGCGTAGGTCGCCGGCGGTGGCGGCACCTCGATCGGCTCGATGACGTCGAGCCGGAGCTCGAAGCCGCGGCCGCGCGGGAGCGCGCGCGCGGGATCGAGGCGCCCGACGGCGGGCACGTCCGACACCGCGAGCTGCTTCGCGCGCAGCGCGTCGGCGATCACCGCGTCCGCGACGATCGGCGCGAGCGGAGGCACGAGCGCGAGATCGGGACGCGCCCCCGCGACGCCCTGCGCGTACGCGATCGCGACGTGCGCGGTGCCGCTGGTCGCGACGATCACGCCGGGGCCCGACGGCAGCTCGCCGATCACGTCGGTCGCGAGGCGCGCGGGCGCATCGCCCGGGTCGTCGATGCGGAGCTGCGCGCCGGTCGCGAACGCGGCTCCAAGGAGCGGCAGGCCGGCGAGGGCGGAGACCAGGGCGCGGCGCTCGGTGCCCGCGACGCGCGCGATGGCCGAGGGCACGACCGCCACGCCCACCGCGAGCAGCGCGAGCACGGGCGCGGGGGCGGGGTCGACGACGATCGCGTGCGCGAGCGCGAGCGCGATCGCGGCGCTGACGATCCGCGCGGGGGCGAGGCCGGTCGCGGCACCGAACGCCGCGCCGAGCAGGCCCGCACCGACGAGGATCGCGGCGGAACCGCGCCCGGTCGCGGCGACCATCGCGGTCAGGCTGGGATCGAGCTCGGGCAGGGAGCCGAGCGCGCCGAGCCACAGCGTGACGAGCACGAGGCCGATCGCGCCGGCTCCGAGGGAGAGGTGATCGCGGCGCGCCCCGGTCCGCGCGAGCCGAGCGAACACCGCGATCGTGATCGCGGCTCCGAGCCACGGCGCGCTCCCGAGCACCGCCGTGCAGCCGAGGAGCGCGACCGGCAGCCGGTTGCCGAGCACGCCGGCGAGTGCCCACACCGCCCCGGCCGCGGCGAGCAGCGAGGGCGATGCGGCGGCCGTGGCCTCGCGGAACGGCGGCGCGAGGACGAGCAGCACGGCGGCGATGGCTCCGGCGACACCCTCCGCACCGCCCCAGGCGGCGCTGCGCGCCCCGGCGGAGCCGGCGGTCGTGCTCCGCTGCTTCGAGAGCATGGCGCGCGCGGCGGCGACGACGCCGGCGAGCGTGGCCGCGCCGATCAGCGCCGAGAGCAGCGCGAGGCGGAAGCCGATCTCGCCGGCCGGGAGCTGCGCGGCGCCGGCGGCGAGGACGCCGTAGAGCGGCGCCGACGCGGTGCGCTCGAGGTGCGCCGCGAGCACCGCGTGAGCCGACGCGGCGTCCCAGCCCGGGCCACCGGTGGCGGTGGCGACGAGCGCGACGAGCGCGGTGGCAAAGATCGCCAGCTCGAGGCGGCCGGTGCGCATCCGCCGCCGAACCTGCCACAACTCCGCGCGCCGCGTTATGATTCCGTGGGCCGATGGCGCAGATCCGGTTTGTCGATGTCTGGTTGCGGGCTCCAGGAGCGCCGCCCAGCCACTACCGGTCCGTCATGGTGATCACCGAGAAGTGGGCCGAGCAGCGGGTGCTGATGCGCGCGTTCGCCGAGAGCCGCGACCAGACGCGGCCGACGATCGTGCTCTACGGCATCGAGCTCGCGATCGGACCGGCCGGCATCGACGTCAACGGACCGTGGGGCATCCACGTCGGCGAGCAGACCGAGGGCGCGGCCCAGCAGGTCAAGCTGCAGCTCGAGGAGGCCGCGCGGCGGCTCGCCGGGAGCAAGGGCAACCCGCCGCGGCTGGCCGACGAGGAATCCACGTTCGATCGCGAGCCGACCGCGAACTGGGGGCCGGGCGCACCGCGCATCCTGCCGAAGCG
>JAEUJX010000036.1 GCA_016794545.1 Myxococcales bacterium
AGGACGATGGCCGAGGCGGGCCGCGCGGGCGATCGCGACCGCGCGCGGCTGCTCGCGCAGCTGGCCGTCGCCGAGCGCAAGGGCGATCACGAGCTCGCCGCGCGCATCAAGGAAGAGTTCGCCGAGCTTGCGAGGCGACAAGAGAAGGCTTCCGAGTCTCAAGGAAAGCAGGTCGACTAGTCATGGCCCGTACCACCACTGCACCCAAGTCCAAGCCGGCTGCGAAGCCGACCGCCGCGAAGAAGCCGGACGCCGCCGCGAAGAAGCCGGAGGGCGCCAAGAAGGCCGACGCCAAGGACGCGAAGGCCGAGAAGGAGCCGAAGAAGGACGCCGCTGCGAAGGCCGGGGGTGGGAAGGTGCAGGGGGCGCAGAAGCCGGCCGCGAAGGCGGGCCAGAAATCGGCCACGAAGGCGCGCGACGAGGACGACGACGGATTCGACGGCGATGACGACGAGGATGACGACTTCGCGCCGCCGCCCGCCAAGAAGGCCGGCAAGCCGGGTCCCGCGCCCAAGGGCGGCAAGGCCGCACAGAAGCCGATGGGCATGGACCTCGACGACGACGACGCGGTCCCGCTGGCCGACTTCGTCGCCGACGACGACGATGACGACCTGACGCTGCCGCCGGTCAAGCGGCCGAGCGCGTCGACCGAGGCCGATGCGGCCGCGATGGAGGCCGAGACGCGCAAGAGCAAGCGCGGCGGCGCTGCCCTCGGCAACGCGCGCGATGGCAACTCGATGCGCGACAAGCTGATCGAGCTCGGCAAGTCGAAGGGCTTCGTCACGTACGACGAGGTCAACGACCACATGCCCGAGGACGTGGTCTCCACCGATCAGATCGATGGCTGGCTGTCCGCGCTCGGCGAGCACGGCATCGAGGTCGTCGACGGCTCCGGCAACCGCCGCGGCGCCGACTCGCACTCGATCGTCGATTCGCCTCCGAAGGACTCGCTCGGCATCGGCGCCGAGAAGGACGAGAAGGACGAGGTCGACGAGGACGAGGAGTACGCGTACTCGCGCACGTCCGACCCCGTCCGCATGTACCTGCGGAAGATGGGCTCGGTCTCGCTGCTCACCCGCGAGGGCGAGGTCGAGATCGCGAAGCGCATCGAGGACGGCGAGCGCAAGATGCTGCAGGCGGTGCTCAACTCGACGGTCGCCGTCGAGGAGCTGATCGCGATCGGCGAGCGCCTCCGCCACGGCAAGGTCCGCGTCAAGGACGTCGTCAAGGACATCGACGAGGACGAGGCCGAGTTCAACGAGCAGTTCTACGTCGACCGCGTCTGCAAGATCATCGACAAGGTCAAGAAGCTCCAGCGCGACACCGAGAAGCTCGAGGAGAAGCTCGGCGAGCACGACACCGAGGGCAAGAAGAAGAAGACCAAGGAGGCGATGCGCGACAACCGCGCGCAGATGTTCGAGGAGCTCAGCGATCTCCGCCTCAACAAGCCCACGGTCGACCGCATCGTCGCGCAGCTGAAGAACATCATCATCAAGCTCGACAAGGCCGAGCTCGAGGTGCGCGACTGCGAGCGCAAGGCCGGCATGCCGGCGAACGAGATCCGCAAGACGCTCCGCGAGATGCGCGCGAACCCCGCGCGCGCCCGCGCGGTCGGCAAGAAGACCATGATGACGGTCGCCGACTTCGAGGAGATGGAGGAGCAGATCAAGCAGGCGATGCGCAAGGTCGCCCTGATCGAGGAGGAGGCGCGCGGCGCCGCCCCCGAGCTGCGCACGACCTACCGCGACCTCCACGAGGGCGAGCGGATGGCCGACCGCGCGAAGAGCGAGCTCGTCGAGGCGAACCTCCGCCTCGTGGTCTCGATCGCGAAGAAGTACACGAACCGCGGCCTCCAGTTCCTGGACCTGATCCAGGAGGGCAACATCGGCCTCATGAAGGCGGTCGACAAGTTCGAGTACAAGCGCGGCTACAAGTTCTCGACGTACGCGACGTGGTGGATCCGCCAGGCGATCACCCGCGCGATCGCCGACCAGGCGCGCACGATCCGCATCCCGGTCCACATGATCGAGACGATCAACAAGCTCGTGCGCACCACGCGCTACCTCGTGCAGGAGCTCGGCCGCGAGCCGACTCCCGAGGAGATCGCCGAGCGCATGGAGCTGCCGCTCGACAAGGTCCGCAAGGTCCTGAAGATCGCGAAGGAGCCGATCTCGCTCGAGACCCCGATCGGCGAGGAGGAGGACAGCCACCTCGGCGACTTCATCGAGGACAAGAGCATCATCTCGCCGAGCGAGAGCGTGATCTCCGTGAACCTCGCCGACCAGACCCGCAAGGTGCTCGCCACGCTGACGCCGCGCGAGGAGAAGGTCCTCCGCATGCGCTTCGGCATCGGCGAGAAGTCCGACCACACCCTCGAGGAGGTCGGTCAGGACTTCGAGGTGACGCGCGAGCGCATCCGCCAGATCGAGGCGAAGGCGCTCCGCAAGCTGCGCCACCCGTCGCGCAGCAAGCGCCTCAAGGCCTTCGTGGAGAACTGAGCCTCCGGCTCGCTGGCCGCGCGCTGCGCGCATGATGCAGATGGTGCATTTCTGCGCGGGCGGGGCGGCCTTACACGGGGAGCATGCATCGCCTCGCTTCGCTCCTGGCCCTCGCGCTCGCCGCCTGCGCCGCCAACACCGCGGAACCCCAGCCACAGCCGGAACCGGACGGTCCGGGACACCGACCCGACGTGGCCGAGCCCGGCCGGGACCCGCGTCCCGAGCCTCCGCCCGGCCGCTGCCTCGCCGTGCCGACCGCCGGTACCTCGTTCGGAACGACGGCGAACGAGGAGCTTCGCGATGTCGTGATCACGAGCAGCGGCTCGATCCTGGCGGTCGGGTACGAGCGGGCGAGCTTCTCGCCGCACGGCATGATCGGCGGGCGCGGGATCGTGCTCGAGCTCGCGCCCGACCTGAGCGCGACGAGCCAGGTCGGCGTGCTGGATTCGACCGGCACCGATTCGCTCGAGTCGATCGCCATCGCCCCCGACACCGGCGCGATTCACGCGGTGGGCCGCGCCAACGGAGAGCTCCCGGATCTGCCGGGGCACGGCGGCTTCGACTGGGTGATCGGCGAGCTCACCGCGACCGGCGGGCTGGAGCGGCGAGCGCGCGGTCTCGACGGCTCGTCCGAATACGCGCACGGCGTCGCGGTCGGCGACGGCGGTCTGCTCGCCGTCGCGGGCCACGCGCAGACCACGCGGCCGGAGGGCGGGAGCTCGATGGACCCGTTCCTCGCGGTGTACGACATCGGTGACGGCAGCGCCTCGCCGCTCTGGTTCACCAGCCGCCGAGACGTCGCGAACGAGATCTACCGCTCCGTCGACGTCTCGGCCGCGCAGATCGTCGCCGGCGGCGACATTCTCGACGGCGACGAGCAGGGCATGTTCGTCACCGCGTGGGACCGCGACGCGGGCCGCCTGTGGCGGCGTCAGCTCTCGGGCCGCGGTTTCGACATGGTCACCGCGGTGGACATCCTGCCCGGCGGCGACGTGCTGTGGGCCGGCAGCTCGGCCCTTCCCCTGGGCGCGTCCGCCCATGGCGGTCTCGACGCCGTCGTCGGCGTGCTGGACGGCACGACCGGGGAGCCGCGGTGGACGATGCAGTACGGCGGCGCCGGCGACGATCACGTCACGGATCTCGCGGTCGACGATCAGGGGCGGATCGCGATCGTCGGCAACACCGCGACGGCCGACCCCACGCGGAGCGATGTCGACGCGTTTCTGATCGTGCTCGACGCCGCGGGCAACGAGCTGGTCAACGAGCTGTGGACCAGCGACGGAGACGACCGTCCGGCCGCGGTCGCGATGGACACCTGCGGCGGCATCGCGCTCGTCGGCTTCACCACCGGCCATCTCGTCGACGCCCCCCGGGGTGGCCGCGATGGCTTCGTGCTGGTGACTCGCATCGCCGAGTGACGCGTATAGTGGGCCATGGCCGCGAGTACCGGGCCCGACACCCGTCAGATCACGACCTTCCTCCTCGAGCTGCACGCGCGCTCCCACGAGCTCGGCTATCGCGCGATGCAGCGAGTCGCGCTCGAGCGCTTCCGCACGCTGGTGCCGTTCGACGGTGGGCTGTTCGCTGTCGGCACGATCCAGCGCGGCGACCCGCAGGCGCACGACGTGTTCCTGTTCGACAAGCCCCCGGAGCTGATGGCGAGCTGGGAGGCGATCAAGACTGAAGACCGGCTCGTCTACGCGACGACCGCCGCGCCGGGGACGACGATCAGCGTCTCGGCGAGCGGCCCGTTCTACGAGGGCTGCGACGGCGTGCGGAAGCACTGCGCGGCGTTCGACATCGAGCACCTCCAGAGCACGGCCCATGTCTACGCCGACGCCGGACTGTTCTGGGTCATGTCGATCTACCGCTCGGCCGCGAGCCCGCCGTTCTCCGAGACCGAGCGCGTCGCCAACGAGCTGGTCTCGCCGCACCTGTTCGCCGCGAGTCGCACGGCGCGGATCGGCGAGCTGCGGACGCTGACGCGCGTCCGCGGCGGCCATGGCCAGCTGACAGCCATCACGAGCGCAGCCGGCCTCATCCTCGAGGCCGAGCCGGGCGTCGTCGACGTCTTGCGCGCCGAATGGCCGGCGTGGAGCGGGCCGTTCGTCCCCCCGCCGCTGTGGGAGGCCATCCCGACGGGCACCGGGCGCCACGTCGGACGGCGCATCGCCGTGCGGGTCGATGCCGCGGAGGATGCGCGGCTCGTCCACGCTCGCCTGCGCGTCGCTGCCGACGACCTGACCGAACGCGAGCGCGAGGTCGCGGAGGCGTTCGCCCTCGGGGAGTCCCATCGCGAGATCGGCGATCGCCTTCGCATCGCCCCGGCGACCGTGCGCCGCCACCTCGCGAACCTGTACGAGAAGCTCGGCGTCTCGAGCAAGGCGGAGCTCGACCGGATGCTTCGCGGGACCGACTGATCCGCGCGGCACTCAGATGAGCGATGATGCCGGCGTGAAGGCCGCGCTGCTCGCGATGATCGTGCTCGCCGGATGCGGCTCGAAGAAGACGTCCTCCGACGAGACGCCGCCCTCCCCGTCTCCGGCGACGGGCTCGGCGAGCGCCGCGGGCTCGGTCGCCCCGACGCCGATCGCCGTCAAGGTCGTGCCGCTCGAATGGAAGACGCCGGGCGGCGAGCGCCTGCTCGCGCTGCACGAGGACGGTGGGCTCGACGGACCGTGCGGCCCCGTCGGCGCGGTCGCGGGCGGGGAGGTCAAGGTCGGCGGCCAGACGCTGTCGTGGACCGGCGTCGAGCGGACCGGCAGGAGCTACAAGGTCGCGCCGCTGCCGTGGACGATCACCGTCGGCGACGGCGGCGCGGTGAGGCTCGTCAATCCGGGACATCCGGAGGTCGCGCTCGGCACGGTGACCGGGACCGAGAGCGAGGATGGCGCGCGGCTGTTCGCCGCGCTGGTGATCGCGGCGCCGACGATCCAGATCGCGCTGACGTTCACGCCGGCGGGGGGCGGCGCGCCGTACGAGCTCGCGGGCTCCGCGGACCTCGACGCGTGGACGATCAAGCAGAGCGGCGCGGTGATCGCGACGAAGCAGCGCGGGGACAAGCCGATCGAGGTCAAGCACACGTTCGCGGAGGCGCCCGACGGCACGGTGACCGCCGGCGGACAGCGGGTCGGCGCGCTCACCGGCAGGAAGCCCTGCTCGCCCCACGACAAGGCCGTGACGGCCCTGGTCGAGACGTACCTCTCGCGGCCGCGGTAGACTCGACCACGATGGGCTTCTGGCGGGCGCTGCTCGATCTGCTGTGGGACTACCGCACGGCGTTCGTCGTCCTCGCCTACATCATCGTGCGCGTCGTCGTGAACCGGACGAAGGGCGTCGAGCGGTATCACATGCGTGCCGCGACGACGCTGCTGTTCGGGCACGCGGTCTCGCTGTTCGTCGCCGCCGGGCAGGCCGCCGGCGAGTACGACACGCACATCGCGGAGACGGTCGCGTTCGCGTTCGAGCTCCTGCTGGTCGTGAACCTCGGCATCACGGCCGCGTTCCGCGTGCTCCTGCCGCGCGTCGGCTTCACGCTGCCGCGGATCCTCGTGGACCTGATCACCGCCGTCGGTGTCGTCGTCGTGTTCGTGGTCGTCGGCAAGAAGGCGGGCTTCTCCGTCGCGGGCCTCATCACGACATCCGCCGTGCTGACCGCGGTGATCGGCTTCTCGCTCCAGGACACGCTCGGCAACGTGATGGGCGGCCTGTCCGTGCAGCTCGACAAGAGCGTCAAGGTCGGCGACTGGATCACGCTCGGCCCGGGGCAGCCGGTGGGCCGCGTCACCGAGATCCGCTGGCGCTACACCGCGATCGAGACCCGCAACTGGGAGACCGTGATCATCCCGAACGGCACGCTCGTGAAGAGCCAGGTGATGATCCTTGGCCAGCGCCTCGGCGAGCCGCAGCAGTGGCGCCGGCACATCGAGCTGTTCATCGACTTCCGCACGCCGCCGAACGACGTGATCCGCGCGATCGAGGAGGCGCTGCGCGGCGATCTGCCGAGGAACGTCGCCGCGGAGCCCGCGCCGCAGGTGATCTTCTTCGGTGTCCGGGACAGCTTCGGCGTGTACGCGATCCGCTACTGGCTCACGGATCTCAACGTCGACGACGGCACCGACTCGCAGGTCCGCGTGCGCGCGTGGTACGCGCTGCGCCGCGCCGGCATCCCGCTGTCGATCCCCGCCTCGACGGTCTTCCTCACGCACGAGACCGTCGAGCGCGAGCAGCGCAAGGAGGCCGAGGACATGCAGGAGCGACTGACGGCGCTCGCCTCGGTCGATCTGTTCCGCGGGCTGCCGGAGGCGCTGCGCAAGGAGCTCGCGCACGAGCTCCAGTACGCGCCGTTCGGCACCGGCGAGGCGGTCACCCGCGAGGGCGACCGGGACGACGGGCTCTACATGCTCGTGCGCGGCGAGGCCACGGTGCGCATCGGCAGCGGCCGCGAGGCGCGCGAGGTCGCGACGCTGCGGCCCGGCCAGTTCTTCGGGGAGATGTCGCTCATGACCGGCGAGGCGCGCACCGCGACCGTGGTC
Organism: Myxococcales bacterium; assembly: GCA_016794545.1. Taxonomy (GTDB): domain Bacteria; phylum Myxococcota_A; class Polyangia; order Haliangiales; family Haliangiaceae; genus JABFXX01. Next base: position 7,034 of record JAEUJX010000036.1, read on the forward strand.
GCCGCGACCGACCTCGTCACCTACCGCGTCACCAAGGATGCGTTCCAGCGCATCCTCAAGCACACACCGGAGATCGCCGATCAGATCGCGGAGGTGCTCGTCCAGCGTCGCTCCGCGCTCTCCGCCGCACGCGACGAGCGGGACGACACGCGCCGCAAGCGCATGCAGACCGCCAAGCAGGACCTGCTCGGAAAGATCCGCGGGTTCTTCGGCATCAACGACGCCAACTGAGCCGTTAGCGCGTCGCGCGAACAGGGTTCGCCGCGCGCATCACGGACGGAGCGCCGCGATGCCCGGCAGGTCGAGGCCCTGCACGAACTCGAGCGACGCACCGCCGCCCGTCGACACGTGGCTGACCTTGTCGGCCAGCCCGGCCTGCGCGATCGCGGCCGCCGAGTCACCGCCGCCGACCACGGTCAGCGCCAGCTTGTTCTCGGCCAGTGCGCGCGCGATCGCGTTCGTGCCCGCGGCGAACTTCGGCTTCTCGAACACGCCCATCGGGCCGTTCCAGAACACCGTGCGCGCGGCGCCGAGCACCTTCTTGTAGGCCTCGGCGGTCGCCGGGCCGATGTCGAGCGCCATCGACTCCTCGGGGATCGCATCGACCGACACCGGCTTGCTCCCCTCCGCGTCGTCGAGACCGGCCGCGACGATCACGTCGGTCGGCAGGTGGACGGCGACCTTGTTCTCGCTCGCCTTGCGCAGGAAGTTGCGGGCGTTCGCGAGCTTGTCGGCCTCGACCTTGCTCTTGCCCATCGCCTTGCCCTGCGCGACCAGGAACGTGTTCGCCATCGCGCCGCCGATCACGATCGCGTTGACGCGCTCGAGCAGCGCGTCGAGCACCTCGATCTTGTCGGACACCTTCGCGCCGCCGAGCACCGCGACGTACGGGCGATCGATCTCGCCGAGCAGACGCGACAGGAAGTCGATCTCCTTGGCCATCACGTAGCCCGCGCCCTTCTCGCCGACGAACTTGACCATCCCGGCGGTCGACGCGTGCGCGCGGTGCGCCGTGCCGAAGGCGTCGTTGACATAGAGGTCGCAGTACGACGCGAGCGTGCGCGCGAACTGTTCGTCGTTGCCCTCCTCGCCCGGATCGAAGCGGAGGTTCTCGAGCATCGCGATCTGGCCGTCGCGCAGGTCGCTGACGACCTTGCGCGCACCGTCGCCGACCGGCTCGTCGGCGAGCGCGACGTCCTGCTTCAGGAGCTCGGCGAGGCGCGCAGCGACGGGCTCGAGCGAGAACTCCGGCTTGGCCTGGCCGTCGGGCCGGCCGAGGTGGCTGCCGAGCACGATGCGCGCGCCGCGCTTCACGAGGTGCTCGAGCGTGGGCAGGGTCGCCCGGATGCGCGCGTCGTCGGTGATCTGCTTCGTCTTCTTGTCGAGCGGCACGTTGAAGTCGACGCGCACGAACACGCGCTTGCCCTCGACGGGCAGCTGCTCGACGTGCTTGATGCCGCCGGGGAGCGACGGACCGCCCATTACAGGCGCTCCGAGACGAACTTCGCGAGATCGAACAGCCGCTGGCTGTAGCCCATCTCGTTGTCGTACCAGCTCATCACCTTCGCGAGGTCGCCGACCACGCTGGTGAGAGCGGCATCGACGGTGGAGCTGTGGCGGTCGCCGTTGAAGTCACACGACACGAGCGGCTCCTCGCTGACGGCGAGGATGCCGGCGAGCGGCCCCGCGGCGGCCTTCTTGAACGCGTCGTTGATCTCCTGCGCGGTGCCCTTCTTCTCGAGCTTCACGGTGAGGTCGACGAGCGAGACGTTCGGCGTCGGGACGCGGATCGCCTGGCCGTCGAGCTTGCCGGCCATCGCGGGGAGGACCTCCTTGAGCGCCTTCGCGGCGCCGGTCGTCGTCGGGATCATCGACAGCGCCGCCGCGCGCGCGCGGCGGAGGTCCTTGTGCGGCAGATCGAGGATCTGCTGGTCGTTCGTGTAGCTGTGGATCGTCGTCATGATGCCCGACACGATCCCGAACTGCTCGTGCAGCACCTTCGCGACTGGCGCGAGGCAGTTCGTCGTGCAGGACGCATTGGAGATGATGTGGTGCTCGGCGGGCTTGTAGACCTCGGTGTTGATGCCCATGCAGAGCGTGACGTCGGGGCCCTTCGCGGGCGCGCTGATGAGGACCTTCTTGGCACCGCCGGTGAGGTGCTTGCTGCACCCCTCCTTGTCGACGAACTTGCCGGTCGACTCGATCACGATGTCGACACCGGCGTCCTTCCAGCCGATCTGCGCCGGGTCCTTCTGCGCGCTGATCTTGACGTGGTCGCCGTTGACGACGAGGCCGCCATCCTTGACCTCGACGGTGCCCGGGTACTTGCCGTGCACGGAGTCGTGCTTCAGCAGGTGGCCGAGCGTGCCGACGTCGGTGAGGTCGTTGATGAGGACGAGATCGAACACGTCCTTCTGCGCCGCCAGGCAGCGCACGAAGCCGCGACCGATCCGACCAAAACCGTTGATGCCGATGCGTACCTTCGCCATATGCGGCGCAGGCTAGGCCGGCCCGGGCGGCGCGACAAGGGATCTCGCGTATGATCGGCCCGTGCTCCGGACCGCCTGCGTGGCGCTGCTCCTCGCCGGCTGCGTCGAGGCTGACCTGGTTCCCTGCGGAGCCCTGTCCTGTCCCTCGGGACAGCAGTGCGTCGACGGCGCACGTTGCGTAACGCAACACTCGATCGACGAGTGCGCGGACCGGACCATCGGCGAAGCCTGCTCGGTCGATAACCTCGCGGGCCGCTGCGCGGATCTGGCGGGCGTGCGGCTCTGCGAGCCCGCGACCTGTGGCGACAGCGTGATCGATCCGCCCCTTCACGAGGCCTGCGACGGAGCCGCGCCGTTCGCCGCGCAGTGCGTCGACCTCGGGTACGACCTCGGCCGTCCCGCCTGCGCGGCCGACTGCGAGCTCGACGCCTCGCCGTGCACGCGGTTCGGCTGGGAGACCGTGATCGACGCGCAGGTCGCCGCGCTGTGGACCGATGGGACGGTCCTGGCCGCCGGCACCCGCAGCCCGGCGCGGCTCGAGGTGCACGGCGGCGCGTTTGACCTCGGCATCGCGATGACCGTCGACCAGCTCGGCGGCGGCGGCGGTCGCGTGTTCGCGCGCAGTGGGGTGCGCGTGTTCGAGGTCACCCCGGCCGGGGTCGTCGACGTCACGCCGCCGGCGGCGATCCTGAACCGCGTGACCACGATGGCCGTCACGAGCGACGGCAACGTGCTCGCGCTCGACGGGTGCTCGATCGCGCGGTTCGCGATGTCGTGGGCGCGGATCGCGACCGAGCCGGGCAACTGCGGAACGATCCACACCGGCCTCGGGGGACGCATCTTCGTGCACACCGGCGGGAGCGTCGTCCAGGAGCTGACGCCGGGCGGCTTCGCGCCGGCGTTCAACGTCGATGCGTCGATCATCGCGCTGCGCTTCACCGACACCGCCGCGTACATCGCGACCTCGGGCAGCTTGAGCCGCTGGCAGAACGGGCGGATCGACACGCTCGCGCCCGGCGAGTTCCGCGACCTCGCGGTCGCCGGCGACGCGGTCTACGCGCGCCGCGCCGATGGCACCGCGGTGAGGTGGCGCGCGGGGCAGATCGACGGGTTCGCGCCGCCCGGCGCGCTCCTCGGTGACGACGGGAAGAGCACGCTCTACGCCTTCGGTGGCCCGCTCTCCCGGTTCAGCGGCGCCGCGTTCGGCGATCTCGCCCCGCTGCCCGGCGGCCTCGGGGAGGTGGCAGGCGCGAGCAGCATCGGCGACGACGGGATCCTCTACGCCGCGACGACGAAGGCGATCTGGGCGATCGATCCGACGGGCAGCGCGTGGCGGCTCGTCAACGCACCGTCGACCCGCCCCCGCGCGCTCTCCGTGCGCACGCCGACCGCGTACGCGTTCTCGACGCACGACGAGGGCACCATCGTCGCGGCCGTCGTGCGCCGTCATCTGCAGAACGACCTGACCTACGCGACCGATGCCGAGGACCTCCCCGGCGTGTACCTCGCGCCCGACGGCACGACGTACGCCGCCGGCTGGAAGGGCGCCGACGGCTGGCTCGGCCGCGCGCCCCTGCTCGACACCATGCTGGTGACGCGTCCGCCCGAGTGCGCCTTTCACGCGATCACCGGCGCGGGGACGCGCGTGCTCGCGGGCGGCACGTGCCACGGCGCGCCGTCGATCTGGGAGCTCTCGGCCGGCGCGTGGACGGAGCTCCACCGCGCGACATCGATCGCGGGCACGGTGCGCGGGCTCCTGCTCGTCGGCGACGAGATCTTCGCGACGGGCGACGAGGGGACCCTGCACTTCGCGCGCGGGGCGTGGACCCTCGATCCGAGTGTCCGCGGCTCCACGATCTCCGGCACCGCGCCCGACGACGTCTGGCTGTCGGGGAGCTTCGTTCCCGTGCAGCGCTGGGACGGCCGCGCGTGGTCGAAGATGACGACGCGCGCGCTCGGGCCGATCGTGGTCGCCGCCGACGCCCGCCGCGTGTACCTCCCCGGCGCGGCGAAGGACCACGTTTCTCTTCTGCGCGACCCGCGCTAACCTTGGCGCTCGTGACGGTGCTGTCTCGTCGAAGTGCGCTCCGGTGGATCGCCGCCGGTGCGGCCGTACCGCTGGTCGGGTGCTCGCGGCCGACGGAGGCGAGCCCACTGCTCGGCGTGCAGGCGCTGCCGCCCGCGCCGCAGCCGTGGCCCACGCCGGATCCGTTTCTGTTCTGCGTGCACCACGACGACGCCTACCCGCTCGGCAACGACGTGCTCGGCCCCGCCGCTCCGCTCGACGGCCGCGACCTCGGCATGGACTTCACCGGCAAGGACGGCTGGCGCATGTATCACGGTCGCCGCGTGCCGGGCTTCCCGCAGCATCCGCACCGCGGCTTCGAGACCGTCACGGTCGTCCGGCGCGGCCTGCTCGATCACTCGGACTCCCTCGGTGCGACCGCACGCTACGGCAAGGGCGACGTGCAGTGGCTGACCGCGGGCGCCGGCATCCAGCACGCCGAGATGTTCCCGCTCGTCGACCGCGCGGCGGCGAACCCGGTCGAGCTGTTCCAGATCTGGCTCAACCTGCCCGCGGCCGACAAGTTCGCGCAGCCGCACTTCTCGATGCTGTGGGACCGCGTCGTCCCGCGCATCACGCCGCCCGGCGTCACCGTCACCGTCGTCGCGGGCGTGCTCGACGGCGTGCGCGCCGCGCCGCCACCGCCGAGCTCGTGGGCCGCGAAGCCCGCCAGCGACGTCGCGATCTGGACGATCAAGCTCGCACCGCGTGCTCGCTTCACGTTGCCGCCCGCGAGCGCCGGCGCGAACCGCTGGCTCTATCACGTGGCGGGTGGTGCGTACGCGCTGTCGGGCACCGCGGTGCAGGCGCAGACCGTCGCGACCGTCCGCGCCGACGCGAGCGTCGCGCTCGACGGCGGCGAGACCGGCGTCGAGCTCCTGATGCTACAGGGCCAGCCGATCGGCGAGCCGGTCGTGCAGCGCGGTCCGTTCGTGATGAACACGAAGCAGCAGATCAACGAGGCGATCCGCGACTACCAGACCACCCAGTTCGGCGGCTGGTCGTGGGCGAGCACCGAGCCCGTGCACCCGCGAGAGGCGGGGCGGTTCGCGCGTCGGCCCGATGGAACGATCGAGACGGCGTGAGGGGACCGGCCCGCGCGGGCCGGACCGCGATCAGGCGACCTGCTGCGGGAGCTTGTCGCTCGAGCCGCGCGCCATCTTGGTCGTTACTTCGCTGATCAGCTCGGTAGCCAGGGACACGATCTGCTTCTCGTCGAAGCCCTGCGCCTCGAGATCACGGTAGATCGACTTCGCGAGGATCTTCACCGCGCGGGACTTCGCTTCACGATCGGTCATGGGACGCCCAACCGAACAGCACTCCGCGTGCCACGCATCACGCGCCGCAACCGCGTGAAACCCCGAGAGGGATCGCGCCGCGGTGGATCGGGTTCGAGCCACTCAGCTGCGTAACGCATCACCGGGTGCGAAGGTCGCTACACACACGGTCGGACCAATTGTCGCGCTACGTTATGCTCCGATCATGGCCGCCGGGTCCGTGTTGATGGTCGTGGGAGCGCTCGCCGTGTCGTCGGCCGTCGGCGTCGGCGTGTACGTCGCCATCAAGGAGGCGCGCACCGCCTCCGCGGCGGAGGATGCCGAGAACCGCCCGGGTCGGCCCCGCCCCGACGAGCCCGACGACGAGGTCGCCACCGCGCCGCGGCCCGGCAAGGTCGCTCCGCCGCCCGACGCCGCCGAGGAGCTCCCGACGCCCGCTCCGGACGAGCCTGCCGCGGGCCGGCCTCCCGCGCCCGGCGAGGTGCTCGGCTCGCCCGGCATCGCCGGTGGGCTCGAGGCCGAGGCCGTGATGGCGACGCTGCGCGAGGCGCGAGGCAGGCTCGGGCAGTGCGAGGTCGTGCTCGGGGGGCGGGTCGACGTCACGCTCGAGGTCAACCGGCGCGGCGGCGTCACGAGCACGAAGGTCGACGCGGGCGACGAGGCGCTCGGCGCGTGCGCGGCGAAGGTCCTCGCCCAGGTCCGGTTCGCACGGACGAGCGACGGCAAGCCCGCGACCGTGGTCGTGCCGCTCGCGTTCGAGCGCGGCGCCGCGCCCGCCGACACCGCGTCGCAGCCGGACGCGCCGACGCGCGAGGAGATCATGACCGCGCTGCGGCCCGATCGCCGCGCGGTCTCGACGTGCGCCGTCACGCACAACTTCGAGGGCACGCTGAAGGTGAAGTTCACGATCGCGCCCGAGGGCACGGTGTCCCGCGTCTCGATCGACGACGTCGAGCCCGCCCTGGCGAGCTGCGTGTCGCGCGTGATCACCCGGCACACGTTCTCGCGGACGCGGAACGGCGCGACGGTGAGTTTTCCGTTCACCGTCCCGCTGTGACCGCGCGGCGCGAGTAAGATGGCGGCGTGGCAGCCAAGCGCCTGGCGGTATTCGACCCCTCGGGTCGTCTGCTCGGCGACCTGAGCCCGCTGGCCGACCGCGCCGGGGTCACGCTCGTCCCCGTGACCGCCGCGGAGCTCGGGGACGTCAGCGGCTGCGCCGCCCTCTTGCTCGCGCCGCTCGTCGCGAGCGACCTCGGGCCCCAGCCGGCCGACGGGCCGCCGCGCTGGATCGTCGGTGACGGGGGCAACGCCGCGCGCGTCGCCGGCGCCGCCGCGCAGGCCGGCGCGTCGGGCGTGCTGCTCACGCCGGTCTCGGAGGAGGCGATCGACGCGGTCGCCCACGCCGATCCGACATCCCCGGACTTCGATCTCGCGCGGGCGCGCGGCCTGATCGCGACCTCGCTCGTCGATCTGACCGGCAGCGCGACCGAGACGCTGCTCGCGGTCGCCGAGGGCTTCACCGCGAACGATTGCATCGTGTGGTGGCGCGACGGCTCGCAGATGCTGCCGACCTCGGCGCGAGCGCACCCCGAGGACACCTACCGCACGCAGATCGCGGCGGCCGCGCGGATCGCGGCGGCGGCGGCGGGCACGGTGATCACGAGCGGCGCGAAGCCGCGCTCGGTGATCGCGGACGCGCTGCGCTCGGGTCCGACGGAGATCGCCGGCCTCGTCGCGATCGTCGCGGACTCCGGCCGGAGGTTCAGCGCGGCGGAGCGCACGGACCTGAAGGCGATCGCGGCGCGCCTGACCCGCGAGCTGTCGTGGCTCGCGAGCCACCGCCGGATCGTCGCGGAGGGCGAGCGCCTGATGGCGTCGAGCCTGCACGATCCGCTCACCGGCGCGATGACGCGCGGCGCGTTCGAGCAGACCGTGGCGCACGAGGTCGCGGCCGCCGGGCGGCGGAACGAGAAGCTGACGCTCGCGATCTTCGACGTGATCGGCACGCGGCGGATCAACCTCGAGTACAGCCACAAGGCCGGTGACGAGGTGCTCGCGCAGGTCAGCGCGCGCATCCGTGCCACCGTGCGCGGCAACGATCCGATCGGCCGCCTCGGCGGCGACGAGATCGCGGTGCTGCTCGTCGGCGCGAACGAGGATCAGGCGGCGCTCGTGATCCGCAAGGTCATCTACAAGCTCCAGCAGGAGCCGATCAAGATCGACGAGACGACCGAGGTGCCGGTGACGATCCGCGCGGTCGCCAGCGAGATCGGCCAGGGCGAGCGCTCCGGCGAGGCCGCGCTCGCGCGCTGCTACGGCGCGCTGCGCACCGCGCCGCCGTCGGACGTCCGGATCGTCGCGGCCGACGAGCGGGTCACCGAGGCCGACAGCGGTGCCGACACCGGCGCGCTCGCCGTCGGCACGATCGTCGGCGGCACGTACCGCGTGGTCCACGAGCTGTCGCGCGGCGCGATGGGCGTGGTCTACCGCGGCGAGGACCTCGGCCTGAACCGCGCCGTCGCGATCAAGGTGCTGCGCAGCGACCTCGCGAGCGACCGCGATCTCGTGCAGCGGTTCCGCGCGGAGGCCGGCATCCTCGCGTCGCTGCACCACCCGAACCTCGTGCAGGTCTACGCGCTCGGCGAGCACAACCGCGACGTCTACTTCGTGATGGAGCTCGTCGAGGGCCAGCCGCTGTCCGAGGTCGTGCGCGCGACGCTCGAGCGCAAGGAGTGGTTCCCGACCGCGGCGGTCGCACAGATCGCGCTCGAGATCGGCGACGCACTCGACGCGATGCACGCTCTCGGCCTGATCCACCGCGACGTCAAGCCGGCGAACATCCTGCTCGACCGCGAGCGCGACCGCGCGGTGCTCGTCGACGTCGGTGTCGCGGTGAAGGCCGGCGACGCGCGCGATGCCGCCGGCACGCCGGGGTTCGCCGCGCCCGAGTCGTTCCTCGATCAAGCCGACGGCCCGACGACCGATGTCTACGGCCTCGCGGCCACGGTGTACTGCATGCTCACCGGACGCCCGCCGTTCGGGTCGGGCGCCGCCGCGGCCGTCGTGCAGCGCCAGATGAACGATCCGCTCGTGCCCCCGTCGACGCTGCGCACCACGCTCTCGGATGCGGTCGACACCGTGCTCCTGAAGGCGCTGCAGCCCAGCCCGAAGAAGCGGTGGACGAGCGCGTCGACGTTCGCGACCGCGCTCGGCCGCGCCCTCGAGCGCCCGCCCGCCGAGCACGCGCCCGAGCCGACCATCGAGGAGCAGGCGGTGCAGGCCGCGCAGGCGGTGTTCGCGCCGACCGCCGGCATCGCGGGCGCCTCCGCCGCCGAGCTGGTCGCCGCCGCGCGCGTGCGCGCGGGCTCGCAGTCGGATCGCGAGGTCCTCGGCCAGGTCCGCGCCGCGCACCTGCGCGTGCTCTCGAAGCTGCTCCAGCACCACCTCGGCGAGAGCGGCATCGCGAAGCTCGCGAACGAATCGCCGGTGATGGCGCAGGCGCTGTCGTCGACGCTCGCGCCGCTCGGCTGGGTCGAGCTGGCCGATCTCGTCACCGTGCTTCGCCGCGCGGGCGAGCTGCTCGACGGCCAGAGCGTCCCGCGCAAGGTCGGGCGCGGCACGATGAGCGCGACCTTCGCGCGGCTGTTCGGCGCCGACCCGACCTCGCTCGCGGCGGAGACGGTGCTCGCGGCGCTCCCCACGTTCTGGGACCGCTATCACCTGTGGGGCGGCGTCGAGGTGATCGTCCACCACGGGAGCGCGGACGTGTTCCTCGACGGCTACTCGGGCTCGGCGGACGTGTGTGCGGTGGTCGCGGCGGAGCTCGAGCGCATCGTCGAGCTGACCGGCGCGGGTGCCGCCGGTGCCGCGCACACGCAGTGCGTGCACAACGGCGATCCGCAGTGCGAGTTCCGGCTGAGCTGGACGACCGGGTAGTGTGTTAACACCTCGGCGATGCGCACCCCGTTTGTCGTTGGCAACTGGAAGCTCAACAAGACCATCGCCGAGGCGCTCGCGCTCGTCACCGAGCTGAAGAACCAGCTCGGCGCGGTGAAGGGCGTCGCGGTCGGCGTCGCGCCGGTCGCGACCGCGATCCACTCGGTCGCGAAGCGGCTCGAGGGCACGCAGATCGCGACGTGCGCGCAGAACTGTCACTGGGAGGCGAGCGGCGCGTGGACCGGCGAGCTGTCGCCGCAGCTCCTCGCCGATGCCGGCGCCTCGTGGGTGATCGTCGGCCATAGCGAGCGCCGCCAGTTCTTCGGCGACACCAGCGAGTCGGTCGGCAAGAAGGCCGCGGCCGTGATCCAGGCGGGCCTCGGCGCGATCGTGTGCGTCGGCGAGTCGCTCGCGGAGCGCGACGGCGGCCGCACGCTCGGCGTCGTCGACGAGCAGCTCGCCGGTGGGCTCGCGGGCATCGATCTCGCCGGCGCGGCGCGCCTCGTGATCGCGTACGAGCCGGTGTGGGCGATCGGCACCGGCCGCACCGCGACGCCGGCGCAGGCGCAGGAGGTCCACGCGCACATCCGCACGCGCCTCGCGGAGCGCTACGGCCAGGCTTGCGCCGACGGCATCCGGATCCAGTATGGTGGCTCGGTGAAGCCCTCCAATGCCGAGGCTCTGATGAGCGAGCGCGACATCGACGGCGCCCTCGTCGGCGGCGCCTCCCTCGAAGCGGCTGATTTCATTGCGATCGTCAAGGCCGCTCGCCCCGCCTGATCCGTTGCGCCCGACCGCGCGTTGGGCTAGAAGCTAGGTCCCGTTCATGTCCACGCTGCTCACAGTCCTGCACGTCATCGTGTGCCTGTTCCTGATGCTCACGGTGCTCCTGCAGTCCGGTAAGGGTGGCGGCATGGGCGGCGCGTTCGGCGGTAGCAACGCCGGGACGGTGTTCGGTGGCTCGGGCGCCTCGACGTTCCTGCGCAAGCTCACCGCCGGCGCGGCGACGATCTTCATGTTCACCTCGATCGTGCTCGCGTACCTCGCGAGCCACAATTCGGCCGACTCGCTCGAGAAGTTCGGCGAGAACCAGGCGAAGCTCGCCGCCGAGAAGGAGGCCGCGAAGGCCAAGGCGCTGACGCCCGGCTCGGGCTCGGGCAGCGCCGGCTCGGGCAGCGCCGGCTCGGGCGCGCTCGAGATCCCGCTCACGCCGGGCGGGGGCTCGGCGACGATCGTGGTCCCGCCGGCGACCGGCTCGGGCTCCGCGGCGCCGGCCGAGGCGCCGGCATCGGGCTCGGCGACGGGCTCTGCCGCGGGCTCCGCGACGACGACCACGCCGCCCGCTCCGACGATGGGCGAGGCGAAGCCGGCGACCGCGCCGGCGACGACTCCGGCCCCGAACGCGGGCGCGCCGACCACGCCGGAGAAGCCGGCCACGGGCACCGCGGCTCCGGTCACGCCGCAGCCCGACCCGGCGAAGAAGCCGGAAGCCTCGCCGGCTCCGTCGGCTCCGTCGAACTGACGCGGGATCGCGAACGCCTGACGGCGCCGCCGTCGTGCGGTAGGGTCACGCCATGCGGTTCGCCAAGTATCACGGCCTCGGCAATGACTTCCTCGTCGTCGACCTGAGGACGGCGAAGCCGGACGACGCCGCGAAGATCCAGGATCCGCAGAACGTGGTCGCGCTGTGCGATCGCCAGTTCGGCGTCGGCGGCGACGGCGTGCTCGCGGTGCTGCCGTCGACCACGGGCGACGACGCGCGGATGCGCGTGCTCAACTCGGACGGCAGCGAGGCCGAGATGTGCGGCAACGGCCTGCGCTGTGTCGTCCAGTGGCTGCACGATCACGGCGGCGTCGCGAAGGAGGAGATGGCGATCGACACCGGCGCCGGTCGCCTGGTCTGCCAGCTGCTCGGCGACAAGATCACGGTGTCGATGGGCGCACCGCGCCTGACGCGCGCCGAGATCCCGATGGTCGGCCCGCTCGGCGAGCGCTGCATCGATCAGCCGATCGAGGTGCCGGGCCAGCCGACCCGCACGATCACGTGCGCTTCGATGGGCAATCCGCACGCGGTGACGTTCGTCAGCTCGCGCGACGAGGCGTATCAGCTCGCGACGACCGTCGGTCCACTGATCGAGCGCCACGCCTACTTCCCGCAGCGCACGAACGCCGAGTTCGCGCACGTGAAGAGCCGCACCGAGATCGATCTCGTCGTCTGGGAGCGCGGCGCCGGCCTGACGCTCGCGTGCGGCACCGGCGCGTGCGCCACCGTCGTCGCCGCGATCCTCACCGGCCGGTGCGACGAGGGTCCCGCGGTGCGCGTGAACCTCCC
>JAEUJX010000067.1 GCA_016794545.1 Myxococcales bacterium
GCCGCGGTCGACGGGCCTTACAGAGGACCGTGTCGCGCGAGCGCGCCCGGCGCGGGGCGGCGCGGCTCGTGTACCCGGCGCCGCCCGCCGGCACCTAATCCCGGACACCCGCCACGAACGGACACACATGGAGCTGCTCTACGTCGGATTCGTCCTGCTCGTCCTGATCCTGCTCGCGCTGGACCTGGGTGTGTTCCACCGCAACACGCACGTCATCGCGGTCCGCGAGGCGCTCGGCTGGTCCGCGCTGTGGATCGGCCTCGGGCTCGCGTTCACGCTGGTCGTCTACGTCGGCTACGAGCACCACTGGCTCGGCCTGGGCACGAGCCCCGACGCGACCTCGGCGCCGATCACGGCCGGAGGTGTGACGTACTACAACGACGGCGGCTCGGCGGCGATCAAGTACCTGACCGGCTTCGTCGTCGAGAAGTCGCTCGCGGTCGACAACATCTTCGTGATCGCGATGATCTTCGCGTTCCTCCGGGTGCCCCCGCTGTACCAGCACCGGGTGCTGTTCTGGGGCATCCTCGGTGCCCTCGTCATGCGCGGGATCATGATCGCGGTCGGTGCCGCGCTGATCACGAAGGTGTCGTGGATCATCTACGTGTTCGGCGGCTTCCTGATCCTGACCGGCGTCAAGATGCTGCTCGTCCAGAGCACGCAGGGCGACTTCGAGAAGAACCTGCTGGTGCGCGCCGTCCGCCGGCTGTTCCCGGTGACCGAGCGCTACCACGGCAAGCGCTTCTTCGTCCGCGCGGGAACCGAGGCGAGCCTGGCGCCCCCGACCCCGGGGACGGCGGCCGAGCCCGACCGGGTGGTCGAGACCGCCCGGCGCGGCGCGCTCCTGGTCACGCCCCTGTTCCTGGCGCTCGTCCTCATCGAGTTCACCGACGTGATCTTCGCCGTCGACTCGATCCCGGCGATCTTCGCGATCACGACCGACGCGTTCCTCGTGTTCACGTCGAACGTGTTCGCGATCCTCGGCCTGCGCAGCCTCTACTTCGCGCTCGCCGGCATGATGGACCGCTTCAAGTACCTGAAGGTCTCGCTGTCCATGGTGCTGATGGTGATCGGCGTGAAGATGATGACGCACGGCTATCTGAAGGCCTGGCTCGGCACGCACTTCAACATCTACGTGCTCGCGCTCGTGGCAGCGATCATCGCCACCGGCGTCGTCGCGTCGCTGCTCGCGACGGCTCCGGGAACGCCAGGCCGAGCAAGGGCGGTATAAGGCATGCGATGGAATGGCTGAACTATCACCACCTGCTCTACTTCTGGACCGTGGCCCGCGAGGGCGGCCTGGCGCCGGCGGGCAAGGTGCTGCGGCTCTCGCAGTCCGCGATCAGCGGTCAGATCCACCGCCTCGAGGACAGCCTCGGTCACCCGCTGTTCGAGCGCAAAGGCCGCAAGCTCGAGATGACCGAGACCGGGCGGGTCGTGTTCCGCTACGCGGAGCAGATCTTCGGCCTCGGGCGCGAGCTGCTCGATGTCGTCCGCGAACGCCCCGTCGATCGCCCGCTGCGCCTCGTCGTCGGCATCTCCGACGTCGTCCCGAAGCTCCTGATCCGCCAGCTCCTCGCCTCCGCCCTCCAGCAGCCGCAGCGCGTGGCGCTGGCCTGCCACGAGGATCAGTTCGACCGGCTCCTCGGTTCCCTGGCGGCGCACGTGGTGGACGTGGTCATCGCCGACGCGCCGGTGCCGCCCGGCAGCGAGCACAAGCTGTTCAGCCACTTCCTCGGAGAGTCGACGGTGACGCTGGTGGCACCGGCGAGCCTCGTGCCCACGCTCCGCAAGGGCTTCCCGGCGAGCCTCGCGGGAGCACCGCTCTTGCTCCCCACCGTGGGCAGCTCGCTGCGCCGGAACCTCGACCTGTGGTTCGAGCGCTGCGGCGTGACGCCGGAGATCGTCGCCGAGGCCGAGGACAGCGCGCTCCTCAAGGCGTTCGCCGCCGACGGCATGGGGGGCGTGTTCGTGCCGACCGTGATCGCGAAGCAGGTCTGCCGCCGCTACGACGTCTCCGAGGTCGCCACCGTCGACGAGGTCCACGAGCGGTTCTACGCGATCACGGCCGAGCGGCGGATCGTGCACCCCGCGGTGATCGCGATCCGCAGCGCCGCGCGGACCGAGCTGTTCGAGTGACTTCGACCGCGTCGAAGGATCGGCGCGGAACTTTCGAAGAGACGTGGCCGCCCGACGGCCTTACATGCAGGCCTGGAGGTCCCCATGCGCCCTGCGTCCCGCGTCACGTCTCCCTTGTCGAGCTTCGTCCGCAGGCTCCGCGCGCTCGCGATCCGGATCTCGGACGCGCTCCGCCGGCTCGCGGCACGCCGGCCCCCCGAACTCGCATCTCCCCGGGCGCCCTCCGCGAGGGGCATCGCGTCGACCGCCACGGTCGCGCGCGAGCCGCGCCACCTTCCGTCGACCCGGCCCGCGCTCGCGGCGGTGCACGCGAGCGTCGCGTCGGCGATCGGCGATCACGTGTCGCTCCAGGACTTCACGGTCCGGCACGTCGGGCACCTCGTCGAGGTCTCCGTCCATGTCGGGCCCACGAACCGCCGGTTCGTCGTCGATAGCCGTGATGACGACTTCGTGCTGCGCCTCCAGGCGAGGCTCCTGACCGCGCTCCCCCGCTCCGAGGGTGCAGGTTGACCCGGGCCCGGATCCCCGTGCTGGATGCGGTCCTCCACGCGCGGCCCTCCGATCTCGTGACCGCCGCGACGATCTATGGAGCCGCCGTGATCGCGACCGCGGGCCTCGTGATCGCGTCGCTCGTCGACGGAGTCCTGGCCGGTCCCGCACTTCGAAAAAGCCGCGGGTTCCGCCCGTAACTTCGCGAGTGTGCGCGTCGAGAACCGTCGCTACAGGAAGGACGGCAACCATGACGAGGAGAAGTCGATGAAGCTCTACAGCACTGTTCGCGTCGACATGAAGGAGCACGAGATCGTGCGGCAGCCCGGCGTGTTCGCGCGGCTCCAGCGCGCGTTCGGCGGCGAGCCCCAGCTCGCGACGGGCCGGGTGCGCGCCGCGCTCGAGGCCGCGATGCTGGTCGACGCGCAGCGCCGCGCGCTCGCCGAGCTCGGCGCCACCGACGCGGTCGCGCTCGTGCTCGACGATCTCGTGCTGTTCGAGGACCGGGATCGACGCCCCGATGATCTCGGGGACCTGTTCCTCGCGTTCCACGAGTACGCCCCCGCGATCGACGCGGACTTCCGGCTCCTGCGCCTGACCGTCGAGCACCGCGAAGCCGGGATCCACTACGTGATCGAGATGCAGGCGCGCACCGAGTACGCGAAGGGCGAGTCGCCGGTCCGGGTGATCGTCTCGGGCCGGATCGCCGCGCTCGAGCCAGCGCGGGGTGAGACGGCGGACGCGTACCGAGCCCGGGTGGAGCCGCTGCTCCAGGATCGCGGCCTGTTCCACGTCGCCCAGGCGTCCTTCGACAGCTTCGTCGCACGCATCCGCGACGCGCTCGCGCGCGCGTTGCCCGACGGCCAGGTCTCGGTGCCGCAGATCTCGGTCGGGCTGCCTCCCGCGCGCGAACCAGCACGGGACCGACGCCGCGAGCAGCGGCCGGAGGACGGCGACTACGACCCACACGAAGCCCACTACCCCAACCCGATGTTCGGCATGCTCGGTCTCGCGATGCTGGGCTGGGCGATGGCCCCCGGCATGCTGTTCGGAGGCGGTGGAGCCGGCGAGCCGGCGAGCGCGTCCGCGGACGCCGCGGACGCCGCGGACGCGACCGACGACGGCGGGGCGTTCGATGGCGGCGCCTTCGATGCTGGCGCCTTCGATGGGGACTTCGATCTCGGGTGGTGAGGCGTGCTGACGTTCACCGCCGGCAGACCGCGCGCGCGTCGCGAGCGCCGCGCCGTACGGGCGACGGCGACGCCGGTCGCGCTCGTCCTCGCCGCCTCGCTCGTTCCACTCCTGGTGATCGCCGTGTTCGCGGTCGCCACCCTGATCCCGTGAGGTTCACCGATGTACGATCCACGCGCTGACGATCCGTCGCACGTCGCCAAGGACGATCCCAACAGCCTCGCCGAGCTGCTCCAGGAGCTGCGCATCCTGCTGCAAGGCGCCCAGGTGCTCGTCGGGTTCCTGATCGTCCTGCCGTTCAGCGGGGGCTTCGCGGAGATCGAGCCGCTCGAGAAGTGGATGTATCTCGGCGCGTTCCTCGCGACGCTGGTCAGCCTCGTGCTGTTCAGCGCGCCCGCGCTTCACCACCGCCTCCAGCGGCCCCTGGTCAACCGCATCCGGTTCAAGAACTTCGCGACGCGCATGATGGTGCTCGGCGCGATCCCGCTGTCGTGCGCGCTGCCGCTCGCGACCCACGTCGCGGCCTCGCAGATCGCGGGTGAGCGGATCGCCACGGTGATCGCCGCCGTGATCGCGGGCCTGATCGCCTTCGTGTGGTGGCTCGCACCGAAGCTGTTCCCGAACGGCCGCCGGAGCTCGGAGCGATCTGGCGAGGAGGCGTGGCGCGAGAGGTGGAGATCTAGAGGCTGAGCGCGTAGCCCACGTGGACCGCGGCGAACGGCGAGACCCGCGACAGCGCGAACCGCTCGCCGTCGTGCATCACGTCGGTAGCATCGAGGTCGTAGCTCAGCCCGGCCCACGGGGTCGCATGGAAGCCGTAGGGCAGCCGCACGCGGTACCCGGCGCTGGCGCTGACGCTCTTCACGATCACGTCGTGGCGCACGCCGGTATCGGCTCGCATGACGTCGCGCACGCTGATCCCCGCGCCGAGGTCGAAGAACAGCCCTCGCTGGTCGGCGAGCAGGAAGTACTGCGCCTTCACGCCGGCGCCCTTGAACGTCACGTCCCAGCCGTCGTTGCCGTGGAGCCACCGTGGGAGGTCGATCCGGTAGACACCGGCGTCGATCCGCACCCGGCCCCGGCCGGCGCCCGCGTGGACGCTGTACCCGGAGAGCGCGTACGGGAGCGGATCGACCTCGAGGTCGACCTGGACCGGCTGCCTCGAGGCGTCGAGGGGGTTCGGCTCGGCGCTGGCGAGCGGCGCCGCGAGCGTCAGAGCGAGGATGGTCGGGGAAACGAGCCTGGCGAACATGCTGCCTCCTTCGAGGCTCGCGCGGAGCTCGCCTCGTGCTCGCTCGACGCGGCCGGTGCCCCGGCATTACACCCGCGCCGGGTCGCCCCGCCGGTTCACGCGGCGCGCTGCAGGACGAGCGAGCCGAGCGAGTAGCCCGCGCCGAACGCGCACATCACGCCGAGGCTGCCGACCGGCAGATCGTCCTGGTGCAGCGCGAACGCGATCGGCGAGCCCGCCGAGGCGGTGTTGCCGTACTCGGCGAGCACCATCGGCGCCTCGGTCGCCGTCGCGTCGCGGCCCAGGATCCGCTTCGCGATCAGCTCGTTCATGTTCTGGTTCGCCTGGTGGAGCCAGTAGCGGTCGATCTGATCGGGCGACAGGCCGAGCGCGCCGATCGACTCGCGGACGAACACCTCGGCCATCGGCACGACGTCCTTGAACACGCGGCGGCCGTGCTGGTGGAACAGCTTGTCGGGCGCGTCCATCGTCGACGGATCGCAGCGGTTGATGAACCCGCAGTTGTTGCGGATGTTGTTCGACCACTTCGAGGCCATCTTCGTCGCGCGGATCTCCCACGCGCGGCCCTTCGCGCGCGCGAGCGGCTCGATCAGGATCGCGACCGACGCGTCGCCGAGGATGAAGTGCCCGTCGCGCTCGCGCCAGTTGAGGTGCGGGCTCGTCAGCTCCGGGAGGACGACGAGCGCGCAGCGGGCCTGACCGAGCTGGACCGCCTGGCTCGCGAGCTGGAGCGCGGCGGTGCCGGTCGCGCAGCCGAGCGAGACGTCGAGGCCGTGGCCGCGCGAACCGAGCTGGCCCTGCACCTCGATCGCGAGCGCGGGATAGCTGCGCTGGAGGCACGACGCGCCGAGCACGACGTAGTCGACGTCCTCGCCGGCGCGGCCCGCGACCTCGAGCGCCCGCCTCGCCGCGTGCAGCGCGTACTCCGCCTGCACGCTGAGCTCCTCCTCGGGGCGGTCGGGGATGTTCGGGAACATCCGCTCGGGATCGACGAGGCCGGTCTTGTCGTGCACGTAGCGTCGCTCGATGCCGGACGCCTTGATGATGAACTCGGGGGAGCTCTCCTTGAGCGCCTCGCGCTCGCCGCGCGCGATCGCGTCGGCGTGCTTCGCGTTGTCGCGTCTGACGAACTCGTTGAACGCCTGACAGAGCTCGTGATTGTCGAGCACCGTCGGTGGATGCCAGACGCCCCACCCGGTGATCGCTGTCCCCGTCGTGACTCGGTCGGCCATGGCCGAACCCTAGGCCGCGCTGGGGTAGCGCCGTGTCACCGGCACAACACGAACGTGTCAGCTCGGCTGGTCCGACCTATCGCTTCCAGGTGCCGGACTTGCCGCCGCGCTTCTCGTCCAGCCGGATCTCCGAGATGACCATGCCTCGGTCGATCGCCTTGCACATGTCGTAGACGGTCAGGGCCGCCGCCGACACCGCCGCGAGCGCTTCCATCTCGACGCCGGAGCGGTCGAACGCCTTCACGGTCGCCGTGATGTGAACGGAGTTTCCGGCGACGCGGAGGTCTACGTCGATCCCCGTGATGCGCAGCGGATGGCACAGCGGGATCCAGTCGGGTGTCCGCTTCGCCGCCTGGATCCCGGCGAGCCGGGCGACGCCCAGCACGTCGCCCTTCCCGATGGCACCCGCGGCGATCGCCTTCGCCGTCGCGGGGAGCATCGTCACGGTGCCCGACGCGATGCCGACGCGCTCGGTCTCGGGCTTCGCGCCGACGTCGACCATGCGAGCGTTGCCCGCGTCGTCGAAGTGGGTCAGCGTGCCCGGCTTCGGCGTCTTCCCGCCCACTACTCGACCGTGACGGACTTGGCGAGGTTGCGCGGCTGGTCGATGTCGGTGCCCTTGAAGTCGGCGACGTAGTAGCTGAGCATCTGCAGCGGCAGCACCGTCAGGATCGGCTGAAGCTCGAGCGCGCAGTCCGGGACGATGATCACGTCGTCGGAGTGCGCCCCGATCTCGTTGTCGCCGCGCGACGCGATCGCGATGACCTTGCCCTGCCGCGCGCGGACCTCGGCGAGGTTCGACACCGTCTTCTCGTAGCTCGGGCCGCGCGGCACGAGCACGACGACCGGCAGGTGCTCGTCGATCAGCGCGATCGGGCCGTGCTTCATCTCGCCGGCGGCGTAGCCCTCGGCGTGGATGTACGAGATCTCCTTCAGCTTGAGCGCGCCCTCGAGCGCGATCGGGAACTGCGCGCCGCGGCCGAGGAACAGGAAGCCGGTGGCCTGGCCGTAGCGCCGCGCGATCGCCTGGATCTGCGCGCCGCTCTCGACGACGTCCCGCATCTTGTTCGGCAGCTGCAGCAGCTCGGCGAGCAGCTCGCGCGCGCGCTCCTTCGAGAGCGTGCCGGTGCGGCGGCCGAGGTGGATCGCGAGCAGGGCGATGGCGACCAGCTGCGTGGTGAACGCCTTCGTCGACGCCACGCCGATCTCCGGACCGGCGTGCGTGTAGAACGCGTGGTCCGACAAGCGCGGGATCGACGCCTCGACGACGTTCGAGATCGCGAACACCTGCGCGCCCTTCTTCTTGGCCTCGCGGATCGCCTCCATCGTGTCGAGCGTCTCGCCCGACTGGCTCACCGCGACCACGAGGTCGCCCGGGCCGAGGATCGGATCGCGGTAGCGGAACTCGGACGCGAGGTCGACCTCGACGGGGATGCGCGCCAGCGCCTCGACGAGGAACTCGCCGACCATCGACGCGTGGTAGCTCGTCCCGCACGCGATGAAGATGATGCGTTTGATCTTCGAGACATCGAGCTCGATGCCATCGAGCGACACGTCGTCGCGCTCGAGGTCGACCCGGCCCACGAGCGTGTCGGCGACGGCGCGCGGCTGCTCGTGGATCTCCTTCAGCATGTAGTGCTTGAAGCCGCCCTTCTCCGCCTGCACGGCCGACCACGTGATGGTCTTGGGCTCGCGCTTGTGCTCCTTGCCGTCGAAGTCCATCAGCGTCACGCCGTCGCGACGGACGACGACCATCTCGCCTTCCTCGACGAAGATCACGCGGCGGGTCTCGGACAGGATCGCGGTGACGTCCGACGCGACGTAGTTCTCGCCGTCGCCGAGCCCGACGACCAGCGGCGACGAGTTCTTCGCCGCGACCAGCGTGCCGGGCTCCTTGTCGCTCATCACGACGAACGCGTAGCTGCCGCGGACCTTCGCGAGCGAGCGGCGCACCGCCGTCGTGAGGTCCGGCGCGCCCGCGATCAGCGCGTGATCGACGAGGTGCGCGAAGATCTCGGTATCGGTCTCCGACGAGAACTTCGCTCCCGCGGCGACCAGCTCCTGCCGGAGCTGCAGGTGGTTCTCGATGATCCCGTTGTGGATGACGCTGATCGAGCCGACCTTGTGCGGGTGGCTGTTCTCGTCGCTCGGGCGGCCGTGCGTGGCCCAGCGCGTGTGGCCGATCCCGCAGGTCCCGACGGCCGGCTCCTTCTGGAGCTTGTCCTCGAGGTGGGAGAGCTTGCCCTTCGCGCGCACGACCCGCGACGCGCCCCCGTCGAGGACGCTGACGCCGGCCGAGTCATAGCCGCGATACTCGAGCTTGCGCAGGCCACCGATCAGGATGGGCGTCGCCTGGCGGGAACCGATGTAGCCGATGATGCCGCACATATGGCAGCGCTACTTCTGCGGGTTCTGTGCCGAGCCGGCGGGCGCGGGCGCCGGCGCCGTCTCCTCGGCGTCCTCGTCTTCCGACTCCATGCCGGTGATCTCGTCGATGTCGGGCGCCTGGTACGGCAGCACCGGCGTATCCGCCATGATCTTCCCGCCGCCACCACCACCACACGCCGTCGCGGCGGCAATCGAGGTGACCGCGAGGAGCTTGCCCACGACGAGGATCGAGCTACGGATGCGCATAGGCGACGACGCTAACACCCCCTCCCGAACGATTCCAGGGGTGTGCGCGCCTGCCTCGCCGTGCGGCCAAGCCCGGGCAGCCACGTCCTAAATCCGTACGCGCAGCACCTCGTAGGCCTCGGCGTACTCGTATCCGCTGATCCGACCCATCGCGCGCGCGAGATCGCGGCTACTCTCGAGGTCGAGCTTCGGCACCTGCGAGCGGTGCGCGCTGATCGCCTCGATCTTCTTGTCGATCGACTTCGAGATGTCGGCGAAGCACTGGCCGAGCGAGCGGCTCTGCGCGTTCATCTCCGGGCTCGACAGGAACGCGAGCAGGTCGCACGGGGTGCGGCGCAGGGCCGAGACCGTCGCGCGGTTGACCAGGCCGTGATCCCAGTGGAGGTCGTGGGCGCTGTGCGTGATCACGAGGTCGGGCCGCGTGTCGCCGACGATCGTGTCGAAGCGGCGCACCAGCTCGTGCATCGGGATGTCCTCCACGCGGCACGGCTTGTCCTCGTAGAGGATGAACAGGTCGGCGTCGATCACGTCGGCGCCGGCCATCGCCTCGGCCTTGCGCTGCTCGGCGTTGTTCGGGATCGAGACGACGGCCATCGTCACCTTCGCGCCCTCCGCGGCGAGCCGCGCGAGGAGGCCGCCGGCGCCGACCTCGAGATCGTCGGGGTGAGCGCCGAACGCGAGCACGCGACCACCTTTTTCTTCGAGCAGGCGATTCATGGCCTTGGTCCTTCGGTGACGGCCTCGCCGCCGCGCCACAGGATCGCGGGCGCGTCGGGGCCACAGTTGAACAGCACGTCGAGGAAGCCGAGATGTGACGAGAAGCCGAGCCCCGCGTAGCGCTGCGGGTACGCGGGGTGATGGAAGCGCTGCCAGAGGACGCTGACGCCCGCCCGTGCGAGCTGCTCCGTGTCGAGGTAGCTCTGCGAGCCGCCGCGGCCGGTGAGGTAGGTCCTCGCGCCGATCGCGCGGCACATCGCCGCGATGCGGTCGGTCTTCTGGCCGGAGAGCTCGAGCGAGCTCGCGCGCACGATCGGCTTGCCGATGCCGAGCCACACCCGCGCGAGATCGAGCATGTGGAGGTCGAGCTCGACGAGCAGGTCCCAGCGGCGCGCGAACACGTCCTCGAGCGCCGGCGCGTAGCGCTCCCAGTGCGGCGTCCTGCCGTAGTGGACCTCGAGCGTGCGCCAGATCCGGTGCTGCCAGTGGTGACGGCCGCCCTTGCCCGTGTTGTCGATCCGCTTGTCGCAGATCCGATCGGTCTGCTTGCCGCGCAGCACGGGCACCGTGAGCCAGTGCGGACCGTCGGCGAGCTTGAGGCGCTGGCGGTTCTGGAAGTTCTCCTTCTCGAACTGCAGGTCGTCCATCACGACGAACACGTCCGCCTTGGCCAGCTTGTCGAGGTAGCCGAGCCACGGCAGGAAGTGCGGCTGGTGTGCGGCGACGATCACCTCCGCACCGCCTTCGGCGGTGCGGAGCGACCCGACTCGTCGGGACTTGCGATCATGGTGGGGCCCCCGGGGCGGGTGTCGCGGCGGGCGCGGCCGGTGCGCCGCCGTGGCCGCGCGTCTGCCAGCTCGAGCTGTCGAGCGTGAACAGGCCGAGCGGCGTGAGCATGAGGTAGGCGACCGGCATCAGCACGGTCATCGGGAGGAACGAGATCGGGTGCACGCGCAGCCACGGCGGCAGCGCCCGCACGCTCGGGGCGAAGTGGTAGACGAACGCGAGCAGCCCGATGACCGCCATGTGGAACATCGCGAGCTCGAGGAACTCGTGCTTCTCGATGTGCGTGATGATGATGAACGGGTAGACGAGGAGGAGCAGCAGCATCGAGAGGTACTGCAGGCAGATCAGCGGGTGCATCTTCCACGCGCTCGGCGAGAAGATGATGAAGTCGACGATGTTCGAGCGCTTCCAGCGCAGCTGCTGGTTGAAGTAGCCCTGCAGCGTCGTCGCGGCCTTCGTGAAGCACATCGCCTTCATCGTCATGACGGTGCGGTAGCCGTGCTTGACGATCTGGTGCGTGAGGAAGCGGTCCTCGCCGTACTTGATCGGGATGCCGAGGATGTTGCGGTTCTCGAGGATCGGCTCGAGCTCGATCAGCACGTGGCGCCGGTACGCGGTGAGGCAGCCCGAGAGGCACAGGACCTGGCGCAGGCCGCGCTCGAGGTTCTTCAGGTGCTCCTGGCCGAAGTAGTACTTGATGGTCTGGAGCCGCGTGAGCCAGTTCTCGTTCGGGTTCGAGACGTGGACGCGTCCGCCGACGGCCGCGATCTCGGGCGACACGAACCGCGCGACCAGCTCGCGGAGCGCGGTCGGGTAGACGATCACGTCGCTGTCGACCGACACGATAATCTCCGCCTTCGACGCGCGGACCGCGTGGTTGATGCCCTTGCGCTTGCCCATGTTGAACGGGTTGCGCAGGACCGTGACGTTCGGATACTCGCGAGCGGCTTTACAGGCCCACTCGTACGAGTCGTCCGTGGAGCAGTCGTCGACGACGGTGACCTCGAGCTTGTCCTGCGGGTAGTCGAGCTTAACCAGCGAGAGGATCGTGTCGTAGATGCTCTTGCCCTCGTTGAACAGCGGCACCACGACCGTGATCGTCGGCTCGTAGCCCTCGATCGTCTCGTCGATCGTCTTGCGGCGCACGATCGCCAGGTAGAGCCCGAACACGTAGCGGTTCAGGAACACCAGGAAGATGAAGAGGTAGATCGGGAGAGACGTCACGTGCGCGCGAGACACCGACGTTCAAGAGGCGCGCCGACGGTCGCTTGCGCGAATCGCGCATGACAGTGCCGAGCAGTTCGTCGCAGTTATTGCCAGTTAACCCGCACGTAACCTGAGATCACGCGGGACTACACGCTCCGCTTCGGAACGTGTGAACCCCAGTGAAGACGTTGCACAGGTTCTTCATTCGCGAGCATACGGACGCGATCTCGATGGCGAGGTCGTTGCACTTCTCGCGGCGCGTTCATGCATTCCAACAAGCGCAGAGCAGTGGATGATGCGGACAAGACGTCGGTGGATCTCCGGCCGAATGCCCCGGGCGCGGCACGGAACGTGATCCCGTTCGCGAAGCCGCGTGCGCTCGCCGCACAGGCCGCCGCTCCGACGAGAAACGGCCCCGTGGAGATCCAGAAGAGCGGCGCGGACCCGCTCTCTCATCTGCGCCCGCCGATGACCATGCAGGGCAGCGCGATCCGCACGGCGCGAGAGGCGCCGCGACCGCTACCGGCAACTCCGGTCGCCACGGGGCGCGCGGCACCAGCCCCCCTCCCGCATCACCCACCGGCGCCGGTCAGCCATGGCTCGCTGGCCCTGGCGCAGCCGGTCCTCGCGCCGCCGCAGCCGGTGCTCGCGCCGCCACCTGTCAGCGTCGCGCCGCCTGTCAGCGCGCCGCCAGCGCCTGTCAGCGCGCCCCCGCCGCCTGTCAGGGCCGAGCAGGACTTCGATCGCGAGGCACCGACGGTGTTCGCGCCGCCGCCGGTGTTCGACCACGCGCCGCCCGCGGTCGCGAAGCCGAGCGACAAGTGGGCCGTGTTCGAGAAGCTCGGCCTCGGCAAGCCGAAGCTGCCGAGCGCGCAGCAGGCGTCGACGTGGATGGTCAACGCCTACCGCATGATCGGCTTCGCCATCCTGACGATCATCGTCGTGGTCCTCATCGGCTACATCATCTCGACCGTCTTCTTCTACATGTCGAACTCGTGGGCCGTGCCGATGAAGGTCACCGCGAGCGACGAGAAGGTGGTGTCGCTCTCCGCGCAGGTCGGCGAGCAGCAGAACGCGCGCGACCGGCTGGCCGACGAGCTGAACCAGGCCGAGCGCGCGATCGTCGTCCAGCAGCAGTTCCAGGACGAGTTCGTGAAGTCGATCAAGGGCGACCTCGCGAGCCGCAAGAAGGCGCTCGAGAAGATGCGCTCGCTCGCGGGAACGGCGGCCGGGACGCGCGCGCAGATCGCGGGCCAGAACCGCGCCTACGCGAGCGCGCAGCGCCGCCGCATGCAGCAGGAGTACGCGGCCGGCCTCATCGATCGCGACGGCATGCTGAACGGCAACTACCAGGTCGCGCAGATCGCGGGCTCCACGCTGTCGCTCGCCGAGAAGCAGGCCGAGTACGAGACGCGCGCGGCCGAGCTCGAAGCCACCGCGCGCTCGCTCGACGCGATCCTCGCGAACGCCGAGTCGACTGGCGACGTGGCGCTGTCCTACGAGGTGCTGCAGATCAAGCAGCAGTACGAGACGTCGCGGCTCGAGCTCGCGAAGGCCGTCGAGGCGCGCGACACGCTGAAGGCGAGCCTCGCCCGGCAGGACAAGCTGCTCGCCGCGCTCAAGGGCTCGGCGTACCTGCGCGCGGTCAACGACAACGCGACGGTCGCGTTCCTGCCCTACGACAACGTCGTGCGCGCGAAGCCGGGCGAGCCGGTCTACGCGTGCAAGCTGACGATGGTGTTCTGCTACCACGTCGGCGAGGTCATCGAGCTGTTGCCCGGCGAGGTCACGGGCCGCCACCCGAGCCGCGACAAGACGCTGCGCGGGCAGTTCGTCGAGATCAAGCTCGACGAGGAGAACGCGGACGCGGGCGAGCTGGACGTCGTGTTCATCGGCGGCAAGCCGTTCATCCTGTGATGCGCACCCTCCTGGTCACCGCGCTGGTCCTCGCGAGCCGGCTCGCGCACGCCGAGGACGCGCCCGCGAACGACGGCTACTGCGACTATGTCGAGGGCGTCGCGAAGGCGCAGGCCGCCGTGCTGTTCGCACCGACCGTGTTCGGCCAGTTCGGCCTGATCGAGCAGGCCGCCGGCGCCGCGAACCCCGACGTCCAGAACGGAGGCCTCCGCCTGATCGCCGGCGTGCGCGTCAGCCTCGACGGCATCTACAAGGGCCTCGCGACGCGCGACCGGGCGCGTGCGGACTGCCGCCGCCACAAGGCGCTCGAGCAAGTGCGGGGCGAGACCGCGTACGTGGCGCTCGACGCGCGCGCCAAGGTGCTCGATGGCGCGCTCGCGGAGACCGACAAGATCCTGTCGCAGACCAAGGAGGACCTCGACTCCCGGCGGATGACCGCGCAGGAGGCGACCGCCACGCGGCTGCGCGTCGAGGAGCTGCGCCAGCTCGCCGAGCAGACGCACCGCGAGCTGCGCCTGCTGCCGCAGCCGTCGGGCACGCTCGGCGGCGCGATCGGCGCGTTCGAGCGCGCGGACGCCCAGGTCGAGGCGTACGAGGGCAAGCTGCGCCGCGCGCAGGCCTTCGACGTGTCGTTCCGCGTCGGCCTCGATCAGTTCCTCGAGAACTCGCAGGACAACCCGTCGCCGTACTTCGCGGTGGTCGCGGTCGGCGTGAACCTCGGCGTCCTGTTCCAGGGCAGCGCGAACGAGCGCGCCGCCGCGGGCCGCAAGCGCCTGCTGAAGTCGGGCCGCGATCCGCTCGCCTCCGACGCGACCACCGAGCGCCTGCGCGCGATGATCGAGGTCGAGAGCAAGCGCGAGCAGGAGACCGCCGCGCTCGAGGCGGATCTCCAGCGCCAGTACGACGCGATCGGGCGCGTCGGCGGCGAGGAGAGCAAGCGCTACCGCCAGACGGTCTGGTTCGAGCTGGTCAAGATCCGGGCGGAGCACGCCTACCTCCAGGCCCACATCCGCGCGCTGCGCGAGGTGCTCGGCGGATGAGGTACGCGGCGCTCGCGGTCCTGCTCGCTGCCTGTGGCAGTAAGCTCGAGGCATCGCCGGAGCGCACCGTGAAGCTCGTCCCGATCACCGACACGCTGTGCGTGACCAAGGGCAGCGCCCGGGTCGGCACCACGATCAACGAACCGACGATGCGCGCGGTCGCCCCGGGCACGAGCGGCGACGGCGCCTCGCTCGACTTCACCTACCGCGGCGACACCGCGTCGTCGCGCGAGCTCGCGAGCGGCAGCGCGCGCCGCCAGCTCGGCCTCAAGCTCCGCGCGCAGAACGGCTGCAACCTCGTCTACGTCATGTGGCGGCTCGATCCGAAGCCGATGCTCGAGGTCTCGGTGAAGTCGAACCCCGGCATGGTCACGCACGCCGACTGCGGCGCCGACGGCTACGAGAAGGTCAAGCCGACCAAGAGCTGGCGGGTGCCGGTGCTCGCCGACGGCGACCGCCACACGCTGCGCGCCGCGATCGCCGGCGACGACCTCACCGCCTGGATCGACGAGAAGGTCGCGTGGCGCGGCAAGCTACCGGCCGCGGCGCGCTCGTTCGCCGGCCCGTCGGGGATCCGCTCCGACAACCTGCGCTTCGACCTGCACGGGTTCTCCGCGTCGCCCGTGCTCGGCGCCGACGCGACGTGCCGGAAGGAGCACGGCGACTGAG
>JAEUJX010000075.1 GCA_016794545.1 Myxococcales bacterium
CCCGCCCCGAAGGGTCGCCGGAAGCGCTGGAAGCTGTTCGAGATCGACGGCTACTTCCGCCTCCGCACCGACTGGTTCAAGAACTTCAACCTCGGGTTCCTCGATCGCGCGCAGGACGGCACCACCAACCTCGGCGGCGCGCCGTTCCCGCGTGCGCTCGGCTGCTACGCAGACGACCTCGGTCACCCGTGCGGCAACCTCTCGAGCGCGAACATGCGGCTCCGCCTCGAGCCGACGATCAACCTCGACGAGGGCACCTCGATCCACATCCAGGCCGACGTGCTCGACAACCTCGTGCTCGGCTCGACGCCGACGGGGACGGCGCTCAACGGCATCTACTCCGACACCAACCTCCCGCCGCTCGGCGCGTTCGGGACCACGCAGACCGCGCCGGTCGCCGGCCAGAACTCCGATCGCGACTCGATCACGATCAAGCGCGCCTGGGCCGAGGTCGCGATCCCGCTCGGCATCCTCAAGTTCGGCCGCATGCCGAACCACTGGGGCATGGGTGTCCTCCACAACGGCGGCGGGCACGATCCGATCAGCGGCACCTACGACCTCGACGCCGACTGGGGCGACAACGTCGACCGCGTCAGCTTCTCCGCCCAGATCCCGGGCACGAACCTGCGCGCGATGATCGCGTCGGACTGGGGCCTCACGCGCCTGGTCTCGAACCAGACGTCCGCGAACCGGGGCCGCGAGGGTCACCCGTTCGACCTCGATGACTCCGACGACGAGGATGCGTGGGTCGGCGTGATCTCGCGCATGGACTCGCCGCAGGAGTTCAAGGACACCGTCGACCGCGGCGACCTCGCGATCAACTACGGCGTCTACTTCGAGTACAAGACCCAGGACTGGGACAACGACCTGAACGGCTTCACGCTCGGTGGTCAGCTCGATCCGGTCGCGCGCTACGTGCCGCGCAGCATGAAGACGTACTCGCCCGACATCTGGGCCAAGCTCGGTTACGGCCGGTGGACCGTCGAGGGCGAGTTCGTCGCGCAGCTCGGCAAGATCTCCCGCGTCGACGACTACGGCAAGACCGGCTCGGCCGACATCCGCAAGTTCGGCGGCGTGCTGCGCGCCGGCTGGAAGGGCCTCGAGGGCAAGCTCCGCATGGGTCTCGAGGGCGGCTTCGCCTCCGGCGATCAGTGGGACAACACCCCGCAGGGCAACACGCACATCGCGTACGCGAACCTCCTGGGCAGCTGCCCGTCGGGCGTCCCCACGTGTGACGTCGACGGGACGCTCTCGCAGTTCATCTTCAACCGCGAGTACAAGATCGACATGATCCTGTTCCGGCACCTGATCGGTGCCGTGACGAACGCGGGCTACGTGAAGCCGTTCCTCTCGTACGACCTCACCAGCTCGATCTCGTTCAAGGTCGCGAACATCACGTCGTTCGCGATCCGCCCGGTCGCCACGCCCGGCAACGAGACGATGTACGGCACCGAGTTCAACGGCGACATCGGCTACGCGAGCAACGGCTTCTACATCGGCCTGTCGTACGGCGTGCTGTTCCCGTTCTCGGCGCTCTCGCACCCGGCCGACGACCCGGCGGGCACCACGTTCGGCTACGGCGTCGACCCCGACACCGGCTCGTCCAACATCGGTGACGCGGGTACGGCGCACACGATCCAGTCGCGCCTGATGCTCACGTTCTGAGCTACCGTCGGCACGATGAGGCCGACGTGGACTGCAACGCTGATCCTGATCCCGGCGCTCGCGCTCTCGCGCGGCACGCCCGCCGCCGCGGAGCCCTGTCCGGCCACGCCGCGCCTCGTGTTCGATCCGCCCGGTACGCGCCACTCGCTGCCGCAGCTCACGCTCGACGGCACGACCTACCACCTCGTCGGCTACGACGGCCCGCCGACCAACCTCGTGCTCTCCACGTTCGACTTCGCGAAGCGCGCACCGAAGAGCGTCGCGATCGGCAGCGGCGGTGTCGCCGCGACCGCCACGAGCGGCACGCACGTCGCCGTCGCGTACCTCGCGAACGGCGCGATCGTCCCGCGCCGCAGCGACGACAAGATCGTCACGAAGGGCGGCAAGGGCGAGCTCGAGTACCTCGTGATCGACGGCCGCGAGGCGTACGCGCCGCGCGAGAACCGCTACCAGTCGTTCTTCCTCGTCGTCGACGCCGCCGGCAAGCCTGTCGTGAAGCCCGTCCCGCTCGGCGACCAGCGCGTCATGCACACCGCGCCCGGCGTGCAGATCGCCTGGAACCCGCGCGACAGGGAGTGGGGCGTCGTGTGGTCCGAGTTCAACAAGCTCGTGTTCGGCCGCCTCTCGCCGACCGGCAAGCTGCTGTCGTCGACACCTGTCGCCATCGACGGCTTCGTCCAGTCGTCGAGCCGCATGGTGTGGACCGGCTCCGCGTTCGCGTTCCTCGCCTCCACTCCGAAGGGCCTGACGCTGTTCGAGGCCAGCCCGGCCGGCCTGCGCGGAACGCCGATCCCGATCGAGTCCGGCGCGCTGGAGCCCGTGCTCGGCGTCTCGGGCAAGACCTTCGCGATCGCGTATCGCATCAC
>JAEUJX010000081.1 GCA_016794545.1 Myxococcales bacterium
ATCTGCGAGGACCTGATGGACGAGGAGCCTCGCCGCAACGTCCCGGCCGAGACGGCCGAGGCGGCCGAGCTCCAGCCGATGATGTGAATCACAGCGGCAGCGCGGACGAGCTCGCGGCCCTCGGCAACGAGATGCCGGCGATGTGCGAGGACCTGATGGACGAGGAGCCTCGCCGCAACGTCCCGGCCGAGACGGCCGAGGCGGCCGAGCTCCAGCCGATCATGTGAATCACAGCGGCAGCACGACCGAGTACGCGTCGTCGTTGTTCGTCGCGCTCGCGGTGCCCTTGGTGCCGCGATAGCCGACGATCAGGACCTTGTTGCCGTTCACGGCGGCGCCCCAGAACTGGTCGGCTCCGTCGTCGCCGAGCTTGTACGTGTTCACGCCGGTGCCGAACGTCGTATCGAGCGTGCCGGTCGCGGTCAGCACCGCGAACACCGCGTCGCGGACCTCGGGGTTCGCGCCGCCGTTGGTGGTCGTGCGGTTGCTCGAGCCGATCAGGAGCGTCTTGCCGCCGGGCAGCGCGACCGCGCTGTGGCAGTTGGAGCCGGCCAGGTTGTCCGCCGGCGTCGGATCGAAGAACACCTTGCCGTCGGTGAACGCGGGGGCGCCCCACGTGGTGTCGCGCGCGCCGGTGTCGAGGTTGAACCGCAGGGAGATGAAGTCGTTGTTCGTCCCGGTGTTGCGTCCGTACCCACCGGTCACGACGTTCGAGCCGTGGATCGCGACGTTGTAGACCTCGGTCTGCAGCGCGAGGACCACGTCGTGGAACAGACCCGGGACCGGCCCGGTCGGATTGAACGACGTCTTCAGCGTGCCCGTGTTCGTCAGCCGGTACAGCACGGCCTGCGGCCCGCCGCCGGTTCCGCTGATCCCGCTCGTCGCGTATCCCCCGGCGAGCACCTCGCCCATCGCACCCGCGATCGTGAAGATCCCTCGCGCCGTCGCGTTGGTGTGCGTGTTGTTGAAGTAGATGTCCTGGAGGAACTTGCCGTCGCCGCCGCCCCACGCGGTGTCGAGCGCGCCGGCATCGGTGAGCTTCGCCACGAGGAAGTCGGAGTCCGAGCGCGGAGAGCCCGGCATGCCCGTGATGTCCCCCTCGGCGCGCTGCGAGCCATGGAGGAACAACGCGCCGTTGTCCTGGAGCGCGAGGCCGCGGACCGTGTCGCGCCCGGGGAAGGTCGTGTTCGTTCCGGAGACGACGGGCAGCGACGTGTTGAAGTTGTGATAGACGATGCCGTCGCTGTCGAACGTGGTGTCGAGCGCGCCCGCCGCCGTGAGGCGGAGGATCGCGACGTCGGTGTCGGCCGCGTCGACCGGGTTCACGGTCTGCGCCGCGACGACCGCGGAGACGACGATCTTGCCGGCCTGCGCTCCGGTCCCGCCGTAGACGGCGATGTCGAGCTCGTCGTTGCCACCCTTGAACGGGACCAGCGTGTCGACGGTGCCGGCCGTGCCCCACGTCATGTCGGGCATGCCACTCGGCAGGAGCTTGGTGACGATGATGGTCCGCGGCGTCGTGGCCTGCACGTCTGCGGCACGCCAGCCGACGGTGTACCAGCCACCGTTCGGCCCCGCCGTCGCGGCCTGCACCTGATCGTGACCGGCGGCCGAGTAGCCGAACGACTGCGCCATCGGCGGCGTGTACGTCGAGACCGGCGCATCGATCGCCGCGTCGGCGGCGGCATCGGGCATCGAGGCATCGGGATTGGTGGAGCCGCCGTCATCACCGCATGCAGCGGCGAACACGCACGACGCGAGCAGAACCAGGTTCTTCATCGAGAGACGCTCCGGCGCGGCTAGAAGCGCGCCTTGTAGCCGACGGCGATCATCCGCGGCGGGTTGGGGCGCGCGCCGTACGGGCGGCGCGCCACGATCACCTGCTCGTCGAGCAGGTTCGAGCAGGTGGCATAGAGCTCGGCCCAGGGGCGAAGCTTCGCGTGGGCCGAGAGATCGATCGTGAGGAGCGCGTTCGCGCGCTCGACCTCGGGGATGTCGCCCTGACCGGCGACGTCGCGGCTCGTCGAGCGATATCGCGCGGTCGCGCCGGCCTCCCAGCGCGGGTGCTTGACGCCACCGGACACCGCGATCTGGTGTCGCGGGAGGTAGGGCAGCTCGTCACCGGTCTCGACGTCGCCCCAGCCGGCGAACTCGCTCGAGAACGAGTGCTGGAACTCCGACGCCGTGTACGTGTACGCGAGCGCGACCGGCAGCGTGAGCTTCTTCCGCGTGACCAGCGGCAGCTCGGCGCCGGCCTGCGCCTCGGCGCCCCACACGCGGACGTGTCCGCCGTTGTACTCCGCGCCGTCCATCGCCTCGGTACACCCGGCCGCGAGCGTGCACGAGCCCTTGAGGTTCGAGTAGTCGCTGAAGAACCCGATCAGATCCGCGTTCACGCGCTCGTCGCGCCAGCGCGCGCCGCCCTCGACGTTGAGGCTCGACTCGGGGCGCACGTCACCCGCCGCCGACGGCGCGACGGGCACGAAGCCGCGGTGAACGCCGGCGAGCACGCTGAACTGGTCGGTGACGTGGTACTCCGCGCCTCCGCCGGGGATGAGCACCGAATACGCGCCCTCCTTCTGGTCCATCGTCAGCCAGTCGACGAAGCGGTAGTCGATCAGCTCGAGTCGAACGCCGGCGGACAGCTCGAGCCGCTTGTAGTGAACGCGGTCCTCCGCGAATAGCGCGAGCGCGATCGTCTCGGCGCGCGTGTCGAGCGGCTTGGTCTGCATCACGTCGGAGCGCACGAGCGAGCCGGCGACCATGTCGAACCGATCCTCGAACCGGCGGCGATCGGCGCGATCGAAGTGGATCCGGACGCCGGCATCGACGTGGTGCACGACCGGCCCTGTCGTGCGCTCGGCCGCGAGCAGCGACTGGATGCCCTGCGACGTGAAGCTGCGATCGTTCGTGCCGCGGACGAGCTGCTCCTCCGGGCTCGACGTGTCGATCCGGCCGGTGAGGATCGCGTAGTAGAGCTGGTTCGTCCCGGCGCTCGGCGCGGCGAGCAGACCGTAGAAGTCGCGCTGACCGACGAAGCCGTCGACCTTGCCCCACGCGCGGTGGAACCGGTTGCGGTACGCGGTCGTGACGACGCGCGTCTTCGTGCCGAGCTCGAGGCGGTGATCGGCGCGCAACCGCCAGTGGTCCCAGTTCATCTGGTCGAGCTGCGACGCCACGTACCGGCGCTGCGGGCTCGCGGCGAAGTCCGCGTCGGTGAGGCCCGTGTACGTCTCGTTCGACCGCTCGCGGCCGTAGCCGACCCGCACGTCGAACTGGTGGTACGTCGTCGACGCCGGATCCGACATGTAGCGGCCGATGACCGACACGTCGTCCTTGTCGAAGCCGGTGTTCCCACCACCGTCGAGCTCCTTGAACCCGTCGGTGCGAAGCTTCACGTACTCGGCCATCACGCCCCAGCGCTTGCGCCTCTCGGCGGCCCGGAGGTGGGCCTTGCCGTACAGGTTCGAGCCGCCGGCGATGTCGGCGTAGCCCGCGCGCTCGGCGGGGAACGGCTCGCTGATCATGTCGATGGCGCCGCCGACCGTCGCCGGCCCGAACCGGATCGACGACGGACCCTTCGTGACCTCGATGCGCGACATCCGCGTGACGAGCGGGACGTAGTACGCGGCGGGCGCGGTGTACGGCGCGGGGCCGCTCAGCACGCCGTCCTCCATCAGGGTGACCTTCGCGCTGCGATCGGCGGCGGCGCCGCGCATCCCGATGTTCGGGCGCAGGCCGTAGCCGTCCTCGTCGCGGATGTACACGCCCGCGATGCTGCCGAGCACCTTGTGCAGATCGTCGTACTCGTCGCGCTCGAGCTGCTCCTTGCCGAGCTCCGCGCGCGCGCCCGGCGGAGCGCGATCGACGACCTCGATGGTCTCGCCGTCGCCGGAGTCGTCGACTGGCTCGGGCACCGGCTCGGTGGGCGCGTCCCCGGACGTCGCGGTGATCCCCTCCGTCGGAGGGCTCGGCACCTCCGCGACCGGCTTCCCGGCGGGAGAAGGCGCCTCGGCGGGTGGCGCCTCGGCGGGCGGCGCCTCGGCGGGCGGCGCCTCGTTCGCCACGGCGATCGCCGGGGGAAGCGCACAGGCGAGGACGATGGCGAGGCGCTCAATCATTGTCGGTCGCCACGTCGTCGGGGATGTCGAGCGCGAGCACCGTCAGGAACTGGCTCTTCATGTCGTCGCTGAACACCTTGAGCGCCGCGTGGAGCGCGACGACGTCGGCATAGTTCGCGGACAGCGCGGTGAGGAAGCTGTCGGGCAGCGCGTTCGCCTTCGCGATCGCCGCGTCGAGGCTCGCGGTCATCCGCGCCGCCACCTCGGGGTGACCGACGCCAACGAGGAAGTCGTCGAAGCCGGGCCCGGGCTGCGTGCCGCCTTCGCCCGTGAACACGCGGCGCAGCGCGGCGAGGTTCGCGCGGATCGCGAACGTCCCGCGATCGGCGAACCGCAGCTCGACCTCGCGCTCGCACGGCATCTGCACCGCGTCGCACACGTTCAGCGCGATGCCGGCCGCCTCGCCGAGCTTCATGTCCTTGACCATCGAGTAGACGTAGAACATGCCGTCCGAGATGAGGTTGAGGCCGGCCTGCGCCGACTTGATCGAGGACCCGGCGCCCGCCGTGGCGAGCTCGTCGACGTAGCCGCCGCCACTGGTGCTCCACGCGGTCCGCAGCGTCACGCTCTGCGCGACGACATCCGTCGCGATCGCCTGCGCGAGCCGGCAGCGCGCGCGCGCGAGGTCAGGGCCCGCGGCGAGCGCGTCCCAGCCGGGCGGCGCGCCGAAGCAGTTGTGGTTGTTGTTCTGCGGGTACATCAGGTACTCGATCGCCGACAGCGACCGCGTGCTGACGAACTCGGTGGTGACGTCGTAGCTCGCCGGATCGGCCCACCGCGACGTCACGTCGCGATCGAGCTCGCAGGGCGAGAGGTTCGGCCAGCCGTAGATGTTGCCGCGCAGCGCGTGCATGTCCGCGGCCGCGGGCCCGACGAGCACGGCCTCGGGGAGCTCCCAGGTGTCGAGCGCCTTCGCGAGCGCTGCTTGCGCGGCAGGCAGCGTCGCCCCGCCCTGCCCGGCATCGAGCGCATCGCAGTGCGCCGCGATGGCGGCGGGAAGCCCGGCCACGTCCGCGGCGAACGCCACCTGCATGGGCTCGAGCACGTTCCGCGCGAGGTGCGCGACGAGCGCGCTGCGATCGAAGTCGTCGGTCGGCGGCGCATCCGTCGTCGACGTCTCGCCCCCGCAGGCCGCGGAGACACACGCGAGGGCAACGAGGGTGCGCGACATCCGATCCGAGTGATCGCTTATTTGAAAACGATTTTCAACTCCACTTTCAAGCGAACGTCGGCTCCACCACGTAAGTGGCTGTTCCGTCTGAACTACGGGCCCGAAACAACCCAGCGCCGTGGACCGATGTCCGTGATCGAGAGCAGATCCACGGCCGGATCGATCAGCGGTCGCGGCGCGCGGCCGTTGAGCGAGACCGCGGTCTCGGCGTGGAGCGTGAAATCCCGGTAGCCGCGCGCGTGCAGGTCGTCGCCGATGTGCCGCGCGAGCTGGAGGATCAGATCGGGCTGTCCACTCATCTCGCGCTCCTGGCGCGCGGTGAGGTAGTTGGCCGCCGGAATCTCCAGCGCTTTGCCGTCGGCGAACCGCGCGACGAACCGCACGCTGCCGTGCTTCTCGCGGATCATCACGTGCCACGCGAACCGCATCCCGTCCTCGTTCCACAGCACGTGGCCCGGGTACGCGAAGTGGCGCAGCGGCAAGAGCAGCTGCACCGCGACATGCACGGCGATCGCGATCCGCACGCCGCGCGACGGCGGCATCGCCGGACCGTCCAGCGGCGGCGGGCTCGACCGCACGAACCGGCGCGGCCACGACGGCGAGAAGAAGATCAGCGCGGACGTCGTCATGATCAGCGGGAACATCCCGATGTTGAAGAGGTAGCCGGTGAGCCCGTGGAACACGATCACCGCCGCGAACGCGTAGATCCGCGTGCGCGCCCACGACAGCCAGATCACGATCGTGGTGTCGAACAGGAAGCCCGCCCACGACATCGCGAGCGGGAACCACGACGTCGTGAACAGCCCGCCGATGAGCGGTGTCTCGGTCCGCGCGGACAGCCAGATCTGCAGCGGCTGACCGTGCAGCAGCCAGTCGGCCTTGGCCTTCGCGAGCCCGGCGAACACGTAGACGAGGCCGACCTGGAAGCGCACGAGCCACACCATCCACGCCGGCACGGTCGCGCGCCGGAGCGCGGGATCGCGCCGCGCGTCGAGCGACCACGCCGCATTCGCCGGCAGGAGCGCGAGCTGGATGCCGAGCAGCACCACCAGGTAGTGGTGGTTCAGGTAGTTCGTGACGTCGACGAGCTGCGTGTACGCGAACCCGACGACGAACAGCGGCGTGACGATCCGGTGCCGGTAGCCGACCGCGATGCACAGCGCGAGGACGCCGAGGATCGAGTAGTGGACGTACATCCAGGGCACCGGCCACGGCTTCACCCAGCCGAACCCCGGATAGCTGAAGAACCAGCGCGGATCGCCGTACATCGTCTCGATCCAGCCGGTGGTCAGCAGGCGCACGACGCCGACGAACATCACGGTGCCGAACAGGATCCGGAACGCGGCGAGCGACGCGATGTCGACCGGTCTGCTCGCGCGATTCATCGCGCGAGGTATAGCCGGTTCTGCTATCGTGGTCGTGTGGGGTGTGCTCGCTGGACCGTGACGGTCGCTGCGTTGCTGGGGGTCGCGCCTGCTTCGGCGGCGCCGGAGGCGGGCACGCAGCTCGCCGCTGCGGACCTCGGCTGGCCGGAGGACACCGCCGCCGCCACGGCGCGCACGCGCGCGCCGGTGCTCGACAGCGCGGGGCGCGGCAAGCGCATCGCGACCGTCGCGCGCGGCACGCGCGTCACCTGGCGGCGCATCGTCGCGTCACGCGACGGCTGCAAGGCGTGGCTCGAGCTCGAGCCGCGCGGCTGGGCGTGCGCGAAGGACCTCGCGCCCACGACGGACGACGCGACGACCGCCGCGACGGGCACGAGCGCCGCGACCGCACCGCGCTGGGCGGATATCCGCAAGGACGGCGCCGACGCCTTCGCGTCGATCGACGACATCAAGAGCGGCGTGGTGGCCAGGCGCGTCGACGACAAGACCTACGTCGTCGTGAAGGGCAAGACCAAGCCGGTCAAGCTCGACGGCGTCACCTACGTGAAGACCGACCAGGGCTGGATCGCGTCGAGGTCGCTGTCCTGGTACTCGCCGTCGACCTACGCGGGCATCGACGTGACGCCGCAGACGTCGTTCTCGATCGGCTGGGCCGTCGCGAAGAAGCCCGGCGCGAAGATCGCGGTGCGCTCCGCGCCCGACCCTGGCGCGCCGAAGGTGCGCGAGCTCGCGCCGCGCGACCTCGTGACGATCGCCGAGCTCTCCGACGACATGGCGCGCATCGGTCCCGGCGAGTGGGTCGAGGCCATCGAGCTGCGCAAGCCCGCGCGCGTCGCGCGGCCCGATGGCATTGGTGCGGCGGAGCGCTGGATCGACATCGATCTCGACCAGCAGATCCTCGTGGCGTACGAGGGCGACGTCGCCGTGTTCGTCACCGTGATCTCGAGCGGCCGGGTGTTCTGGGAGACGCCGACCGGCATCTACCGGATCACGGGCAAGGAGGTGAAGTCGCGCATGCAGTACCAGGGCAACCCGGATGCGGCACCCGACGACGAGCGCGGACGCGAGGCGTGGAACGTCGCCGACGTGCCGTTCTCCATGCGGTTCCGCAAGAACTTCGCGCTCCACGGGACGTACTGGCACGAGGGCTTCGGCCGACCGCGCAGCCACGGTTGCGTGAACCTGTCCACGACCGACGCGAAGCGGCTGTTCGACTGGGTGTCTCCGACGGCGCCCGCGGGCTGGTCGAACCTCGAGGCGACCGGTGACGGCACGCCGGTCCGGATCCACAGCCGGCGCGATCCCGATCCGATCTGGCGCGGCTACGACGGCAAGCCGATCGATGCGCAGAAATGAAAACGGCGCGGTGTGACCCGCGCCGTCGATACAGCCTTCAGCTTTGATCGAGAGCTCGAACTACCAGCGATCGCCGCCGCGGCCACCGCCGCGTCCACCGCGACCACCACGTCCGCCGCGGCCACCGTCGCCGCCGCCGCCGTAGTCACCGCCGCCACCACCACCACCGTAGTCACCACCACCACCGCCGCCGTAGCCACCGCCACCACCGCCGTAGCCGCCGCGGCCACCGCCGCCGCCGCCAAAGCCACCGCCGCCGCCGCCGCGGAAGCCACCGCCACCGCCACCGCCGCCGCCGCGCGCCTGGCGCTGCTCGGCCTCGTTGACGCGGAGCGGGCGACCGTCGAGGGTGCGGCCGTCCATACCCTCGATGGCCTTCGCGGCCTCCTCGGGCGTGCCCATGGTCACGAACGCGAAGCCGCGCGAGCGGCCCGTCTCGCGATCCGAGACGAGGTGGACGTCGCTGACAGTGCCGAATTCCTGGAAGGCCTGGCGGACGCCTTCAGCATTGGTGTTGAACGAAAGATTCCCAACGTACAGACGAGTGTTCATCGCTTGCTCGATCTGGCCCTGTGAACGCTACAAACCCGCCCCAGAGGGGCCATTGTGCTCGGAAGCGGGTTTCGAACCTATTCAGCCCACTGAGCACCGGGAACTAGCGATGGATGGCCGGGGAGATCAGACACAAACGGCAACCGCTCGAAGAAACACCGAAGACCGTGGCAGTCCGAAGCTACACGCGCCCCTGTGGGAAAGCGAGCGCGAATCGGGTAGCAGCGGGCAAGCGTTTGGATCTGTTCGAGGATCCGCGGTCAAAGAAGACAGAAACTCCCGGGCGCGGCCGCTGTCCAACCCCCCGGAAGGTTAAAGTGGCGGCCCATGTCGGAGCTTGAACGCTCGCTCCTCCGTCGCCTCCGCGACCGAGACGAGCGCGCGTTTCGCGAGCTCATCGACGATCACCGGGACCGTGTGTTCAACATCACGTACCGCATGCTCGGCAATCGCGCCGAGGCGGAGGACGTCGCGCAGGAAGTCTTCATCACGGTGTTCAAGACCATCGACTCGTTCCGCGAGGAGTCGAAGTTCTCGACGTGGCTCTATCGGGTCACCGTCAATCACTGCAAGAACCGGATCAAGTACCTCGCGCGCCGCCACGATCGCGACAAGGACGAGCTCGACGAGACCTCGCAGCAGACCAACGGCGCCGTGACCGGCACGCCGGTGCGCGCCGCGCAGCCCGACAAGGCGCTCGCGAGCGCGCAGATGGAGAAGCTGCTCCAGGAGGCGATCGCCGCGCTCGACGACGATCAGCGCGCGGTCGTGATCCTGCGCGACGTCGAGGACCTTTCGATCGAGGAGATCTGCGAGATCACGGGGCTGCCCGACGGCACCGTGAAGTCACGACTGCACCGGGCGCGCCTGGTGCTACGCAAGAGGATGCAGCGGCATGTCGATGGAGAGTGACCGATGAGCACCTTGGATGAGGTCGACGACGAGATCATCATCGCGCTCTCCGACTACCTCGACGGCACGCTGACCGGCGACGCCAGGGCGGAGGTCGAGAAGAAGCTCGAGAGCGATCCGACGTGGAAGGCCGCGCACGCCGAAATGGTCGCGGGCAAGGAAGCGACGTCCACGCTGTCGGGCCTGCACAAGGCACGCGCGCCGGTGAACCTCACCGAGGACGTCACCGGCACGATCCACAAGCGCTCCGCGGGGCGGTTCTTCGGCCGCAGGACGTTCGGCGATCGCGTGCCGTTCACCGCGATCCTGGTCGTCGCGATCCTCGGCCTCGCCGCGATCGGCTACATCATGTACTCGTCGCCGACGGGCTCGCTGAAGGTCGACAAGCCGAAGGACCCACCCCCGGCCCCGCCCGGCCCGGTGATCAACCCACCGTGATCACGCTGTGCGCGCCCGACGGCCGCGCCAGCGTCAGCGACGCGCAGAACTTCCGCAGCGGATCGCGCCGCTCGGGCGGCACGTACTCGAGGTTCAGCTGGCGATCGGTGACCTCGAAGAAGCACCGGCCCGCGGCGAGCAGCGCGGCCTCCGCGCGCTCGATCTCGTCGGTCGCCACGTCGCCGAGGTTCCGGCGGACCAGCTCGGCCTCGGCGTCGTGCTTGTTCTCGACGAAGAACCCGCCGAGGATCAGCTTGGCCTTCACCGCCATCGAGTGAACGTCGTCGGCCGTGCGGTGCGGCAGCGCGAGCACTTCCTTCAGCAGCTCGCCCGCCGCCGGCGACGCGCGCTCGTAGGCGCGGCGCGTGACGAAGCCGAGATCGAAGATCGCGAGCTGGGGCGCGAACACCATGCCGTAGGTCTTCGCCATCGTCGCGTAGTAGCTGAAGTGAAGCCCGATCTCGCGGAGCAGCTCGGGACGGTCCACGAGCTCGCGGCCGAGGCGGCGGTACTGGTGGAACACGTCATAGACGGCGCGCAGGTTCTTCGCCTTGATCGCCTCGCGCAGGTAGTTGTTGAAGAACCGGATCGCGAGGCGCAGCGCCTGCTCGTCGTGGTTGAGCTCCGCGCGGATCGCGATCACGCGCAGCGCGTCGGAGAACGTCGAGACCGAGTCGGTGGCCTTCTCGAGCGAGCGCATGAACCCGTGCTCGAGCTGCAGGAGGCACTTCATCTCGTACCAGGTCTTGGTCTCGTTCAGCATCTCGAGGGCCTCATCGGACAGACCGACGAAGTCCGCGCGATCGACGACGAACCACTCCTTCGGCATCCTCGACTTGTGCTGGCTGTAGTGATCGAGCAGGAGCTTGACCGACCAGGCGCCCTCGGCGGCGACATCGCGATCGTTGCGATCGATCGACTTGATGATGATCGTGCCGACCTGCCCGACGCGCGTCGACACCAGCGTCTGCGAGTCCAGCGGGTCGAGCTTGCGATCGGCGACGCGCTTCACGATGTCGTTGGCATCCTCGCGGAGCCGGACGACGAGCCGCGACGGATCGACGAAGCGCACGACATAGAAGAAGTACGGGATCAGGATCGCCCAGCCGGCGAGCGCGAGGAGGATCGAGAGCGAGATCGCCCACGTCGGTGCGAACTGCGGACCGATCATGTAGTCGACCCACAGCACGTGCGCGGCGCCGAACGCCATGAACGTCAGCACCCACCGGTTGATCTTGTCCCGGAGGAACATCTCGATCAGCTTCGGCGTGTGCATGTTCGCCGTGAGCGGGATCGCGAGACCGATCGTCGCGATCAGCATCGCGAGCACGTTGTTGTACGCGCGCGCCATCGGCGACAGCACGTCGACGAGCTTCCCGTTGTTGACGCCCGCCCAGCTCTCCGAGCCCCACGCCGGATAACCCGCGCGGCTCCACTCGATGAAGAACTCGAGCCCGAACAGCAGCGCAAAAGCTACG
This sequence comes from Myxococcales bacterium, assembly GCA_016794545.1. Lineage (GTDB taxonomy): Bacteria > Myxococcota_A > Polyangia > Haliangiales > Haliangiaceae > JABFXX01. The sequence continues at coordinate 11,414 of JAEUJX010000081.1, forward strand.
AAGGCGATCGCGAGCGATCGCACGAATAGCTTGCGCATGGGTTAGTCGGCCTCGTCCTCGAGGAACGCGAAGTAGCGCTCGGGCAGGTCGTCGAACTCGAGCGCGCCGCCGCAGCTCGGACACTTGAACACGGGCGGCTCGAGCGACGACGCGAGGATCGCGGCGGACTGGAGCAGGCGCTCTTCCTGGTGATCGCAGCCGATGCAGTGGAACGGCGCGAAGAACGACGTCACCGTGCCGCGCCCGATCACGTCGCGCACCATCGAGGCCTGGAGGATGAACGGCACCGAGCACGCATGGAATTCGTAGCCCTGGATCCGCGCCTGCCGCAGGAACTCGCACCACGCGCGCACGCCGAGCGAGTTCATGTACGTGACCTGCGCCATGTCGAACGTGATGCGGCCGACCATCTGCGGCAACAGCTCGTCGAACCGCGTCGCCTCCGTGAAGTCGCCGCGGAGCACCACGCGCGTGCGCTCGCCGTCCTTGCGGACCTGCCACTGCGTGAGCTTCGCGAGCATCGCCTTCGCCTGCGGCTCCGGCTTGTCGAACGCCACGCCGACGACCGTGCGCCCCTCGCGCGGCTGCGCCCACACGCACGTGCCCTTGATCGTCACGGGGGACTCGCCCTGCGGTGACACCGTGAGCGTGGCCGACTGCCCCTCCGCGACGGGCTCGCTGACCATCAGGCGCACGCCGTCGACGGAGAGGTTCGAGACGGTCGCGTCGACCCGCTTGCCGCTGATCTCGACCGTGATCGCGAACGCCTCGGTGCCGGGGCGCGGCTCGCCGAGCTGGATCGCGACCACGTCGTGGAGCTCGTCCGCGGTCATCGGCGCGATCAACAGCTCGTCACACCCACACGCGGATACCTGTCGCATCTGGTCGCCGGACAGCCGGCTGCCGGCCACGAGCACCACGCGGGTCGCGGGCGACTTCTGCTTGATCTCCTTCGCGATCTCGAATCCGTCGGGGGCATCGGCGTCGAGCACGACGAGGATCGGCTCTTCCTTGGCGAACAGCGCCCTGGCCTCGGCGGCCGTCGGCGCGACGAGCAGCTGGAGCTCGAGGCGCTTGAACGGGGGCGCCGTGAAGTGCCGCAGCAGCTCGCCGTTATTCGAGACCAGGACCTTCGGCACGGGCCGGGTCATTCTATCACCCCCGCGCCTAGAGAACGGCCCGGAGGATCACGATCAGCGCGATGAGGACGATGACCGCGCCACCCAGCGCCGACACGCCCCGGACCAGCGTGCCGCGGTCGTAGGCCTCGCGCTCGGCGGTCAACTTCTCGATCTCGGTCGTCCGCGCCGTGATCGCACCGCGCAGCCGGTCGATGCGCTGATAGAGCTCCACGAACCGGGGATCATCGATCCGGTTGAGGTTCACGAGCGTACCGAGCGTGACCAGGCGGCGCGAGACCTCGCCCTCTGCCTGCGCGATCTCGCGCGCCTTGCGCTTCTGCTCCGCATCGAGCTCGGCGAGCCGGTGCGTGTGGCCCTCGCGCGCGTCCGCGAGGCTGCGCTTGGCCGCGTCGAGCTCCGCCTTCGCGGCATCGAGCCGCGCGGTGGCCTCGCCGATCGGACGCTCGAGCGCGGCGAGCCGGCGATCGACGTCCTGCCGCTCCGGCTCGAGCGCCGCCGCCTCCTTGCGGTGTTGCTCGGCGCTGCGGCGCAGCTCCGCGCGCGCGTCGCCCATCTGCTGGTTGCCCGCCTGCTTGTCGTTGTCCTCCGCGCTCCGGAGGTACGCCTTCTGCCGCCGCTCGAGCTCCTTGCGCTTGTCGCGCAGCCCACGGCGCTGCGCCTCGAGGTGCGCGAGCTCCTTCGTCACCTCGTCGACCATCTTCTCGGCTTCGGACAGCTTCGTGTTCCGCTCGCGCTCGACGTCGACGAACTTCGAGTTCTCCTCCGCCTTGCGCCCGTCGACGTCGGCGTGCTCCACGCCGAGCGCCTTGATCCGCGCCTCGGCGCCATCGATCGCCGCGTTCTCGGCCGAGAACACGCGGCCGTCGACGTTCGCGGAGCGCGCGACCTTGCCGAGGGCGCCGAGCACCTGATCGAGCGCCTCGGTGTCCTGCTTGATCTCGACCGACAGCGTCTTGATCGCGCCGCGACGCTGCCACTTCGCCTTCGTGAACCGGATCGTGTAGCGGGCGGCGTTGTACAGGCCGGGCTCGGGGATCTCCGGCACCGGATCGACCTTCGGCGGCGTGAACGGGCGATCGGCGTGCGCCTCGGCGCGGTGGATCCTCGTCGGCGGCGGCGTGTCGCCGGTCTGGTGCGGCCGCGCGCTCACCGGCTCGACGACGATCGGCTCGGCGTCGACGCGGGTGTTGAAGTCGTCGTTGAACTGCCCCTTCGGGATCACCGGGTACGGCGATGGCGCCGGCAGCTGCGGCTTCGCGGGCGCCGGCGCGGGACCCGGCGGCGGCGGCGGCGGCGGCGCGGTCGGCGTCTTCGCGAGCGGCGCATCGTCGGCGCGGCGGCCGCCGTCGCGCGGCTCGGGCGGCGGTGCCTCGCGGCGAGCCGCGGCGGGC
>JAEUJX010000099.1 GCA_016794545.1 Myxococcales bacterium
CTCGTCAACTACCCGTCGCACGACGCCGCGGCGCTCGACGACGAGGTGGGCCTCGACGGGCGTGCTGCCACGGCGATCGTCGCTCACCGCGCCGGTCTCGATGGCAGGTATCCGAGCCCCGACGATGACCCGTTCGACAGCCTCGCGGAGCTCGATGCCATCCCGTACGTCGGCACCACCGCGCTCGCGAGGCTCCTCGCGTACGCCGACGCCCATCCCGCGCCGGCGCGCGAGCGGATCGAGAACGTGTGGTTCGAGGGCTGGCAGGCGGAGATCGTGGTGTGGGGCGCCAACACCGTCCCGGCCGGCGTGCTCCGCGGTCTGCTCGACGACCGCGCCGCCGAGAACCTGATCGCGGCGCGACCGCTGGCGAACCTCGCGGCGGTCGGCAACGTCGCGCTGATCGGTCCGAACGCGCTGACCGCGCTGCGCGGCCAGGTCCGCACGTGGTGGTTCGCGCGCGCGAACCAGGCTCCGAGCGGGCTCGCCGGCACGTTCGATGGCGTCTCGTTCGACGAGGCGACCGCGGCGAAGGCGCTCGAGATCGCGAACACCCACACGCGCACGCAGATGGTCGAGGGCGGGGTCTACGGCAACGGCGCCTCGGTGATCGTCGGCAACCGCCCGTACTCGACGCTCGCGGCGGTCGCCGCGCTGAGCGGCGTCGGCACGTCGACGATGCAGGGCCTCCACGCATACGCGACGAGGCTGCTCGGCGCGCCGCACGGCACGGTCCCCGAGGACGGCGAGTGCGCTGCCACCAGTGACTGCGCGGCGAACCTGATCTGCGTCGGCACCACCGTCTACGAGGTCGGGCACTGCCGGCCGTCGTGGATGGGCGGGACGTTCACCAGCACTACCGACCACGTGATCCCCGACGGCGGCGCCGCGGTGGAGAGCTCGCTCCAGGTCTTTGGCCTCGCGACGGTTCCCGAGGACGCGATCGTGAACCTCGACATCGCGCATCCGGACCCCGCGCATCTCACCATCACGCTGACGCAGCCGAGCAGCGCCGAGTCGCTGATCTGGGACGTCGACTCGGCGGGCCACGCGCGCGTCGTGATCGGCTCGAGCCTCGAGCGCGACTCGTCCGTCAACGGCACCTGGACCCTCCGCGTGCGCGACACGCAGGTCGGTGGCGCGGGCGTGCTGCGCGGCTGGTCGCTCGAGCTGACCAGCCGCTACGACTGACTACCGCCGGTCGACGCGCTCGACGCGGATGTACTCGCTGCCGTCGCGGGGCGGGATGCACTCGCGACAGCCGCCGGCGCAGTCGTCCGTGATCCGCACGCGGCCGAGCTGCGTCCCGGCGGGCACGCGGTACTGGGCCGTGCCCGGCCACGTCGCCGGCGCGATCGGCTCGGCGGGACGCCAGTCGCCGTCGTGACCGATGTCGACCTGCGGCTCGCGCGAGGCGGTGACCGTGATCGTGCGCTCGACCTTCGTGTCCTTGCCGTTGGCGGGCACCTGGGCCTCGACGTACCAGCGCTTCTGCGGGCACGCGAGGCACAGGAGCGCGGCGACGAGGACGACCCGGTTCACGGCGCGAACATCGTGCCCGATCGCTGGTAAGCTGGTGGCTCGTGAGCGAGCGAAATTCGTCGCTGCCGCCCGACGTGACCTCGCTCGCGCCGGCGATCTACGAGGTCGCGCGGCGGATCATCGCGGCCGAGGAGTCGCCCGGAGGCGTCTACTCGAGCGCGACGACCGAGCCGCCGCTGCTCGAGGCCACGCCGCCGTACCTCGGCATCATCTCCGGCGCGGAGCTCGACTCGGCGGCGGCACTGGTGTTCCGGATCCTGGTCGCGGCGGAGCTCGACCGGAACGTGCACCGCGTGCTGCGGCGGCTGTCGGCGATCCCGGAGGCGACGGGCACGCCGGTCGACGGCGTGGTCGCGGTCGTCGAGGGGCTCGGCGAGGATCCGGTCGCGGCGCTGCGCGCGCTGTGGCCGGGCGCGCCGCTCCTCGCGCGCGGTGTCGTGCACTCGATCGACGCGTCGGTCCCGCCGATCTCGCAGCAGGTCACGGTGCGCACGCGGATCCTCGATCACCTGTTGACCGGTGAGGTGCCGCCGCCCGCGGCGCCGTTCGTCATCGAGCCCGCGGTGCCGGCCGCGTCGCTGTGCCCGATCCCGGTGCGCGGCACGAACATCGACGCGACCACGTTCCTGCGCCGCCTGCTCGCGAATCCGTCGCGCCGCTCGCAGATCTGGGTCGTCGGGCCGCCCGGCTCGGGCCGGCGTACGCTGCTCGCGGCGGTGGCCGCGGAGCAAGGCAAGCGGCTGATCTGCGTCTCGCAGGCGGCGCTCGCCGCGATGCCGCCGGGGACGGTGGTCGCGGCGATCTGGCGGGAGCTGCTGCTGTCGGACGGCCTCGTGTGCATCCACGACGCGGAGCCTGTCGTCGACACGGGCTCGCCCGAGGCGCAGGTGCGCACCGCGTCGATCGACCGCTCGTTCGTGTCGTTCGCCGACACGCTGATGAGCTGGCGCATCCCCGTCGTGTTCACGTCGAACCAGGCGCCGCCGGTGCAGGCGTTCGACGTGCCCCCGCACGTCGTGCAGCTCGATCCACCGCGGCCCGAGGACACGCTCGCGCTGTGGCGGCGCGGGCTGCCGGAGGTCCCCGAGGTCGTCGATCTCGCGACGCGGTTCCGCATGCCGCCGGGCCGCGTCGTGCGCGCGATCGCGGCGGCGCGCATGCAGCAGGTGACGGCCGGGACGCCGGCCCTGACCTCCGCCGACGTCTCGCGCGCGATCTCCCTCGGCGTCGAGCAGCAGGTGTCGATCCTCGGCAACCGCGTCCAGGACTCGCAGACCTGGGACGACATCGTGCTCCCTCCCGATACGCGCGACTCGATCTACGAGATGGTCGCGCGCGTCCGCCACCGCCACCACGTGCTCGAGGAGTGGGGCTTCCGCGGCAAGCTCGCGAAGGGCATCGGCGTCGCGGCGTTGTTCCATGGCCCTCCCGGCACGGGCAAGACGATGGTCGCGAGCCTGATCGCGCGCGAGCTCGGCCAGGAGCTGTACCAGGTCGACATCTCGCGGATGGTCAGCAAGTGGATCGGCGAGACCGAGAAGAACCTCGCGAAGGTGTTCGATGCCGCCGAGGGCGCGAACGTGATGCTGCTGTTCGACGAGGCCGACTCGTTGTTCAGCAAGCGCACCGCGGTGACCACGTCGAACGACCGCCACGCGAACGCGGAGGTCAACTACCTGCTCCAGCGCGTCGAGCGGTTCGAGGGCGTGTGCATCCTCACCACGAACTTCGAGCGCTCGATCGACACCGCGTTCAAGCGCCGCCTCGCGTTCCGCATCGAGTTCCCGATGCCGAACGAGAAGGAGCGCACCGAGCTGTGGCGCCGGATGGTGCCGCGCACCGCGAACATCGCGCGCGACGTGGACTTCGCGAAGCTCGCGACGAGCTACGAGCTCGCCGGCGGCAACATCCGCAACGCCCTCCTGCGCGCCGCCTTCCTCGCGGCCGACCGCGGCGAGCCGATCACGATGGCGACGCTTCAGTTCGCCGTGAAGCTCGAGTACCGCGACGCCGGCAAGCTCGCGGCGACGGGCGCGATCACCTGAGCTTGCCGCGCACCGGCTTCCGGGCCTGAGCGCGCGCCGCGCGCGCCGACGGCGACGTCGTCTCGCGCACGGCACGCAGCTGCTGATTGGTCGTGCGCTTGGTGCGGTCGGCGCTCTTGCGGGTCGACTTGCGGGACGGCGCACTCCCGACGGGCACCTCCTCGACCGCGGCGCCGCCGCGGCGCCCGGCGAGCTTGTTGCGGTTCGGACCCCGCAGCGCCTTGCGGTCGGTGGCGCTGACGCCGGGCTGGGACGTATCGATGATCTCGTCGCGCCGCGGCCGTGGGGGCCGCTTGGCACGTGGAGGGCGGGCCGTGCGCTGCTGCTCGGCGCGGAACATTTGAGCCTTGGTAGCCATGCCGCGAAGCCTACCGCGAGCCGGCGGCCGCGGCGATGCCCCGATCAGCGGGCGACCTTGTAGCCGCTCTTCAGCGTGCCGCCGACCGGCGCCTCGATCTCCTGCACGACCGACGACGCGAGCCAGCTCTCGGTCAGCGCGATGAACTGGAACCGGTCCTCCGGTTCGCCGAGCAGCGCGGTGATCAGCTCGCGCGCGCCGCCGCCGCGATCGATCAACGTGGTTACGAGCTCGGGCCGGAGGTCGGCGTCGATCTCGACGTCGCGCCCGCGCTCGAACGGCAGCCCGGGGTTCCCGCGCACATCGGGGACGAGACCGAACAGCGACTCGCCCACGATCTGCTCGTAGACGTGGTACGCGACAGTGAACACGAGGTGCGCGGCGGGCGGGATGTCGCGGCCGTTGCCCGAGAGCACGAGCTCGACGCCGTGCGCGGGCAGAGGATCTCCGGCGAGGGTCGCGAACAGGAGGTCGCGGCCCAGCTCGATGCGAAGGCTGTCGCTCACGCCTGGTTACGCCCACCCATCCACGCGGACGGACCATTGTCACCACCGAGCGAAAACCCGGCGAGCTCCTGTTTGCGCGTCAGCTTGCCGGTGAGACCCACGCCGCCGCCGAGCTCGCCGCCGAGCTTCAGCTCCTTCTGCTTCATCACCTTGAACGTCACCTTCGGGGTGCCACCCTCGGGCACCTCGATGACGGCCTGGATCTGGAGCATGCTCGTCATGCCGAACGGCGACGGCTTCGGCCCGTCGGAGACGAGCTTCGACATGTCGCCCTTGTCGCCCATGCCGCCGCTCATGCCCATGTCCTTGCCGAGGAACAGGCGCGCGGTGTCGTTGACGCCTTCGGCCTGCGGCGCGGCGAGGTTCTGCGGATTCGCCTCCGACAGCGACTGCAGGAGGTTGTTCGTCATCCCGCCCGCGTCGAGGCCGACCAGCAGGTCCTGCCCGGTGTCCGCGACACCGCCGACGATCTGCGAGGCGCCGTCGCCCTCGCCCTCGGTCTCGCCGACGGGCTTCTGCGAGTTGCTCTTGTAGAGATCGTAGAGCTTCTTCACGCCGCCGAGCGCCGCGGGGACGTACGACGCCGCGATCTTGCTCATCAGCGTGCTCGAGCCCGCGTTCGCCGCGTCGTAGGGCACGCCGCCGGAGAGCTGGATCGTCCAGTCCGCGCCGACGGGCTTGCTCATGCGCTCGGCCTCGAGACCGATCTGGAACTTCTGTCCGTTCGCCTCGGCCTCGACCTGCGTCGTGAACTTCAGGCGATTGACGCGCTTCGCGGCCTCGTTCACCGCCTGGCGCTTGCCCTGCGCGGCGAGCTTCCGCTGATCGCGGGTCTTGCCCTGGCGATCGCCGAACTTGCCGGCGTCGCCGAAGTTGCCCTGGGTGGTCTTGACCTTGTCCATGACCTCCTTGTCCCAGCGCAGCGCCGTCGTCGCCTTCCCCGTGAGCTCGGCGTCGATGCCGGCCTTGAGCTTCGCGCCGGCGCTGATGCCGCCGCCGACCTCGACGAACGCATCCTTGTCCTTGCCGAACGCCTTCTCCTCCATCATCGCGGCCCACAGCTCGGCCTGCTCGGTCTTGCCGACCTCGTCGTCCTTCTTCGACGCGGTCTTGCTCGGATCCGTCGTGCCCGCCCAGAAGCTCGCCGCGTTGTCGCTGACCTGCGCGAGGTTGCGGTACGCGCCGTAGTGGATCATCTGCATCGCCGTCACCGTGTCCATCGCGCCGGCCTTCAGGTACACGTTGAAGCCGCCGCGCGCCGACAGTCCCCAGGTCTCCCAGCCCGCGCCGAAGCCGAGGTCGATGCCGACCTCCATGTGCTTGTTGCGCGTCGCGTTGCCGGTGACGTTGATGTAGACAAACGCGCCGTGCGTCGCGGGGATCTTGAGCTCGACCTGGAGCTCGGTCTCGTCGCCCGGCTGCGGCGCGGCCGCGTCGATCGCCTTCGCGACGAGCTGGAGGCCCTTGCTCGCCGTCGGCGCCTCGATCGCCTGCGTCATCATCTTCTTGCCGAACGCCTGGCCCTTCGCGGTGTCCTTGCCGAGCGCCGGCGTGATCTTGTTGTCGATCACGTCCTTCTCCGCCTCCACCTGCTCGACCGAGTCGACGCCGTCGCCGGCCTTGACGTACTCGTCCTTCAGCTCCTTCGCCTTGTCGTGGAGCTTCTTGTCGGCGGCGTCCTTACCACCCTTGACCGCGGCGAGCGCGGCCTTCTTCGCCGCGTCCTTGCCGTCCTTCGTGCCCGGGTTGTTGCGTAGCGCGCCCCAGCCGGCCGCGTTGCCGATGCCGGTCAGGATGTCGTCGACCTTGATCTCGCCGTCCGCCTCGCCGAGGAGATCCTTCGCGAGGCCGCCCATGACGGTGCGGAGCTCCTGCTTGGCGGCGTCGTGCGTGAGGATCTGCGCCTGCACGCTCTGGTGCTCGAACTGCGCCTTGCCGGGCGCGTTCGGGGCCCGAGCGCCGCGCGCCTCGTCGATCGCGCCCTGCGTCGACTCGTGCGCCTTCTCGCGCGCCGCCGCCTTCATGCGCGTGTGGAACGACTTGAACCGCGCCGAGCGGAACCAGCCGGTGCCGTTCGCGCCGAGCCCGGTCTCGAGGTACTTGAGCTCCTTCGCGCGGATCTCGTCGCCGACCTGCTTCACCGCCGGCTTCACGGCGGTCTCGAGGTCGGCGTTGTTGTCCTCGCGCGCGGTCACCTCGCCGGCGATGTCGTTGTTCGCCGAGTCGTCGGCCTTGGTCGTCGCGCTCGCGACGAGGCTCTGCTTCGCCGGCTCCTTCTCGGCGGCCGTCACCAGCTCCTTCTCGATCCGCTTGGCCTCCGCATCGACGGCCTTGGTGACGAGCGCCGTGACCTTCGCGAGGTGCTTGTCGCGCTGCGACTTCTTGAGGTTGCCCTCGGGCTCGTAGTCGAACGCGTCCTCGCCGGCCGTGGTGAGGAGCGGCTTCTTGCCGTCGACCTTCGTCCCGGCCTCGTCCGCGGCGACCTTGATCGCCTCGCTCCACGCCGCGCTCTCTCCGACGAGCGCCTTCGGATCGAGGTCCTTCGCCTTGGGGTTCGGGTTCTGGGCGATCGACGCCTTCACCTGCTCCTGGGCGTGCGCGAGGATCTGCTTCTTCTGCCCCTCGATGATCTTCTGCATCTTCGCGCCGAGGGCTTCCTTCATGCGGTCCGCCGCCGCGGCCACCGCGTCCTCGACGACCTTCTGCTTCTTGGTCTGGAGGAACGCCTCCAGGTCCTCGGGCGTGTCCTTGTCGGGATCGGGCGCCGCGTTGAGCACCGCGTTCGCCTGCTGCTGATTCCGGCCCCGGACCCCTTGCCCCCTCTGGAGTGGCCCCTGCTGTGGAGGAGCAGGCGGCTGCACGGTGGTGTCCTTCTTCTTGCCGAACCCGAACATCGGGCTCCATCTAATCGTATTCGCAGGAGTGCCGACGGGTAGCCGTGGGGTAATTCTTGAGGATTCCTGCCACGTTGGAGGTCCTGAAAAGCTTCCCTCCGGCCACTGCCCCTCGGCAAACCCGATCGCTCGTGCACGGCGGTGCACTCGTCGCGCAACTCGGCTCGCCGACGGGCGAATGACGCTGGGCGTGACGTCCAGTGACGCCAGCTACGCCAGTTGCCGCTGTGGCCGATGTTCGCGAAATCGTACACGCGCGACTTGGATCGGCGCTTGCCCCATCAGCCGAACATGTTGTCTCGCACGGCTACCAGACTTGCCATCCTGGCCTCGATCCTCGGCAGTGCCGCCGCGTGTACCGAAGAGCGCGAGGTCACTCCGCTCTACAACCACGCGAACGGCCGCATCGTCATCGAGATGAACCAGTCGCTCGGTTCCGACGAGAAGCTCTACACCCGCGCCCGCCGCGGCAACTTCGGCCAGCTCGACTGCGCCAAGCTCGCGGCGGAGGTCGAGGCGGTGGACGACGGCGGCGCCGAGAAGATCGACGGCCCGGTCGTCGAGAACGCGCTGACCAAGTCGGTCTACGACGGGCCGCAGTGGCTGAACCCGACGCCGCAGATGATCGCGTCGCTCGCCAACGGCGTCGACTCGATCATCGACCTCTGCATCATGGACGGGGACAAGGTCTCCGTGAAGATCGAGCGCGATCTGTTCCAGGCGTGGGACCAGGCGCGCGCCAAGGGGATGGGCGGCAAGGCCGATGACCCGAGCGGCGAGCAGCGCATCAACAGCCCGCAGGCCTACGGCGAGCGCTGCGTCGCGGAGCTCGGCGAGATCCCGTTCTTCGAGAAGACCGGCGAGGGCACGTACACCACGTACAGCTGCCTCGACTCGACGCCGATCCCGATGACCGTCACCGGGACCGACGGCTCGGTGCAGGCGCCCCAGGAGGGCACGGTCAACCAGTGCGACAACCCGCAGTACATCTACTCGCTGTGCGAGGCCGGTCCGCGCGTCGCCTCGCGCACGAACGAGCAGGGCACGCGCTGGGTGCTGCTCTGCCGCAAGTCGATCGGCGGCTACGCGTCGGACCAGTACAACGACATCGCGATGATCGGCTCGAACCCGTTCACCGGCAAGACGTGCTTCTTCCAGAACGCGCTGTACTCCAAGAAGGACGGCGGCAAGGTCCCGCACCCGGCCGACAAGGAGAAGTCGTCGAACCTGTGGAGCGGCGTGCACGGTGGTCTCGGCTCCGGCATCCAGTGCAGCAAGTGCCACGACGCCGACCCGTTCATCCACACCCCGTGGATCGACGGCGCGAAGGACGCGAACGGTCGCACGATCGTCCCGAAGATGGGCGTCGATCCCGACTTCGCGATCGGCGCGAACGACACGCCGTACGCCCTCGTCAACCGCCGTGGTCAGGGCTGGACGACGGAGAAGCACATCACCGGCGACGCCGCCGCGGCGTGCACCAAGTGCCACCGCATGGGCTCGGGCGAGTGGGCCGACCGGTGGCTGACGCGCCTCGACGGCACCGACACCGCGTGGACCGGCATCACGACCGCCCACGGCAACAAGCCGGAGCACAAGTACTGGATGCCGCCGGAGCACTCGTTCCAGACCGACGCGGCCTGGAACGAGTCGGCCGAGAAGAAGGCGCTCGCGTTCATCCAGAGCTGCAACAACGACATGTCGAACCCGGCGTGCGGCTGGAAGGACATCCCCGAGACGCTCGGCGGCGCGGCCAGCGGCGGCAAGCTCCGCAACCCGGTGACGCTCTCCGACGACGAGCTCGCCAAGGAAGCGACCACGGTCCTCGGCATGAACAAGAACGTCCCGGGCAACACGATCTGCTCGGACTGCCACACCGCGAACCAGACCACGCTGCGCGACTGGCAGGAGAAGACCGACGAGGCCGTCGCCGACGCGCTCCGCGACGCCGACGCGACCGGTCAGGTCCACGACGACACCAGCTCGGTCCGCGTCGAGAACGACGAGTTCAAGGTCGTCGGCCCGTTCGAGGTCGCCGCCGGCTCGTTCTTCGAGATCAGCATGACCGGCACCGGTGACATCGACCTCTACGTCAAGCGCGGCGAGGAGCCGACGAAGTCGGTCTACGACTGCCGCCCGTTCGCGCAGTCGTCGACCGAGAAGTGCGACCGCACGATGTACAACGCGTCGGGCCCGGCGAAGTTCTGGATCGCGCTCAACGGCACGCAGGACGGCACCGCGAAGCTCACCGCGAAGTACACCTCGCCCGATCCGAACGCGATCGCCGCGAAGGACCGCATCAAGCTGTTCCGCCTCGACCCGGCGCAGTCGGACTCGCCGTACGTCCCGGGCCGCCTGGGCATCTACTCCGCGGCCGCGCACCTCGGCTGGTTCCAGGACACCTTCAAGCAGGCGTTCCCGGCCGGCGAGGGCAGCAACACCAACGACACCTGGGCGCTCGAGTACGGCAAGTTCAAGAGCCGCACCTCGATGCCGAAGGGCAACCACCCGCGCCTCGAGCAGAAGCAGTTCGACATCGTCGCCGAGTGGTTCGCGCGTGGTCTGCCCCGCATGACCTCGTACATCGCGCCCGACACCGGTCCGTCGTCCTGCACGCCGAGCATCACCCCCGCGGTCGGCGCGCACGTCTCCGACATGGCGGTGAACGGCTGGGCCACGCAGAACCGCCAGGCGAACCTCGCGATGTTCCGCCTCGACAGCCTGCCGACCGCGCAGTCGAAGTCCTACGGCACCGGCTGGGCGAAGAAGGGCGACCTCCGCATCCTCAAGGAGCTCACGTACAACACCTACTACTGGATGCGCTCGTCGCCCGACGGCCGCTTCATCGCGAACGGCCGCACCGGTGGTGACGGCGCCGCGATCGAGGACCTCCAGACCGGCAAGATCATGAGCGTCAAGGCGGCCTACGACCCGGGCTTCTTCCCCGACAACAAGGCGTGGATGTTCCAGGGCACGCCGATCGGCGCCGGCTTCTGCAAGATGTCGCTGCTCCAGTCGAACCCGGAGCGCATCGACTTCTCCGAGTCGGCCTGCTCGTCGGTCGAGAGCGTCTCGCTCTACCAGCACCTCGGCCAGGGCCTGAACGGCGGCGACTACTTCGTCATCAACAGCCAGTTCACGTCCGACAACCCGGGCGGCGCGGTCACCCGCGACCCGAGCGCGGGCTTCGGCGCCTCGGCCACCCTCAAGCTCACGCCGATGGTGTTCGACGGCACGCACTACGTCGGCAAGACGCCGGTCACCTTCACCGCGCCGTACGAGGGCGACAGCGTCCTCTCGCCGTCGACCAAGCTCGCCATCAGCCGCTTCGGCAACGAGAACGGCCAGCTCGGCTACGTCGTGCGCAAGATCACGACCGCCCCGTCGGGCTCGACCTACACGGTCTCGACGCAGGAGGTCGGCCGCTACTGCATCCAGGGCGCGAAGCCGTCGTTCAGCTTCGACGAGAAGTACTTCGTCACCCACCACTACGTCGGCCCGAACGACTGGCAGGACCTCGGCTTCTCGTCCGCCAACGACGAGACGTTCAAGCAGATGCTCGACAAGGGCACCTCGAACATCATCCTCGTCAACATCGCGACCGGCGCTCGCACCCGCGTCACGAACATGAAGCCCGGCCAGTACGCGCTGTTCCCGCACTTCCGCTCGGACGGCTGGTTCTACTTCCTGGTCCGCGACAAGGCCGCGGGCAAGGAGTACGCGGTGGCCAGCGACGCCGCCCTCACCAACCCGTGAGCTGACTGCTTTGCTCGGCGGCGTGCGACGGACTTCCGCGCTCGCCGCCGTCGTCGTTTTCGGGGCCTGCTCCGGGGACGACAAGACCGACGGCTGCGACCTGTCGGCGACCGAGAGCCAGGTCCGGATCGAGGACCGGCGCGTGATCGGGGCAGCCGCGCCGTACGCGGCGGATCTCTCACTCTCTGCGAGAGACGAGGAGCTGAGGACCTCGATCGCGGCGCGGCGCGCCGCCGCGTGGCAGGTCGTCGAGAAGGTCCTCGCGCCGGTGCCGTTCGGCGACCCGCGCCTCGCGCAGTCCTTCGGCGGCAACCTGCCCAGCCTCCCCGCCTGGCACACCTGGTACGGCCACGACGACTTCGAGCGCGTGTTCAAGCACCTGTACCGCGCGCTCACGCCGGCGGAGCGTCGCGCGCGCGCCTCGATCGATCCCGCCGCCGGCCTCGCGTGGAACGCCACCGCGCTCGACGGCGTTCCGGAGTGGCCGGAGCAGCGGTACCTCGATTACCTCGCGACGATCGACACGCCGGAGGAGGCCACGGGACTCGGGAACGTGTCGCGCGTCGGCTACTCGCCGGGCGCGATGGGGCACCTGCTCGCGAGCTACGAGCAGCAGCACCAGTGCCGGCTGCAGCCGTTCCCCGACGCGTTCGACGACGATCCGGTGCGCGAGGGCAAGCCGGTCGCGCAGACCGATGCCATGTCGCTCACGAAGTGCGCGTGGAAGGAGCTCGGTCCGTTCGTGGCGGGCGAGGGCGACGTGACGATCACCTCGTCGGGGAGCGGGGACATCGATCTGTACGTTCGTCGCGGCGCCGCGGCGACCGCGAGCGAGCACGACTGCAAGAGCGCCGGCGACTCGTCGACGGAGTCGTGCACGGTGGCGGGCGAGGGCGCGATCTACGTCGCGGTGTTCGCGGCGGAGGACTCCGAGGCGACCGTCGAGATCGCGTACACGAGCGCCGATGTTCGGCTCCCCACGTGTCTCGACGGCGAGATGCCGCGCGACGCGGTGCTCGTGAAGGCCGACTGGCGCCGGCAGCTCGGCAGCGAGACGATCCCGATCTTCGACACGTCGGCGAACCGGATGAAGTCGCGCTTCGCGTCCGCGTCGGAGTGGGTCTCCGATGGCGTCGCGGGTCCGCCGAGCGATCAGATCTACACGGCGATCATCGCCTCGTCGGGCGCGCGGTTCCGCCTGCCGGCGCTCCACATCATGAGCAAGGAGCTCGACCACTGGCTGTGGATCACGCTGTGGTGGTCGGCCTCGCCGAACACGGACTTCGGCGCGGATCGCCCTGCGTCGCTCGCGGGGCCGTGGAAGAACTACAAGATGTGCGTCGCCACCGACTACCTCGAGGGCGATCCGGATCCGCGCGGCGGCCAGCCGGGCACGCTCGGCGACTCGCTCGCGGCGGTCAGCGGCGGCGCGGGCACGCCGACCTGGTGCTCGAACCCCTACCTCGAGCTCGGCCCGGGCAACGCGCAGACCAACTGCATCGGCTGCCACCAGCACGGCGGCACGGACACCTCGCCCGAGACCATCCTGACCATGCCGCACCGCGGCTCGACGCGCGTGCGGAACAACTTCTTCACCGACTATCTCTGGGCAGTTAGAGGCGGCGGCGGCGACGACCTCTCGGCCACGGTGCAGGCCGAAGTCGACTTCTGGGACGCCAGTGATCCGTGATCTAGAATCTCGGTATGAGCGGCGAGCCAGTGGACGCGGAGGAGGACGAGGACTCGGAGCTCGAGGATGAGGAGGAGGACGAGGACGGGGAGGACGACGAGGAGGACGAGGACGACGAGGGGGATGAGG
This sequence comes from Myxococcales bacterium, assembly GCA_016794545.1. Taxonomy (GTDB): domain Bacteria; phylum Myxococcota_A; class Polyangia; order Haliangiales; family Haliangiaceae; genus JABFXX01. The sequence continues at coordinate 12,921 of JAEUJX010000099.1, forward strand.
ATGACGACATCGAGGGCGACGGCGACGACGGGGTCACCGTCTGATCAGCGACAGACCAGCTTCTGAGCCGCGCATTCCTTTTCGATCGCCGTCACGAGCGCATCCGCCTCCTCGAGCTTCTGGAGCGTCCCGCCGAGCCGCAGTCGCGCAACGCGCAGTAGCGGCCACGCCTGTCCACGAAATGCGTACGCGCCTAGAAACACGAGCTCTGCTTCCTCGAGCTGTTTGGCGTTCGAGAGCTCCTGGCCTCGCGCGTCCATCCGCGCGATGTCGGCCTCGCTGAGGGCGGAGCATTCCATGCCCTGCATCGAGCATTCCGCCGTGATCTTTCTGGCGAGTTCTGCGAAGAGTCGCTTGTGGCGGAGCGTCGTGGTCGCCATTTCGAACCAACGGCGAGCGAGAACGAGCGCTTCCCCGAACTTCCCTTCCTGAACTAGCGACGTCGTCAGGTTGATGCGATGACCGCACTCGGCTCGAGCTCATATGCCTTGCGGAATTCGATCGTGCTCTCCGCGAACCGACCCGAGAAGAGCAGTTCCTTGCCACAGGGCCGGCGCCTTCGCGGTGGACGCGTTCGCAGGGCTCGTGACGGTCGGGGCCCTCGGCCCTCCCGCCGTCGGCGAGACATCGGGCGGCGCGGCGGACTGCCGTGCTTGCGGATCGATTCTCGTCTGGCCGGGCATTGGATACGGCCGTGCCGGCTGCGACTCGAGCGTCCAAGGCACGCCGCCAATAGAATGATCGCCAGCGGCGACGCGAGAGCCCAGCTGTCCTTGCGCATCATGTGGAGTCTGTCGCGCGTGCATCCTCGAGTCATTCGCTGACTCGTTCATCGTCGAGAAGTCGCGATCTCGATGTCAGACCTCGCTGCTACAGATGATGAATGGACGCACCGCGAACTCCAGATCTGACTCACGATCAAGCGGACGCTCTGGGCGAGCAGATCGCCGAGCACGCGACGCACATCGATGCGGCGGTGCACCGCCTGCTCACCGACCTGCGAACGTTCGACGCGTCCGGCGCGTGGTCGAGGCAAGGCGCACGCAGCTGCGCCGAGTGGCTCGCGTGGCGGCTTCGCTGGGACGGCAACACCGGCCGCGAGCACGTGCGTGTCGCCCGCGCGCTCGGCAAGCTGCCGAAGATCGACGGCGCCTGCAGCCGCGGCAAGCTCTCCTACTCGCAGCTGCGCGCCATGACCCGCGTCGCGACGCCGGAGAACGAGGACTTCCTCCTCGAGATCGCGGAGCACTCGACGGCCACCCAGCTCGTCCTGATCTGCCGCAAGTACGCCGCCGTTCAGCGTGGCGAGGTGCCGACGCCCGACGAGGACGCCGATCGCCGCCGCATCACGAAGCGCGACCTCGACGACGGCATGGTCAGCATCAACGTCACGCTTCACCCCGACGAGGCCGAGCTCGTGTGGGCCGCGGTGACGCGCATCGCCAAGGAGCGCGCACCCGGCGAGCTCTCGCGCGTCGACGCGCTCGTCGAGATGGCCGATCAGGTCGTGCGCGGCACGAGCCCCGAGCGCTCGCCGACGGAGATCGTCGTGACGATCCCCGTACAGGCGCTCGAGGGCCACGCCGCCGACGAGCTCGCGATGGCGACCACGCAGGACGGCACGTGCCTCTCGTCACAAGCCGCGCAGCGCCTCGCCTGCGACGCCGGTCTCGTGACGATGCTCGAGGGCGCCGCGGGCAACCCGCTCGCGGTGGGGCGGAAGACGCGGACGATCTCGGGTGCGCTCTGGCGCGCCGTGCTCAAGCGCGACACGACGTGCCGGTTCCCGGGCTGCTGTAACAAGCTGTTCCTCGACGGCCACCACGCGACGCACTGGATCCACGGCGGCGAGACGAGCCTCGGCAACGTGCTCGCGATCTGCAGGTTCCACCATCGCTACCTCCACGAGTACGGCTATCGCGTCGAGCTGGACGAGCAGCAGCAGCCGACGTTCTTCGACAAGCAGGGGCGCGTGGTGCACGCGGTCGCACCGCGGGTGATCGGGGCCGAGGTCGGGCTGCCGGCGCTCGTGCGCGCCAACGCGTCACTGGCGATCACGGCGACGACGGCGCTGTCACGCTGGGACGGCGACGAGCCGAACTACGGGTGGATCGTCGACGGCCTCCTCGCGGCCGATCGGCGCCGCGACGTTTCCGCGGAAACGTCTGCGGTCGACTCGTCGCCGTCGAGTCGCTAAGATGATCGCGCGAGCCAATGTGCCGCTTACGATCACGTCGATGACCACGTCCCTAGTGGGACGCGATCAGCGATTACGTGTGGATCGTCGACGGGCTCCTGCGATCCGAAGGACGCCGCAACATTTCCGCGAAACGGTTGCTGTGGACGAGATCGGACGTCTGAGATGATCCACAGTGGCGGGATCGTTCAAGTACATCGCGAGGGGCGGTGGACGGCAACGACGGCTTCACGATCTGATCAGCGGCACCGGATCTTCTGCTCGGCGCACTCCTTCTCGATGGTCTTCACGAGGACGTCAGCCTCCTGGAAGAGCTTCGGACTGGCTTTGAGCCGGGCGCGAGCGCTCTCCGCGTGCTCGAGCGCGGTTCGATACTCTTTGCGGAGGTATTCGAACCTCGCGACGCGAAGGAGCGGCCGTGGCTTCCCGCTGAATGCATACGTGGTGAGGAAGACCAGCTCGGCATCGTCGAGCTGCTGCTTATCGAGCAGCGCCTGACCCCGGGCATCACTGCGAGTGACTTCCGCATCGTCGAGGATGCTGCACTCGAGCTTTTGCTTCGCGCATTCCTCGGTGCTGGCCCCCGCAACCTTCGCGAGCACGCGCTTCTGCTGCAGGGTGGCGTTCTGCATCTCGAACGCGCGGCGCGCGATCGCGAGCGCCGGCCCGAACTTGCCCTCCTGGAACAGCGACGTGGCCAGATTGACCGAGACCTTCACGAGCGATGGATCGAGCTGGTAAGCGCGCTCGAACTCGGCGCTGGCTTCAGCGTACCGACCCTCGAGCAACAGCATCTTCCCGCGCTCGTTCGCCACTTCAGCAGTGTCGGTCGTGGGCGCCGCTTGCGTGACCGCAGCATCTCGCGACGATTCGGACGTCTGTGCTCGTGGAGCGATCGGTTGCTCCCCCGCGTTGGCGTTCGGCCGTGCGCGCTGTGGCTCGACGGGCCCGGCGCAAGCGGCGAGCAGCACGAGGACCAATGGAGAACGATCACGCCGCCACATCGACTGGACACTATCGCGCCTCCGTTGGCAAAGCAGCGACTCGCGCGTCCCGTGACTTCGGCGCGCATCGAATCCCCGACGCGAAGTTGCGGATATCGCTTGCGGATCTGGCCTGGATCCTGATGTCATCCGCGCGGGAAGCCGTCGGCGACGTACGGCGTAAAAGGTGAGTCAAGGCTACGAAACTCCGAGCTTTCCGTTTCCAGAAACGAGGCGCCATGCAGCAGACAGCGAATCAGCAGGCCCAGGACCAAACCCCCGCGGACGCGAACGCGAACGCAAATGCCCAGGCCCCGCTCGAGGCGAGGTATCGAGAGGCTCAGAACCTCGTGTCGATGGCGATGGATGTCGATGGCGCGGGCAAAGGCAGCCCGGAACAGGCGGCGAACGTAGCCAAGCTGCTCGAGGTGCGACCTGAATTGCGAAGCGAGATCCTCGCCATCCTTCACGAGACGATGGGAAATTCGTTCGTCCGCCTGGTGACGCACCCGCAGGCGCGGGCATCGAACGCCGCGAATAAAGGCGGCGCTGCGGGCGGGGCGGAAGCGTCCGGCGGGGCATCTGCCGCGCCTGCGCCTGCGCCTGCGCCACCCGCCGCCAGTCCGTTGAGCGCGAGTGGCAAGGCAGCGGCGAATGAAGCCATGGTGAGCTCCCTCGAGACGGGAGACGCAGAGAAGTACGCGAGCAAGGCTGGTGCGGTCGGTGCGGTCGACGCCGCTTCCGCTGCCCAGGCGCCAGCGCCACCGGTCGCGGAGGCAAAGCAGCCCGACGTCGCTCCGGTGCCCGCGCCGCCCGCCCCCGATGCAAAACAGGAAGTGGCGCCGCCCGCGAAGAACGATCCGGAGCCCGCGGCACAGGGCCCGGCGCCCGCGCCTGATTCAGCCGCCGCGAAGAACGCAGAGCCAGCGCCCGAGGTCGCGAACCAGCCGGCTCCGCCGGCTCCGGTGGCTGCGGGCCCCGAGGCCGCGCCAAAGGCCGAGGACAAGGCAGCAGTCGAGCAGGGCAAGGAAGAGAAGCCCGAGGAGAAGGCGCACGGGAAGGTCAAGGTCACGGCCTCTGCACTTCGCGTTCGCGCGGAGCCGAGCTTGAACGGCGCGATCCTCGGCAAGCTTCCGCGCGGCAAGGAGATCAAGGTGGAAGGGCACGAGGGTGCCTGGCTCAAGATCGACTGGGGCGGCAAGCCGGCCTTCATCCACAGCAAGTACACGACGGCAGTGGCAGGCAACGAGAGCGAGGAGGAGGAGCAGGGCGAGGGCGAATCGCAACAGTCGCAGGAACCGAAGCAGGAGCGTCCGAAGAGCGCGAACAAGCCGGCGGAGGAGAACCTCAACCACATCTGACGTGGACGGAGGGTCTCGACGCAGCGGCTGGATGGCGGAGCTCGTGCAGACCGCACCGGCGATCGGCATCGCGCTCGACAACGGGCGGCTCTCGGATGCGGAGGCCGCGGCGATCCATGCCGACGGCGGGGACGAGCCGTACTACCGCGAGCGGCTGGCCGGCAAGACGATGATCGTCTTCAACTGATCAACGCTGCGCGGTGGCGGCGGTGGCGCGGCCGGACGAGCCGAGCGCCATCGCGGCGGTCATCATGCCGAGGGCGATCAGCGGGACGAGGAGCTTCTTGACGGCGCGCTTGTGGCGAGTGGTCATGCTCCTTGGAGCTACACGCATCGCTGGAGGAGGACCAAGTTTTCGGCGATGCTCGGCGGGTCTTCGTGCTCGACCCGGATCAGGACTACACCGTCGAGCTCGGCCTCGACGAGCCCGATGACCCCGAGACGTTGAAGCGCAAGCTGGCGGCGCAGCTGGGGACGTCGGTGGCGAGCCTGCCGCCGCTCGAGCTGCGCAAGCGGTCGATCGATGCGCGCCGCGGGCGCGTGAAGTTTCACCTGATCCTCGGCGTGAAGGGGCCGGAGGTGCCGCTCGGCGGGGCGCCGCTGCGCGAGGTCAGCGGGGAGCCGGTGGTGATCATCGGCGGCGGCCCGGCGGGGCTGTTCTGCGCGTACGAGCTCGCACGTGCGGGCGTGCCGGCGGTGGTGCTCGATCGCGGCAAGGACGTGCAGGCGCGGCGGCGCGATCTGAAAGGATTGACGCAGCACGGGCGCGTCGATCCCGACAGCAACTACTGCTTCGGCGAGGGCGGCGCGGGCACGTACTCGGATGGAAAGCTGTACACGCGCTCGCACAAGCGCGGCGACGTGCGCGACGTGATCGAGGTGCTCGCGCTGCACGGCGCGCCGGCGGACATCCTGGTCGACGCGCGGCCGCACATCGGCTCGAACAAGCTGCCGAAGGTGATCACGGCGCTCCGCGAGGCGCTCGAGCGCGTCGGATCGAGCGTGCGGTTCGGCGCGCGCGTCGCGGACCTGATCGTGCGCGAGGGCAAGGCGATCGGCGTGCGGCTCGCGAGCGGCGAGGAGGTGCTGGGCCGGGCCGTGGTCGCCGCCACGGGCCACTCCGCCCGCGACGTCCACGCGCTGCTCGAGCGCGCGGGCGTGCGGCTCGAGGAGAAGCCGTTCGCGATGGGCGTGCGCATCGAGCACCCGCAGCCGCTGATCGATGGCATCCAGTACGGCAAGGCGGGGCGGCCGCGGCATCCGAAGCTGCCGGCCGCGTCGTACAAGCTGGCGTACACGCCGGCCGACAAGCGCGGCGCGTTCTCGTTCTGCATGTGCCCCGGTGGCTGGATCGTGCCGGCGTCGACGGAGCAGGACGGCCTCGTCGTGAACGGCATGAGCCTGTCGCGGCGCGACTCGCCGTACGCGAACTCGGGGCTGGTGGTGGCGATCGAGCTCGCGGACCTCGCGCGGCTCGGCATCGGCGGCGTCGCGCTGCAGCGCAAGCTCGAGCAGGCGGCGGCACGGGCCGGCGGCGGCGAGCTCCGCGCGCCCGCGACGCGCGCGACCGACTTCGTCGCGGGCCGTGGCTCGACGACCGTCCCCGGCACGAGCTACGAGCCCGGCCTCGCCGCCGGCGACATCGGCGAGGTGCTCGACGCGACCGGCATCCCGCTCGCCGCGCGGCTGCGCGAGGCGCTGAAGGTGTTCGATCAGCAGATGCGCGGCTACCTGACGAGCGAGGCGGTGCTCGTCGGCGTGGAGTCGCGCACGTCGTCACCGGTCCGCGTGCCGCGCAACAACACGACGCTGATGTCGCCCGACCTCGTGGCGCTGTATCCGTGCGGCGAAGGCGCGGGCTACGCCGGCGGCATCGTCAGCGCGGCGCTCGACGGCATCCGCGTCGCGCGCGCGATCACCGGCGCTTGAAGGGGGCAGAGATCGCGGCCCCGCGTCTCCGCGGAAACGGCATACGCTCTCCGCATGCTCGTCATGACCGTCCCACGCGCGCGCCTCGCGGGCGCGCCTCACGGAGGTCACGATGTGGCACGCAAAGCCGAAGAAGTCTCGCTGCGACTGTCGCAAACGCAGCCGCGGTAACCCCGAGGTCGGCGGCGGTATCTGTCACCGGTTCGGATATCGAGAAGCGGTCGTCGACCGGATCGCAGCGCGAGCCGGCTATCTCGACGAGCTCGAGCTGTGATCAGTTCACGAACTTGAGGCCGAGCGCGACGCTCGCGGCGGGCGCCTGCGAGACGTTGGCCTGCACGAAGATCTTCAGCTTCCACAGGTTCACCTGACCGCCGGCGAGCAGGCGGAACTGGCCGGGGCTGCCCTTGGAGTCGCCGTCGCCGGTGATCGTGACGGCGCCGAGGTCGCGGCCGTCCTCGGTGTGGACGTTGCCGGTGAGGCCCGCGTCCAGCGTGGACGAGCCGCCGGGCGTGAGGTCGATACCGGCGCCGACGAAGACGCTGGCGATCAGCGCGATGCGGAGGCCGGTCGAGACCTCGATGGGGACGGTGAGCGCGGTGGAGCGCAGGTCGAAGCGGCCGGTGGAGTCGAAGGAGACGGGCACGGTCATGCCGCCGCCCGAGAGATCGAACGGGGTCGTGAGCTCGGTGCCGCCGGTACCGAAGTTCCACCGCGTGTACTCGAGGCCGCTCGTGAGCGAGAGGCCGAGCCAGCGCACCGCGGTGCCGGCGCCGCCGCTCGCGGCGGGC
>JAEUJX010000109.1 GCA_016794545.1 Myxococcales bacterium
TCGCGCGCGGCAGCCAGCCAGCGCGACACCGTGGCCTTGTGCACCTTGTACATCGCGCCGATCCGCTCGAGCGAGACGCCATCGACGTAGTGAAACCGCAGCAGCGCACGCTCGCGCGCGGGCAGCGCGCGCAGCCCGGCCGAGAGCGCGGCGCGGAGCGCAGGCCCGTGACGTCCATCGAGCAGCGCGCGCTCGGGCGCGAGCAGGGTCGCGGCAGCTCCGTCGAGCTGCCGCGAGTCCTCGGCGAGCCCGACGGGCGCACGCTTCCGATCGCGTGCCGCGTTCGCGTGGAGCCTGACCGCCATCACCTTCAGCCAGCCGAGCAGCGAGCCCGCCCCCGTGTAGCCGGCGATGCGCGGACCGATCTCGCCGTCGCCCACCAGCGCGCGGACGCGCACGACCTGCACGATCTCGTCGACCCGCTCGCGATCGGATTCGATCCGCCTCAGCAGCGACCGGAGTCGCCCGATCACCTCGCCCTCGAACGTCGCGAGCGCTGCCGGGTCCTGCTGCTGGCACGCGAGGGCGAGGAACAGATCCGCGGCGCGCGGTGAAGCACCGAGCGCGACGCCCCCGAGCTTCTCGGCGAACTGCTCGAACGTCATGCGCACCTCCGGATGCGCCGCGCGCCCCGCGTCGTACAGCCCGCGCACGACCACCTCGTCCATGCGAGCGCCCACACTATCACGGCGGCCATCGACGTCTGGACACCGAGGCCGGCTGGTGTTGCGCTGACTTCCACGGATTCACGGAATCGGTGCAACGCGTGCCGAGCTCGGTGTCCCCAGGCGCAAGGAGATCCCATGCGTCTTGCCTGTTCCCTGCTCTGCCTCGCCGCGTGCACGAAGCCCGGCGCCACCACCATGCCCACGACCGGCACGGCCGCGATGGCCGCCCAGGTCGCCGGCAACCACTCGATCGCGACCGCGCGCGCGCTCCGCGCCGGCGACACCGTCGACTTCCAGCTGCCGTGCAACGGCGACAAGGTCGTGTTCGGGCCGTTCGCGTTCGCGGCGGAGAACGACCGGGTCGAGCTGGTGACGACCGCGCGTTCCACCAATGGCGATCAGGTGTGCGGCCCCGGCAACTGGACCGACGGCGATGGCGCGTTCGTCGCCGTCGCAGGAGTCGGATGCGTCGACGGGCCGCACGAGTACACCGCGCGGCACGAGAATGTCTTCACGCCCGGCGCGGGCGGCACGGCCGCGACGCCGCAGTACCTCGAGTTCCACCGCGACAACCCCGTGACCGGGAGCTGCGGGACGCTCGCGGTGCACCTCGTCGCCAAGGCCGTGCCCGGAGGCGACGTTGCCCCGGGCACCGGCGCCACCGCCGGCACGGGCGCCGCGCCCCCGGGCGGGGGTGGCCCGCTGAGGCCGGTCGCGAACCCGACGCTCGGCAGCGCCGCCGAGGCCGCACAGCGCGACCGCGTGCTCGCCATGCTCATGCCCTCCCCGCGCGACGGTGGTGCGCGCCGCGCGCTGCTCTCGCTCGGCGAGGCCTCGGCGATCAACGACACGACCTACGCCGCGCAGGGCGTCAAGCGCGCCGACGTCGAGCGCGCGATGGACGAGCTGAAGTCCGCGCTGGCCGGGGACGAGAAGTCGAAGAAGGCCGCACTCGATGCGTTCGCCGCGCGGTGGAGCCCGACGTTCGCCAAGCTGCGCGCCGCGGCCGGCATGACGTCGACCACGCCGGTCGGGGGCGAGGTCTCGATCCGCGACTGCGTCCGCGACGGCAAGGGAGGACCGAAGGGATCGAAGGTCGAGATCCGGGACTGCGTTCGCGACAAGAACATGCTGTACCGCGCGCTCTCGGCCTCCGGCGAGGACGCGACGCGCGCGAAGCTCGCGCCCAACGGCGTGTTCACGCTCTCGAAGCTGCTCGCCACGCCCGGCAACATCCCGCCGGAGTCGCCGAACGCACCGCCGTTCGATAGCCTCGGCTCGCGCAGCCACGAGCACGGCTTCCTCGATCAGCACCCCTTCATCGACGCGCGCGGCATCGTGCGCCTCCCCCCGCTCGACGCGCGCTACGCCGAGAACAAGTTCGCCGACGCGTTCGCGTCCAAGGCGATCACCACCGGCGACTCGCCGAAGACGGTGATCGCGGAGATCAGGTACGGCACCCAGGGCTACGTGTTCGGCGTCGGCTATGCGGCCACCGGCTTCACGTCGGCCTTGCTCGTCCACGACGCGAACAACAACGTCGTGTGCCGCGACCAGCGCCAGGAAGGCAGCTACGCGCCGGTGCTCGGGATCGGACAGGGCACGATCACGGCTCCCCGGTTCGTCGCGTGTACCGTGCCGGCACGGACGACCGCCACGATCGTGGTCGGGGTCAGCAGCTGGGCGGTCGCCGGCGGGCTCGCGCTGGCGGGTCACAACGGCAGCGATGGATCGATCGGGATCCGGATCGTCGATGTCGTCCCGCTCACGGAGTACTGACGCGCCGTTGCTCCCGTGCAAACAGACGCACGTCCGGGAAGGAACCTCATGTAGGTGGGCGTACATTGGGCCCGGAGGTAGAAATGATTCCGATCGAGCAATATGCCGAGCTTTGCGCCCTGATGGCCGACACCGCCGGTGATCCGAACAAGGAGAACGCGATCGCGGCGCAGCACGGCGTGAGCCCCGAGCAGTGGGCCGCGTCGAAGGCGGGCTGGACCGCGCGGATGAGCGACCCGAATGACATGGGTCGCACCGCGATGGCGTTCATGCCGCTCTACCAGGCCGCGCAGGCCAAGGCGCGCGGCGGCCGCGAGCCGTGCACGCTCGAGTTCTACACGAAGGTCCACGCCGAGATGGCGTTCCTCAAGGACCCGATGGGCAACAAGATGAACCATCACCTCGTGCTCGCGCAGAACGGCACCCACCACCAGGCGTGGCTCGAGTGCGAGGGCTACTGGACGCCGATCGTCGGCGCGCCGACCATCCTCGGCCAGCCGAACCCGAAGTTCGATCCGGCCCAGTCGCAGCGCTTCGCGCAGCTGATGCAGGCGGAGTCGGATCGCATCCACGGCATCCGGCGCTGACGGCGTGGCGCCGCGATCCCCGAGCTGACCGGTCGTTCCGAGCACTTACGCGATTGGCTTCGCACTCGATGCGACCTCGCGAACCGGCGTACTCTGGAGATCATGGGTGACAAGGCAAAGGGCAAAGCCAAGGCCAAGGGGCCGACTCCCGAAGAGCTCGAGCAGCAGAAGGCCGACCAGGCCCGCGACCAGGCGAATCGCTCGATCGCGCTGGACCTGCTCGGCGGCAAGACGAAGCCCGCCGAGATCGCCGCGGTGATCCGCGCCCACCCGCGGTACGAGCAGGACATCCTCAAGTTCGTGATCGATCTGGGCGGCAACGGCTCGCTCATGGCGGTCTACGACGAGCTGGACAAGCTCGATGCGGCCGCGCCGGCGCCGGCCGATGCGGTCGGGGACATCAAGGGGATCGACGCACTGGGCGCTGGGGGTGCGCCGGCGGCGGACGACCGTCACAGCGACCGCCTGCCGTACGACGGTAAGGGCGGCTGGAACTCGGTCCTGATCAACACGAAGCTCGGACAGTTCGACGCGATTCCGGGCACGGACAACGACGCCGATCGCTGCGCGTTCGCCACGATCCTCGCCGCGAAGATCTTCGACGGCCCGCAGGTGTTCGGCGCGTGGCTCACCTCGTTCAAGGCACGCCACGGT
>JAEUJX010000145.1 GCA_016794545.1 Myxococcales bacterium
CCGTGCTCGCGCGCCACGACCTTGCGCGCAGCGCCGACGGGATCGAGCCCACCGGCCTCGGTCGGCGCGACGTGCTCGCGCGTGCCGCTGCGGCGACCGCGCACCGCGTGACCGCTGCTCCGTCGCGCCAACCTGGTTCGCCGCCGCAAGACTGCCCGCCGTCAGGCCAGCCGGGCGGGCGACGAGCGCTCATCGCCTGGCTCCGGCTCGCAGTCCCAGCTGGGACCGAGCGGCAAGCCGAAGACGAGGTCCGGCGCCGCCCCGCGCGCCGTCAGGATTCCGTCGTGGAGCTGCGCGTGGTGCGCGTCGCACATCAGCGCGAGGTTCCCGATCGCGTTCGTGCCGCCGTGCTCGCGTGCCACGACGTGGTGCACCTCGAGGAACCGGCGCGACCGACAGCCAGGCACGACACACTTCCCCTGATCGCGGATCCAGACCTTGCGCCGCAGCGCCGACGGGATCGAGCCCACGGCCTGGTCAACGCGCTCGTCTCGACGTCGCCGGCGCTGACGTGATCGCACGCGATGCGCGCGGCCTGCGCGGCGCCGAGCGGTACCTCCATGCCAGCGCCGACGATCGCGCTCGCCTTGCACGACCGGCACGTCGTGACGGCCGTCATGAACCGGGGACCGCTCGGCCGATCGCCGGGCGCCGGTGGTTCGAGTACGGCCCTGGCCAGCGCCCGGACCACGTCGTCGTCGGTGCAGGTCCCAGCCTGGTCCTTCGCGACGGCGATCCGCGCCTGGCGATACAGCATCAGCGCCTCCTCGCTCACGTCGACGAGCACGATGCGGTGCCGGATCTTCGTCGTGTCCGTCGGATCCGTCGGCAGCGCCCCCTTCGCCTTGCCCCGCACCAGCTGCTGCACCTCGTCCGCACGCTTCCCCTCGATGGCGTCGATCCACACCTGTTCCGTCTCCGGCGTCACCACGCGCGTCAGCTCGCGCACGCTCGACCAAGGCAGCTCGCCTGCGTGGCGCAGCCCGCGCAGCTCCTGCAGCTCCTGCAGCTCGTGCCCGACCCGCACCCGCTCGGTGGCCACGTGGTGGCTGTACCCGAGCTCCGTCTCGATGAACGCATAGATGTTCGCGTGGCCGAGCCAGCGGTACAGCAGCGTCTCCTCCGCCTCGACGAGCAGCTCGACCTCGCGCGCCTCCAGCGCCGTGCGCCGCTTCCACACGCTCCGCAGCTCCGCGAGGAGCGCCATCCACGCCTGCTCGCGCTCGCCCGTCGCCTCCGCCGCCGGAATCGGCTCGATCACCACAGCTCCGCTGAACATCGGGTCCTCCCGGAGCGCCTCGCAACCGGCCCACCGCGGGCCCGTGAGTCACTCGTCGTTCGTTGGTGTACCAAACACCTCTGACACTCGAGCTCCGACGAGAACCGCTCCGGCGCTCGCACTATGTCCGAGCTCCGCTCGACCGCACCCGACCACCCGCGTGACATGCACGGCACGGCACGCACGGCACGGCGCGCCTCGCGACGACCTCCGAGCGAGCACGTTCCGCCCTCGGCGCATGGCTCCTGCGCTCGCGGCGTTCCGATCGGACGCCGGCCCACGCGCGGTGTGCACGCCGCACGCCGTGCGATCTTCGCCGTTCCGTCCGAGCTCCGATCGAACCCGCTGCGCGCTCGCGCATGCGCTCGCCAGTACCTCCGCCGCCGGCGTCGACGGTCGCTTGCCGCACCCACGTACGAATCGTGCCTTCGTGCACGCCGAACTCTCTCGACAGCTCGGAGGGCTTGCGCCCCGAGCGCACGAGCTCGACGAGCTGCCGACGGTACTCAGGCGAGTACGTCGGCCGGCTGTAGTTGGTCTTCTTCGGTCCAGGCATCGTGACTCCTTCGGAGGGTATCCGGGTGTCCACGAAACCGGGAGAACTTCATTCCGCCCGAGCCCCGATCGCCCCCCCTGCGCGCTCGCGCATGCGCTCGCCACGTTCCCTCCGGAGATCCGATCGCTCCTGCACGTTCCGTCCCGCGATCCACTCTGACGGCGGCCCCCGCGGAGCGATCTTCGCGTTCCGCCCGAGCTCCGCTCGACCCCGCTCCGCGCTCGCGACGTTCCGCTCCCTCGCGACGAGCTCCGCCCCTCGACGTCAGCGCAGCGCCGCCAGCGCCGCCTGGAGATCCGCCGGCAGCGGCGCCTCGAACGAGAGCCGCGCACCGGTGATCGGGTGATCGAACACGAGCGTCGCCGCGTGCAGCGCCTGCCGCCCGAGCGCCGCGGCCGCCGCGGCGAGCCGCTCGTCCCTCGGGCGCACGCCGTACATCGCGTCGCCGAGCAGCGGCCAGCCGTGATCGCTGGCGTGCACGCGGATCTGGTGCGTGCGGCCGGTCTCGAGGCGGAGGCGCACGAGCGCCGCGCCGTGCAGCTTCTCGGCGATCTCGAAGTGCGTGACGGCGGGCTTGCCCGTGGCGACCTTGCTGGAGAACTTCTTGCGGTTCACCGGGTGGCGGCCGTAGAGCGTGCGCAGCGTGCCCGCGGCGTGCGGCGGCGGCGGCGCGGCGATCGCGAGGTAGGCGCGCTCGATCCCGGTGCCGGGCGCCGCGGTGCCCGCGGACTTCGCCGCGAACTGCGCGGTGAGGCCGGCGTGCGCGCGGTCGGACTTCGCCGCGATCATCACGCCGGAGGTGTCGCGATCGAGGCGGTGGACGATGCCGGGGCGGAGCACGCCGTTGATCCCGGAGAGGTCCTTGCAGTGAAACACCAGCGCGTTGACGAGCGTCCCCGCCGCGTGACCGGCCGCCGGATGGACGACGAGCCCCGCGGGCTTGTCGATCACGATCAGGTCCGCGTCCTCGTGGAGGATGACGAGGGGGATATCCTCGGGCGTGACCTCGAGCGGCTCGGGCGGCGGCACGCGGATCACGACCACATCGCCGGCCTTCAGGCGAGCGCCCGCCTTCGGGGTGGCGGCGCCGCCGAGCGTGACCTTGCCGTCGTCGATCAGCCGCTGGACCTGCGCGCGCGGCAGCGAGACGCGGGCCGCGATCGTCGCGTCGAGGCGGTTGCCGGCATCTTCGGCGCCGGCGGTGAAGCGGTGCTCGTGCTCGCCCTGGACGTCGTCGTCGAGCTCGTCGTCGTCGGGCTCGACGCTCACCAGCCGCTTACCAGATCTTCGACTTGACGTGACCCTTCGACTTCACGAGCACGTCGACGATCGCGCGCTCGTAGATGTGCTGGCCGAAGATGTCCTCGGTGACGCGGGACTTGAACAGCTCGCGGCCCTCGTTGATCTCGTCGGACATCACCTCGAACAGGTTGTCGTTGCTGATGCCCTCGAGGATCTTGGGCTCGTGATAGAGCGTGAGGTCCGACGCGATGGCGCGGGCGAGCTGGCGCGCGCGCTTCGGGTTGTCGATCAGAGTCGCCATATCCTCACGGTATCACGACTTGGCGGGCCGCTCGCGCTGCTCGTCCTCGTCATCCGGTGACGGGCGCACCGCCTTGTAGCGGCGCAGGTACGTCTGCTTCACGCGCTCGGCATCGAGCCCGAGCGCGCGCGCGTACTCCGCGAGGAAGCCGCGCACGTAGACCGCGGCCGGCAGCTTCGCGAACACCTCGCCCTCGAGGGCGTGCAGGTACGCCATGCCGATCTTCGACTTCTCCGCGATCTCGCGCAGCTCGATCCCGATCGCCTCGCGGATCTGCCGCAGCAGCGGGCCGGAGTACTCGGTCTGCGGGCCGACCTCGGGCATCGGCGGCCGAGCGACGATCGCCGCCGGATCGTCGACCTTCGCGGGCGGGCGCGCCGGCGGCGCGTCCGTGTGCGGCGCCGACGGCGCGTGCTGCACGGGCATCGGGACGCCGTCCGGGAACAGCTCGAGGTCGTACTCCTTGCGCTTCGCCGCGTCCATCAGGCTCGTGTACGCGAGGTCGAGCCGGCGGTGGACCGCCTCGAGGCTCGCCGGATCGTAGAGCCCGCTGATCGCGATCGACTCCGCTCCGTAGATGTCGCGGATGCGCCGGTTCGCGCGGCGGATGTCCTCGAAGCTCGCGGTCGGCGGTACCTCGAGCAGCTCGTAGTGCGAGTCGTTCGGCAGGACGTCGCCGTCGAGGGCGGGCGGCCGCACCGCGAGCAGGCCGCGCGCGACGCGCTCGAAGCACTTCGCGATGCGCGTCTCGGGGTGCTCGATGAGCAGCGGCCGCCGGCGGCGCGTCGAGGCCCATACCGCCTCGTCGTACTCGAGGTGTCCGAGGTACCGGATCGGCACGCCGAGCCGGCGCCGCGCGACGCTCGCGACCGCGCGGCCGAGCTCCATGTCGCTCTTGCTGCGCGCGGAGTTGACGACCAGGTGCGGCGCGAACGCGAGGATCGCCTTCCTCAGCTCGTCGAGCTCCGGCGCGCCGCTCTCGACCGCCCCCAGCCACAGCTCGAGCGGGCTCGGTGCGCCCTCCTCCGCCGCGATGCCCGCGGCGAGGTGCGCGAGACCGCGCTGCTCGAGCGACTTCAGGAACGCCGCCTTGACGAACCGGTGCATCAGCTCGATCGACGTCGGATCCGGCACGGCGAGGAGCAGCGAGATGTCGGCGTCGAGGAACAGCTCGAGCGTCGGCGACGCGATGCCCGCCCCGAGGTCGACGACGACCCAGTCGGCGGGCAGCGAGCGCAGCTGCTCGCTGACCAGGCGCACCAGCTGCGGCCCGGGCTCGGCCATCCACGGCGGGTCCTGGAACCCGGCGATCAGCTTCACGCCCGGCACGTGCGTCGACACCGCGAGGTCGGCGAGCCGCGGGCCGTTCGCGGCGAGCGCCTCCGACAGCGAGCGGCCCGGCCGCGGCACGCCCGCGAAGATGTGGAGGTTCGGCGCGCCGAACGACGCGTCGACGAGCACGACGCGCTTGCCGAGCGTCGCGAGGAAGATGCCGACGTTCGCGGCGACCAGGGACTTGCCCACGCCGCCCTTGCCGCCGCCGATCGCGACGACTCTCGGCTGCTGGTGTGTTCCCGAGGTCATCCGGGTCGCATACCACGGACGGCGTCCACGATCACCGCTTCGTCCTCGGCCCGGAGGGTTCGAACATCGAGCAACATCCGCGCGTCGGCGATCCGCCCGACGATGCCGCGCTCGCGGAGGTGCCGGTCCATCGCGTCGGCCCCGGGCCCGGAGAGCGCGACCGCCCACGACTGCAGCTCGGAGGTCGGCATCGCGCCGCCGCCGACGGCGGAGGTCACCTGCGCGAGCGCCACCACGAGGCCAGGGACGTCGCCGATCGCGGCGGCGAGCCGCCCGGCCGCGGCGCGCAGCTCCTCGCCGGTCTTGCCGAGCATCGCGAGCGTCGGGATCTCGGCGAGCCGGCGCTCCTTGTAGAGCGCGAGCGTCGCGTGGAGCGCGGCGAGCGTGAGCTTGTCGGGGCGGAACGCGCGCATCAGCGGGTGCGTCCGCGCGCGCTCGATCGCGGCCTTCGTCCCGACCGCGATGCCGGCCTGCGGACCGCCGAGCAGCTTGTCGCCGGAGAACGTGACGAGATCGGCGCCCGAGGCGACGGTCTCGGCGACCGTGGGCTCGTCGGGCAGGCCCCACGCGCGCTGCGTCGGCCGGTCGACGAGCGCGCCCGAGCCGAGATCGATCATCGTGGCGATGCCCTTCTGCTTGCCGAGTGCGACGAGCTCCTCGGGCGCGACCTCGCTCGTGAACCCGACGATCGCGAAGTTCGAGCGGTGCACCTTGAGGAGCAGGCCGGTCTTCCCGGTGATCGCGGCCGTGTAGTCTCGCGGGTGCGTCTTGTTGGTCGTCCCGACCTCGACGAGGATGCCGCGCGACAGCCTCAGGATCTCGGGCAGCCGGAACGAGCCGCCGATCTCGATCAGCTCACCGCGCGACACGATGATCTCCTGATCGGTCGCGAGCGCCGCGAGCCCGAGCACGGTCGCCGCGGCGTTGTTGTTGACGACGATCGCGTCCTCGGCGCCGGTCAGCTCGCGCAGCAGCGCGCGCAGGTGATCGTGTCGCGAGCCGCGCTCGCCCTTGACGAGGTCGTACTCGAGGTTCGAGTAGCCGCCGGCGATCTCGTCGATGGCCGCGCGCGCTGCCGCGGCGAGCGGCGCCCGCCCGAGGTTGGTGTGCAGCACCACGCCGGTCGCGTTGATCACGCGGCGCAGCGCGGGCCGTGCGAGCTCGGCGGCCAGGCGCGCCACGGCCGTGCCCTCGATCGCCGCGTCGGTCGCGGTCCCGGCGAGCAGCGCCGCACGGCGCTCCGCGATCAGGCGGCGCGCGGCCTCGACGAGCGCCCACCGCGGCGAGCCGTCACCGGCGGCATCGGCGAGCACGTGGACGGCGGGCAGTTGCGACAGCGGCGACGGCACGGGCGGACGCTACCGCGGCCAGGCTGTCGGGAGCGACGGAAGGCGCCAGAAGGCGTTGCGCCGGCGAAGCCGGCGGGCCTAGGGTGGCGCCGGACCCAACAAGGGAGGGACTATGGTGCAGACGAATACGGTGTTCTTCGGGTGGAACCGCGCGATTCCGGGCCGTGAGGGGATGGCAGCCGAGCTGTTCGCGCACAGCATGAACTACTACGCGCAGCTCAAGGCCTCGGGCCAGATCGAGAGCTTCGAGCCGGTGTTCTTGCAGCGCCACGGCGGCGATCTCAACGGCTTCTTCCTGATCAAGGGAGAGCACGCGAAGCTCGACGCGGTGATGTCGAGCGACGAGTGGCTCGACCTGACGATGCGCGCCGAGCAGTACCTGACCGGCGTCGGCGTGCTGCAGGCCTACACCGGCAACGTGCTCGGTGAGGCGATGCAGCGCTGGGCCAAGACGATCCCGACGAAGTAGTCGCGGCAAGGGCCGGCTTTGCCGGCCCGCGCAGCACCGCCAAGGCGGTGCGTAGGTAAAGCGGCTAGACTTCGAGCGTGGACGTCCAGGCGGTCTCCGCGCTCCTCGCCGCGCTGCTGATCCTCGCGATCGGCACGAGCGTGTTGCTGCGGTCCCGCAAGGACCGCATCTACAACTCGTTCGCGCTGTTCACGTTCACGGTGTCCGCGTGGCACCTGTGCACGTTCATCGACGCCGCGACGACCAGCCCGGTGATGCGCTGGCTCGCGCTGTGGGCCGCCGCGACGATCCCGGTCGTCGCGATCCGGTTCTTCCGGACGTTCCTCGCGCAGCCGTCGATCGGCGGCCCGAAGCGCGGCCCGCGCGTGACGCTCGCGTGGACCGTGCTCGCGTACCTGATCCTCGTCTACTCGGCGATCGTCCAGCCGATCCACGAGTCGGTCTACTTCCTCGTGCCGTTCGGCGTCTACGTGTTCGGCGGCCTCTACCGCTGCGTCTGGGACATGTGGATGGTCTATCGCGCGACCACGCGCCGCGTGGAGCGCACGCGCGTCGGCTACCTCGCGCTCGGCGGCTTCGTCGCGACGACCTTGACCCTGACCGACGTGCTGCCCAGGTTCGGGGTCGCGTGGCCCGCGATCGGCAACGTGCTCGGCATCCTCTACCTCTACTTCCTGTCACAGACGCTGTTCCGCAACCGGCTGATCGACATCAACGAGCTGCTCGGCAAGATGGCCGTGCTCGGGACGCTCGTCGTGCTGCTGTGGGCGGTGTACGGCTTCCTCCTGTACTGGCTGACGTCGCCATCGACCGCGGGCGACTCGCAGAAGGGCCTCTACCTCCTGAACGCGCTCGTCGCGTCGTTCGTGATCCTCATCCTGTTCGAGCCGGTGCGTAACTGGCTCGAGAACGGCATCAACCGCTGGCTGCTCCGCCAGCGCACGGAGCTGCGCGGCAAGATCGATGCGGTCCGCCGCGAGCTGCCCGGCGTGGTGGATGTCTCCGACATGCTGTCGCGGATCGTCTCGGCGCTCGAGGAGTCGCGCCGCGTCACCGATGCGTCGATCTACCTGCTCGACGCCGACGGCGCCGGGTTCGACCGGGTCGGCCAGATCGGGGCGGCGGCGCCCGAGCGGCTCGACGCGAACGCCGATCGCGCGCTGCTCGATCGCGTGCGCACGGGCTACCTCGATCGCGAGCACGTCGCGCGCGAGATCGACGACGTCGGCGGCGCCTCCGAGGCCGAGGCCCGGCGCGCGCCGCTGCTCGCGCTGAAGACGCGGCTGGACGAGCTCGCCGCGGATCTCGTGTTCCCGCTCCTCGGCTCGGCGGAGACCGAGCAGGGTCCGTGGCTCCTCGGCCTGATCTGCCTGCGCGACGACCGGACCGAGAGCGCGTTCGACGCCGACGACATCGACTCGTTCCGCCAGCTCGCGATCAGCGCCGCGCGCGTGATCGAGTCGAGCCAGGCCTACGAGCGCGTCAAGGAGCGCGATCGCCTCGCCGCGCTCGGCGAGATGGCGGCCGGTCTCGCGCACGAGATCAGGAACCCGCTCGGCGCGATCAAGGGCGCCGCACAGCTGCTGATCACCGGCGACGGCGCGAGCGCGAAGACCCAGCCGCCGCCGGAGACGCGCGAGTTCCTCGACATCATCGTCGAGGAGGCGAACCGCCTGAACAACGTCGTCACCCGGTTCCTCGACTACGCCCGCGCCGAGCGGCCCGGGCGCGAGGGCGCCGACAAGGTCGATCTCAACCAGGTCGTGCGCAAGACCGAGCAGCTGCTCCGCCAGGAGAACCTGAAGAACGTCGAGCTGCGCGTCCGGCTGGACGATCAGCTCCCCCTCGTCGCCGGCGACCCCGAGTCGCTGATGCAGGTGTTCCTGAACCTCGGGCAGAACGCGCTCCAGGCGATGCCCGAGGGCGGCACGCTCGAGATCCTGTCCACGCGGCGCCGCCGCTCGCGGCTCGGCTACGGCCAGTTCGCCGAGGTGCGATTCCGCGACACCGGCGTCGGCATCCCGCGCGACCGCCTGAAGAAGCTGTTCATCCCGTTCTACACGACGAAGCAGCGGGGCACCGGCCTCGGCCTCGCGATCAGCCACCGCATCATCAACCAGCACGGCGGCACCATCGAGGTGCGCTCGACGATCGGCCAGGGCTCGACGTTCTCGGTGTTCCTGCCCGCTGCCGAGCCCGTCCCCGCGGGCAAGGTCGAGGACATCACCCAGACCGATCGCCTGGGCTCGCTGGCCCCGCTCGCCCGCGCCGACGCCACGCCCCCCTCGGTCAAGACCGAGCCGCCGGCCGTGCCACCCGAGGCCGCCGCCGTGGCCACCAGCGGAGATCGCATCGACACCATCGCCCCGGAGGACTCGGTCGTCGAACCACTGCCGCAGGCCCCGAGCGGCACGGGACAACCTGGGGTAGGCTGAGCGCCGATGCAACCGGCGAAGATCCTCGTCGCGGATGACGAGCAGAACCTGCGCCGCGTCCTCGTCGCCCTGCTCCGCCGCGACGGCCACGAGGTCGTGCAGGCCCAGAACGGCAACGAGGCGATCGAGCGCCTCGCGGACGTCGATGTCGTCATCACCGACCTCCGCATGCCCGGCGCCGACGGCATGGAGGTGCTGCGGACGGCGAGCAAGAACTACCCCCACCTGCCGGTCATCATGATCACGGCCTACGGCTCCGTCGGCCAGGCGGTCGAGGCGATCAAGGCCGGGGCGTTCGACTACATCGAGAAGCCGTTCGAGCAGGACTCGATCCGCACGATCGTCGACAAGGCGATCGGTCAGGCCGCCGCGAACCGCGCCGCCCCGCGCGCCGCGCTGTATCCGAGCGGCGAGCCCGAGACCCGGGGCAAGTACGGCCTGGTCGGCAGCTCGGAGCAGATGGGATCGATCTTCAACGTGATCGAGCAGGTCGCCGACACGCCCTCGACGGTGCTGATCACGGGCGAGAGCGGCACGGGCAAGGAGCTGGTCGCCAAGGCGCTACACGAGCAGTCGAGCCGCAAGAACGAACCGTTCATCAAGATCAACTGCGCGGCGATCCCGAAGACGCTCATGGAGAGCGAGCTGTTCGGCTACGAGAAGGGCGCGTTCACCGGCGCGACCACGAGCAAGCCGGGCCGGTTCGAGCTCGCCGATGGCGGCACGCTGTTCCTCGACGAGATCGGCGAGATCCCGGTCGAGATGCAGGTCAAGCTGCTCCGCGCGATCCAGGAGAGCGAGTTCGAGCGCGTCGGCGGCATCAAGACGCTGAAGGTCAACGTCCGCCTGATCACGGCGACCAACCGCGACCTCGAGCAGGAGATCCAGCGCGGCAACTTCCGCGAGGACCTCTACTACCGCCTGAATGTCGTGCCGCTCCAGATCCCGCCGCTGCGCTCGCGCAAGGGCGACATCCCGCTGCTCGTCCAGCACATCATCAAGAAGTTCAACGAGCGGCTGAAGAAGAACATCACCAGCATCGCCGACGACGCGCTCGCGGCGCTCGAGGCCCATAGCTGGCCGGGCAACATCCGCGAGCTCGAGAACGTCCTCGAGCGCACGATCCTGTTCTGCAAGGCCGAGCGGATCGAGCGGGCCGACTTGCAGCTCGCCTCCTCGTCGTCGCCCGACTCGACGCCGCCACCGGCGATCGCGCGCACCACCTCGAGCGGTGCGATGGCGCCGATCACGGAGGAGGACGAGGAGGAGGAGGATGCGGTGATCGGCGAGGCCCAGGGCTCGACCTCGGGATCGCTCAAGGACATCGTCCGGGCCGAGACCTCGCGCGTCGAGCGCGAGCTGATCGTGAAGGCCCTCGAGGAGACCGGCGGCAACGTGACGCAGGCCGCACGGCTCCTGAAGATCAGCCGCAAGAGCCTCCAGATGAAGATGAAAGAGCTGGGGCTGCGCGACCGCGAAACGTAGATCTGTTACCGTTCTAGTCGGTGCTGCGCTCGCGAACGGTCGCTTCCGCCGCGCTCTGGCTTCTCGCAGCCGGAGCGCCCGCCGCGCTCGCCAATCCGCACTCGATCGTGCCGAGCGCTGCCGATCCGGGGAACCCGATCGACCTGCAGATCCTGCTCGATTACCAGTACCAGCTCGACAGCTCGTCGCTGATGCGCGAGCGCGTCGGCGCCGTCGGGACGGACCCGCTCGGCCCGATCCAGAAGAGCAAGGACCTCGAGTTCCACCAGTACCGGCACGTGCTCACGCCGCGCGCCGAGCTCGGCGTGTACCACGACACCTACCTGACGCTCGCGATGCCGATCATCATCGCGCAGGCCCGCGAGCTCGAGCTCGCGAGCGGCGTCGACCGCGCGAGCTCGTCGCCGGTCGACGACGGCCTGCTCCCCCTGGACGGCGTCGACGCGCGCGACCCGTCGGCGCCCCCGCCGGGGAGCCTCCTGGTCCGCGGCCACACGCGCTCCGGCCTCGACCAGATCCACCTGGGGATCGCCGGCGCACCGATGTCGCAACGGCGCGACGAGACCAAGCCGACGTGGAAGCTCGGCGCCGAGGTCCGGCTCGCCGTCGGCAAGATCATGCGCTTCGATCCGATGAACCCGGGCGGCGAGACCGGCGTGTCACGCGGCGTGCACGAGGGCCGCGTCTACACGAGCATCGACCGCAAGTTCGAGAGGTTCGAGGGCTGGTTCGAGCTGTCGTGGCAGTTCCCGATCGCGGAGAAGAGCGGCTCGCTGTTCACCGATCCCGGCTTCGGCAGCACGAACGCGTCGCTGTCGCAGCAGGCCGGCGTGTCGTTCGGCGTCGAGGCCTACGCGCTCGACGACAAGGACAACCAGAACACGATCTCGCTCGACCTCGGCGGCCGCGTGCTGGCGCACTTCGAGGGCCGCGAGTACACCGAGATGTGGGAGGTGTTCGCGTACGCGGGCGACACGCGCACCGCCGGCAATCCGCTGATCCTCGACGTGGATCCGATCGAGTCCGGTCGCCAGGACCTGAGCCACCCCGGCATCTCCAACGTCGAGAACTACCTCGAGACCGCCGCGCGCGTCGCGGTGCGCGCGCAGCTCGGCCCCAAGGTGCGGTTCGCCGCCGTCGTCGACCTCGCATGGAAGACCGACCACGCGATCAGCTTCGCCGACGCGGGGACGGACCTGCCGACCTGCGGCGACGTGTCGACCACGCGCTGCGAGGACGACGTCAACGACCTCGTGAACCCCAGCACGCGCGAGGTCAACCCGCTGCACGCGCCGGTCATCGATCTCGTCGGCCACCGCTACTTCGCCGAGGACGCGTTCTCGCTCGCGATCGGCATCGAGGCGCAAGTCCTGTTCTGAGACGCCGAGTTACGGCGCGGGAAGAAATGGCGCGCCGTGCGTCGAACCCCCGGGATGAGCCACGACCGGGACCGGCAGGGCGAGCGGGGATCGAGCGCGGACAGCGAGGCGGCCCGGTCGCGCCCGGCGCCCGGCAAGACCGTGTCCACCTCCGCGCTGCGCGGGCCCGTCCAGGCCTTTGGGGGAGCGGTGCGCGAGCCGACGCGCGGCTCCGTGGGCGAGACCGCGGCGCGCGGCGCCGAGGGCACCGGCGGCCGCCTCCCCCACTTCGACCTGCTCCAGCGCGCGTTCGGCCACCACGACCTCTCCGGCGTGACGGCGCACACCGGCGGTGCGGCGGCCGAGGCGACCAGCGCGCTCGGCGCGAACGCGTACACGCAGGGGAACCGCGTGGTGCTCGGAGGAGACGCGAGCCTGCGCACGGTCGCGCACGAGGCCGCGCACGCGGTCCAGCAGCGCAGCGGGATGTCGCTCGCGGGCGGCGTCGGAGCGGCGGGCGACGCGCACGAGGCGCACGCCGACGCGGTCGCGGACCGGGTGGTCGCCGGCGAGAGCGCCGCGCCGCTGCTCGACGGCTACGGGGGACCGTCGGCGGGCGCCCCGGCGGCGGCGCCGATCCAGTTCGAGCTGCGCCGGGGAACCGATGCGGCGGCGTCGGCGTCGATCGTCCGCCAGGTCGCGGCGGGCGACAACGTGTTCCAGATGCGGGCGCTCCTGCGCGCGCTCCAGCAGGCGCACCTGCACCGCGGGGCCGCGGCGCCGCCGGTCGAGCACGTCGTGTGCGTCGGCGGCGGCGACAACTACGATCTGCGGATCGATCGCACGCAGCTCGACGAGCTCGAGCGCCTGCTCCAGGCCGGTGTCACGCGGGTCGAAGCGGCGGCCACCGGCGGCACGCCCGAGGGCGAGGCTCCCGCCGGCGACACGTTCTCGCGTGGCTTCAACACCGCGTTCGGCCCGATCCTCCCCGCGCTGCGCGCCGCGGTGTCGGCGCCGGCCCCCGAGGGCACGCCCGACAGCGGCGACTACTCGGCGGCCGAGCTGCGCCTGTTGCTCACCGCGGGCCAGCGCGCCGCGCTCTCGGACTACTTCACGTCCCACGCGATCCCCGATCGGCTGTTCACGCGCGAGCACGGTGGGTTCACGGCACAGCAGCGCATCCTGCTGTCGGGGCACATCCTCGTGAACGGCGAGTACGCGCCCGGCTCGTTCATGCAGCGGATGCACGCGCGCATGTGTGGCCACTGGGTCGAGATGGCGAACGCGTACGCGGGCTGCTCGGCCGACGGTGGCGCCGGCGTCGAGACGAACTTCGATCACGCCGGCAACGTCGTGCTCGGCAGCGGCGGCATCGAGCACGAGTACAGCGGCGAGAGCGTCCCGATCCCCGAGGGTGGCCGGACCGGCCACCGCGAGTTCACGCAGACCGGCATCCCGGTCGCCGAGTACGAGGCGCGCATCCGGCCCGGCGACTGGCTCTACCTGTTCACGAACACCGACACGCGCGGCGGCAACCACAGCGTGATCTTCGTACGGTGGGCGAGCGAGATCCGGCCCCAGGGCGAGGTCAGCTACCGCCGCGCGGTCGTCATGGGCCAGTCGGCGCCGGACCGCGGCGGCAGCGAGACCGAGTGGTCGCTCGGCAGCGCGTTCGAGGTGGTCGACGGCTCGCCGGTCTTTCCGGTCACCGTCGTCATGCGCCACCCCGGCGAGGCACACGCGGCGGAGACCGTCGACGATGTGGTCACGCACGAGCTCGGCCTCGACGCGAACGCGGCGGAGCCGGCGGCCGATCCGGGCGCGATCCCCGAGCTCGGCTCCGGCCCCGGCGCGCGCGGCAACTTCACGACGATCCAGCAGATCGAGCGGCGGCTGCACGGGCGCGTCGACTTCACCCGGCTGCGCGCGCAGATCCGCGAGCGCAACGCGGCGAAGCTCGCCGACCTCGAGGCGAGCCACCGCGAGGGCCGCGGCTCGCGCATCACCGAGGAGCAGCGGCTCCTGCTCGCCGCGACGAACGAGCGCGACGACCTGGAGACGCTGGTCCGCCTCAACGAGCGGCTGCGCGCGTTCGACGCGGGCGCCGACGCCCTGACCGCCGCCGAGACCGGCGACCGGGCGACGCGGATCGACACCGAGCACATGGCGCACGCCGAGGAGATCGAGACGAACCTCCGGAACGTCTCGGCCGACATCGCGGAGGTCGAGGCCGCGATCGCCGCGGAGACCGAGCTCGTCGGCATGGACCGCCGCGTTCACCAGCTCGAGCGCGCGGCGCGGAGTGCGCGCACCGAGGTCAACCGCCTGACGCACGCGCGCGACCGCGCGCGCCGCGAGTCCGCGCGGGCGAGCCTGACCGCGCGCCTGGACCGCGCCACCGCACACCTGGACGAGGTCGAGCGCCAGCTCGCGGAGCTGCGGGCGGCGCACGATCCGGCGGCCGAGCGCGAGCTCGAGCGGCGCCACGCGGTGGAGGACGAGTTCGCGAGCGGCGCCCACGGCGTGCGCTTCCGGGACGGCCTCAACTCGCGCCAGCGGCTCGGCCGGCTCACCGAGCGCATGCGCGAGCTCCTCCGTTCGCTGTCCGCGATCGAGGCCGACGGCGGTTACCACACGGCGCAGCTGGTCGGCGGCGACGCGTTCCGCGGGCGGATCGACGGCGAGCGCGAGCGGACGACCGGCCTGTTCAGCAACGTGCGCGAGCCGATCGAGTGGGCGGGCACGATCGAGCCGGGCGTCACCGGCCATGCCGAAGCCGCGCTCGGTCGCCGGCGCGAGGCCACCGCCGAGGCGCGCCGGCCGCGGCGCGGCCACTGAGCTGGCACCGGGGTGACGCCGAGCCGGGGGCACGAAGGATCTTGCCCAGTTGGCTTGAGCGAGGGGCGGGGGTCTCTTATTTTCTCTGTCCCCGCGCCAGGGTGCGTGTGCGGGCGGAGGCCTTCATGATTCTCGGCAAGTTCTTCGGTGCGATCCGGGCTCAGCTCAACAAGCTCGCGAACTTCTTCTGGGAGGCGGACCCGATCGCCCAGATGCAGTACGAGTACGACCAGGCGGTCGAGCAGCTCAAGGAAGGGCGCGTGGGCCTCGAGCAGTATCGCGGTCTCGTCGAGCGCGTGTCGCGCCAGGTCAAGGACGGCGAGTCGCAGGTCAACAAGCTCCAGGCGCAGGCCAAGGCCTACCTGAAGGCCGGCGACCGCGAGACCGCGGGCAGCTTCGCGCTACAGCTGACGAAGGCCAAGACGCAGCTCGAGGAGAACAAGCAGCAGCTCGTGATGCACGAGGCCGCGTACCAGAACAACCTGAAGAAGATCCAGTACGCGAACAAGAAGCTCGTCGAGGTCAAGGACAAGATCTCGAAGTACGACGCCGAGCTGAAGATGTCCGAGGCCGAGGCCGAGGTCGCGAAGCTCACGCAGAGCTTCAACATGGACGTCACGACCGACTTCGGTCAGCTCGAGGACGTCATCCAGCGCAAGATCGACACGAACCGCGGCAAGGCCCGCGTCGCGAGCGATCTCTCGAACGAGGGCATCGACAAGATCGCCGCCGAGGAGCGGATGGAGCAGTCGATGGCCGACGACGCGCTGAAGGATCTCGAGGTCGAGCTCGGGATGCGCGCGCCCGAGACCACGCCGATCGCCGCGACCGCGAAGGACCTCGGCCCCGCCGAGGAGACCCGCACGCGCGAGGAACCGTCGAAGGTCACCGAGTAACCACCTTTGCACCGCCGTCGGCGGTGCTGCGCTGTCCGGCGACGCCGGACCTTGCAACGAGCCCAGGTAGGAGAGAGTCATGTCCAACGGAGCAGGAAAACCCAAGCCGGCATTCTTCATCGCCGTGCTCGCCGTCGTCGCGGGCCTCGTCGGCTTCGCCTTCTATCGCTGCAACGCGAAGAAGTCGTCGGGCAGCGGGAGCGGATCGGGCAGCGAGGGGTACGTCGACCCGAACATCGTCAAGAAGACCGGCTCGGGCTCGGCGACCGCCGAGAACCCCGATCCCAACGCGCCGCCGACGACGGTGACCGAGTACACGTGGGACACCGCGACGACCCTGCCCGAGGTGCCCGGCACCGCGGCGTACGAGTCGCTCGGCAACCCGCGCGTCGTGAAGTTCGCCGTCAACGTGTGGGCGGGCTGGGCGCCGATCATCTGGGCGAACCAGGGCTCCGCGGCGAAGAAGATCTGGAAGGACGCTAAGGGCAAGGAGTTCCAGGTCCAGCTGAAGCTGATCGACGACCCGGTCGCGATGGGCAACTCGGTCGCGAACGGCACGGTGCAGATCGGCTGGGCGACCGTCGACATGCTGCCGCTCCTGATCGAGCGCCTGAAGCGCGACCCTCGCACGATGCCGCGCGTCTACCAGCAGATCGACTGGTCGAACGGCGGCGACGGCATCGTCGTCCGCGACGCGATCAAGAACGTCTCCGACCTGCGCGGCAAGACGGTGGTGCTCGCGCAGAACTCGCCGTCGCACTACTTCCTCCTGAACGTCCTCCTCCAGGGCGGCGTGCAGCCGTCCGAGGTGAAGATGAAGTTCACCAAGGACGCGTTCCAGGCGGCGGCCGCGTTCAACCAGAACAAGGACATCGCCGGCGTCGTCACCTGGGCGCCCGACATCTACAACCTCACGAAGACCGGCATGGGCAACAAGATGCTCGTGTCGACCGGCACGGCGAACAAGCTGATCGCCGACGTGTGGTTCGCGCGCGCCGACTTCGCCCGTGACAACCCCGACATCATCGAGGGCCTCGTCCGCGGCATCCTCGACGCGACCGACGAGCTCGCGAAGAGCGACCCGAACAAGCAGGCCGTCGGCAAGCTGATGGACGAGTTCTACAGCCTGCCGCCCGGCACCGGCGGCAGCATGCTCGCCGACGCGCACTGGACGAACTACGCCGAGAACCGCGACTTCTTCCTCGTCGCCTCGAACCCGACGAACTTCGAGCGCACGTACGACACCGCGTACCGCCTCTACAAGGCGATCCGCGTGCTCGAGAACGAGAAGGTCCCGTTCGACAAGATCATGGACTTCTCGGTGATCAAGAAGCTCGGCGCGGAGCCGAAGTACGCCGAGAGCAAGAACGAGTACGAGTTCAAGTTCACGCCGGCGTCGGGCAGCGAGGTCAACGTCGAGAGCTCGGTGCTGACGAAGACCGTCGTCATCAACTTCTTCCCGAACAGCTACGACATCTACAAGAAGGTCCCCGCCAAGGGCGGGTCGGGCGAGATGTATTACGACGGCAACGTCGAGTACACGATCGAGGAGATCGCGAAGCTCGCCGGCCAGTTCGGCGCCGCGCGCATCGTGATCGAGGGCCACACCGACGGCTCGATGAAGGGCTCGGCCGACGAGAGCCTCGTGAAGGAGCTGTCCGAGCGCCGCGCCAATGCCGTGAAGGAAGCGCTCGTCAACAAGTTCAAGATGCAGCCGAACCAGTTCTCGGTGCAGGGCTGGGGCTGGGGCAAGCCGGCCGATCCGAAGGACCCGGACAACCACGCGAAGAACCGCCGCGTGGAGATCAAGGTCGTGCCGGCGGAGGCGCAGTAGGTGAGCACGGGCGGAGACAAGCCGGGCGATCCGCCCGCGCCTGCTGCTCCGCCCGCGGAGAGCAAACAGCTCACGCCCGAAGAGAAGGCGAAGGTCGCCAAGGAGCAGGCCGACGCGCTCGCGGCGCTCGAGGCCGAGGAGCGCGGCGAGCAGCCGGCTGCGAGGGCAGCGACGCCCGCGCCGACCACGGCTGCCGACGCGGCCGTCGCGGCGACGACGGCCACCGAACCAGCCGCGGCGGCGATGCCACCGGCGGCCGCCAAGGCGAAGCCGGCGGCCGCGCCCGCCAAGGCCGCGGCTCCCGCGGCGAAGCCGCCACCCGCGCAAGCGAACAAGCCGGGCGCGGAGCCGGAGCGCGACGAGGATGGGGACCAGATCCCGAGCGCGCCGCCGTGGTGGAAGACGCTGCGCGCCGATCCTCCGGCGGCGATCCGCACGGCGCTCGGGGTCACGTTCATCGCACTGCTGTTCGCGCTGTGGTGGGTGGTGACGCGCGGCGATCCGGTCGACCGGATCATCTCGCCCTCCAAGCTGCCGAGCCCCGGCGAGATGTTCGACTCGTTCGGGCTGCTGATGAAGCGCGACATCGGCGCGTCGATCGCCGACACGCTCCAGCGCGTGGCGATCGGCGTGTCGCTCGCCGCGCTCGTCGGGGTGTCCGCCGGCGTGTTCGCGGGCGCGAACCGCGGCGTCGGCTCGGCGATCGCGCCGCTCGTGATCTTCCTGCGCAGCGTGCCGATGGGCGCGATGATCCCGATCACGCTGCTCCTGTTCGGCGACGAGGAGAAGCAGAAGACGATGTTCATCTTCCTCGCGATCGTCCCGTTCGTGTTCTCCGACACGGTGAAGGCGATCTCGATCGTGCCGGAGCGCTACGTCGAGACCGCGCAGACGCTCGGCGCCTCGCGGTTCCAGATCATCCGCAAGGTGCTCGTGCCGCTCGCGCTGCCCGACATCATCACGAGCCTGCGGTTCCAGTTCGGCCTGGCGCTCGGCTACATCATGCTCGTCGAGGAGATCAACACCGAGCACGGCCTCGGCAAGCTGATCATGAGCAGCCAGCGCCAGGGCCCGTACGAGCACGTCTACCTGCTGCTGTTCGTGATCGCGCTGCTCGCGTTCTCGATCGACCTGATCCTGCGCACCGTCCAGCGCGGGGTGTTCCCGTGGCGGAAGGATCTATGACCCACGATCCGAAGAACCCACCCGGAGGCACCGGCACCGGACCCGCCGGTGGTGGCGGCGGCGCGCCCCGACCGACGCCGCCGGCACGCGATCCGGCCGCCGAGGCCGCCGCGCTCGCCGCGTTCGAGGCCGAGGAGAAGGCGCTCGCCGAGAAGGACATGCCGCCCGGCAAGGCCGAGGCGAACATGGCCAGGGCCGAGGCACGCCCCGAGCCGAAGATCCCCGCGACCGAGGTCGCCGCACCAGCCGGATCCCACGCACCGCGCAGCACCGCCGCCGGCGGTGCCGGACCGATCGCGGCGCCCGCCCAGGCGCCCGCCGCGAAGCCCGGGGCATCGCCCGCCACCCCGGCGGTCACCGGCGGCGCGCCGGCCGTGAAGCCGGAGGTGCGCGCACCGCTCGAGAAGCCGCCGGTCGTCGAGTTCCGGAACGTCACGAAGACGTACGGCTCGGGCTCGAGCGCGTTCACCGCGATCAAGGACGTCACGTTCACGATCCCCGACTACCCGGGACGTGGCGAGTTCGTGTCGATCCTCGGTCCGTCCGGCTGCGGCAAGTCGACGGTGATCCGGATGATCGCGGGCCTCCTGCCCCAGTTCCCGCAGACCTCGGGCGAGGTGCTCGTCGACGGCAAGCCGGTCCGCGGCCCGGGACCCGATCGCGGCATGGTGTTCCAGGACTACACCTCGTTCGACAACCGCACGGTGCTGGAGAACGTCGCGTTCGGCCTCGAGTGCCGCGGCCTCCATCGCTCGATCGCCGGCGCGGTCCGCCAGCAGACGGTGGCGAAGTTCAAGACCAACACGCCGCACGGCCTCGACAAGGGCATGAAGGTCGCGATCAGCGAGTGCGACGAGCCGAGCTTCAACGGCTCGGCGACGATCGTCGCGACGCCCGCGCCGGACGTGTTCACCATCCAGCAGGAGGGCCAGCCCGACAGCAAGACGCTGGGCGGGACGGTCTCCGTGCCGGCGCTGTCGAAGCAGGAGCGCCACGAGCGCGCCCGGTTCTGGATCGAGAAGGTCGGCCTGTCGGTCAAGCGCGACGAGGACAAGTTCCCGCACCAGCTCTCGGGCGGCATGCGCCAGCGCGTCGCGATCGCGCGCACGCTGATCCTCGAGCCGCGCATCATCCTGATGGACGAGCCGTTCGGTGCGCTCGATCCGCCGACGCGGTCGCGCATGCAGGACAACCTGGTCGCGCTGTGGCGCGAGCAATCGCCGACCATCTTCTTCATCACGCACTCGATCGAGGAGGCCGTGTTCCTCGGCGATCACATCCTCATGTTCTCGAACTCGCCCGGCACGATCTTGAAGGAGATCCGCGTCCCGCCGCCGGACCGGCCGTCGATCGTGCTGCAGCGGGATCCGAAGTTCATCGAGGTCGTGCTCGGCATCCGCGAGACCATCGATCACCTCGAGTCGTCGAACCGAGCAGGGGACTGACGTGGCCGAACCGAAGAAAGCTGGCTGGTTTCGCTACATCAAGGAAGCGTTCCTGTTCCGCTGGCACTTGCTCGCGCTCGGCGGAGCGACGGCCGCTGCGGTGATCAGCGGGCACGCGGACATCGCGCTGCCGATCGTCGCGGCGGCCGAGGTCACCTACCTCGCCGGCCTCACGACGCTGCCGCGGTTCCAGGGCGCGATCGACGCGAAGGCGCGCGCCGAGGAGCGCGGCGCCACGGGCTCGCAGGCCGTCGTCAACCCCGAGGCGCAGGCCAACGCGCGCGACCGCATCCTCGAGGTGCTGAAGTCGCTCACCGAGGACCGGCGCTCGCGGTTCCTCCGGCTGCGCGCGCGCTGCGTCGAGATGTCCCGCATCGCGAACGCCGTCCGCGGCGAGACGTCCGATTCGAGCGGTGCGTCGCGCGAGCTGCGCACGCCGGCGCTCGACCGGCTGCTCTGGGTGTACCTGCGCCTGTTGCTCTCGGACCAGGCGATCTCGCGCTTCCTCCAGGCCGCCGACGAGACGGGCATCGACAAGACCATCACCGACCTCCAGGTCCGCCGGAAGAAGCGTGCGGACTCGGTGGGCGAAGCGAACCAGGCCGACGACCGCATCATCCGCTCGCTCGACGACTCGATCTCGACCGCGACGGCGCGCAAGGAGAACGTCGAGAAGGCGAAGAACAACGCCGAGTTCATCGCGACCGAGCTCGACCGCCTCGAGAACAAGATCCAGGCCGTGACCGAGATGGCGGTCGCGCACACCGATCCCGACGAGATGTCGAGCCGGATCGACGCGATCAGCGAGGGCATCTCGCAGACCGAGCAGACGATCCGCGAGCTGCAGCAGATCACCGGCGTGACCGATGCCGACACCACACCGTCGATCCTCGACACGGATCTGACCGCGAACCGCGCCGTCGAGGGCGCGGCAGGACGGAGGAGCTAATGAGCGACGGAAAGACCCTCGCGGGGACCGATGGCGTCAGCAAGGCTTCGCAGCTGCCGCCGACGTGGCCGAAGTGGGCGAGCAAGCTGGCGGAGCTCTACTTCTCCGGCACGACGTCGATGTTCGTCGTGCACGGCAACACGTTCGACTACGTGCGCTCGGCCCCCGACCAGTGGACGGGGCTCGCCGACTTCCTCGCCGGCAAGCTGTTCGGCCGCTGGGACCTCGTCATCCACTACGACCTCGCGCGCGGCCTGCGCTGCGCGGCCGGCTCGGACGGCGAGCGCCTGCGCAGCATGGTGGAGATCGCGGCGAAGTGGCTCGGCGACCTCCGCGCCCTGCCCCGCGACCCCACGAAGGGCCTGGCGGCGCTCGATCTGCTGATCCAGAAGAACATCATGGCCGACGAGGACAAGCGCCTGCGCTGCGCGATCCTCATCGACCACGCGGGCTACGTCGCCCCGAGCGGCGACCGCCTCGACCTCAACGAGCAGACGCACCTCGTGACGCTGCTCAACTGGGCGTCGAGCCCGTACATCAAGAAGCTGAACATGGCGTTCGTGCTGATCGATCCGCGGCTGTCGAGCATCGCGGAGCGCCTCGCGAACAACCCGCACATCGCGGCGATCGAGGTGCCCCTGCCCGACGCCGAGGAGCGCACCGCGTTCCTCGAGAACCGCGTGAAGGCCACCGGGAAGGAGATCTCGACGTTCTCCGACTACGCGGTCGCGGAGCTGGGCAAGCTGCCCGCCGGCAGCGGCCTCACCGACCTCGCGGGGCTCGTGCAGCGCTCGCTCGCGGGCGGCCGCCGGCTCGACCGCCCGTACTTCCGCGAGCTGAAGAAGCGCCTGATCGAACGCCAGGCGCAGGGCATGCTCGAGTTCGTCGAGCCCAAGTGGGGCATCGACACGGTCGTCGGGCACGAGGCGGCGAAGAAGCGCCTGATCGACGACGCCGAGCTGATCAAGCGCGGCGAGCTCGACACCGTGCCGATGGGCTATCTGTTCTGCGGCCCGGTCGGCACCGGCAAGAGCTTCCTCGCCACGTGCCTCGCCGGCTCGGTGGGCACGCCCGCGGTGGTGCTGAAGAACTTCCGCAGCAAGTACGTCGGGGAGACCGAGGGCAACCTCGAGCGCGTGCTCGGCGTGCTGCGCTCGATGGGTCCGGTCGTCGTGATCGTCGACGAGGCCGACGCGATGCTCGGCGACCGCGATCAGGGCGGCGACTCCGGCGTCGGAGCCCGCGTGTTCGGCATGATCGCGTCGCAGATGGGTGACACGGCGTATCGCGGCCGCATCATCTGGATGCTGCTGACGGCGCGCCCCGACCTCCTGCCGATCGACCTCAAGCGGCAGGGCCGCGCCGAGGTCCACATCCCGCTGTTCTATCCGGTCAGCGACGAGGAGCTGCGCTCGATGATCGCGGTGCTCGCGAAGAAGGCCGGCACCGCCATCGCGGACGCCGACATCCCGCAGCAGATCGCGCACAAGGGGAACCTGTCGGGCGCCGACATCGAGGGCATCGTGGGCCGCGCGTACCGCGCGTCGCTGCTCGCGGGCTCGCGCACGATCACCAAGGAGGCGCTCGCCGCGGCGCTCGAGGGCTTCATGCCGTCGACGCAGACGCTGGAGCGCGAGGCGCAGGAGCTCGCCGCGATCATCGAGTGCACCGACGTCGAGTTCCTCCCCCCGTCCAAGAAGGAGCGGATGGACAAGCTCGGGGGCCGGGAGAAGCTCCAGGAGCGGCTCACCGCGATCAAGCAGATTCTGGAACAGCGATAAGGAGACAGGTCATGGCACGCACCAGCTGGATCAATGACGAATCGACCCCCGACCTCGACGCACACGTCGGACAGCTCGAGCACTTCGCGAACTCGCTCGCCGACGGCGTCGTCGACGCGAGCGAGCTCTCGACCCAGGAGAAGAACCTGGTCGCCGCGATGAAGGAGGTCGAGGGCACGCTGTCCGACGACCAGCACGCGAAGGTCACCAAGCTCCTCGCCGAGCTCACGGCCTACAGCGTCATGCGCACCCTGCACGAGATGGCGCAGGCCCGCGTGCAGAGCGCGGTCGCGCCGAAGAAGTGAGCTGATGCAGGGCTGGGGGAGGCACGCGCCCGACGCGGACTACCTGCGGAGGGTGTTCGACCGAGTGGAGCGGATGATCGAGGACCGCTGGGGCATCCCGGTGACCATCCAGGACGTCCCGAACCCGTTCACGGGCGACCTCGACGGCCAGAAGATCATGGTGGACTTCGACCTCGACATCCACGAGGCGCTGTTCATCCTGATCCACCTGTTCGGCCACACCGTCCAGTGGAACATCTCGGAGGCCAGCCGCGAGCTCGGCTTCGCGAGGCCTGCCACGTGGACGGAGGACCTGCTCCAGGCGGTCACCGCCTACGAGGCGGAGGCATGTAGGTTCAGCATGCAGCTTTTGCACGAGGCCGGCTTCCATGACCTCGATCAGTGGCTCTCGGACTTCGCCGCGTGCGACTGCGCCTACCTGATGCACTTCTATAAGACCGGCGAGAAGCGCCCGTTCCGCGAGTTCTGGAAGGACGACGCTCCGCTCCAGTCCCCACTGCCGATACCCGAGTTTTCACCCACTCGGTGGATCACTAGGTACGACGGAACTGTGATCTAGGCGGCCGCTACGCTACGATTCCAAGTGGGGTGCTCGCGCGCAGGATTATCGCTGTCTCGCCTGACAAGGCTTTCAGCAAACAGATTTCGGTAGCGCTCAAGGCGTCGGGCGGCGCAGTCGACACGCACACCAGCCTCGACACGCTCGGCAAGGGCGAGCTCCAGGCGGCCCTGCTCGTCGTCCACCTCGATGGTCCGCTCGCGGGCGCGGCGTCGGAGCTCTTGCCGCGCCTCTCCGGCGACACGCGCGTGATCGCGATCCTGCCGCGCTCGAACCTCGCGGCCGTCGTCGACATCATGCAGGCGAGCGATCGCGTCTCCGGCATGATGGTCGCCGAGGACTTCGACACGCGCATGCTGTCGTCGATGGCGACCCGCGTGCTCGCCGGCGACATCTTCGGCCTCGAGAAGATGATCCTGTGGGGCACGCAGATCCACAGCTTCCTGGTCGGTGACTACCAGGAGAAGTCCCTGTGCATCTCGCAGATCAGCGAGTTCGCCGAGCTGATGGGCGTGCGGCGCAAGTACCGCGAGGCGATCGAGCAGTGCGTCGACGAGATGCTGATGAACGCGCTGTACGACGCGCCCGTCGATGATCAGGGCAAGCAGATCTTCACCGAGATCCCGATCAAGACGCGCATCTCGCTGCGCGTCGAGCAGAAGGTCGTCGTTCAGTACGCGTGCGACGGCACCCAGTTCGCGGTCGCGGTGCGCGACGCGTTCGGCACGCTCGAGCGCTCGACGGTGCTCCGCTACCTGCACAAGTGCCTCCACAACGAGCAGCAGATCGATCGCAAGGCGGGCGGTGCGGGCCTCGGCCTGTACCTGATGACCAACTCGTCGACGACGGTCTACTTCAACGTCCTGCCGGGCGTGGCGACCGAGGCGCTGTGCATCTTCGACCTCGAGACGCCGAAGCTGCAGCTCGAGACGTTCGGGTTCTTCACCGAGAAGATCGACGCGGCCGGCCGGCTCGCGACGGGTCCGTCGCGGCGGCTCCCGTCGTCGGTCGGGCATCCGGTCGAACGGCGCGCCTCGCGGGCACCGGCCCCGGCCACCCCCAAGGGCCTCGTGGCCGTGCTGATCGCCGCCATCGTGGCGACGCTCGCGCTCGTCGTCGCGGTCGCCTGGCCGCGGCTCATGGGCTCCGGCCCGAAGAAGACGTCGGTCTCGATCCACACGCAGCCCCCAGGCGCGACCATCGAGATCGACGGCAAGAATGCCGGCACCGTCGGCCCCGACGGCACGCTGGTCGTGCGCGACCTCGAGGTCGGGCGCGCCTACCCCGTCGTGGCGCGCGCCGACGGGTACGAGCCGAAGCGCGACGTCGTCCAGCCGCGCGACGGCGCGAACGACGTCACCATCGTGCTGGCCGCGCAAGCGCCGACGGTGAACCTCGACAGCTCGCCGAGCGGGGCGAACGTCGAGATCGACGGGACCTCGGTCGGCACCACGCCGCTGACGCTGAAGACCCTCGAGCCCGGCAAGACGATCACGATCACGTTCAAGAAGGCGGGCTTCAAGGACGTCGTCGCGACGCTCGAGGTGCCCGGCCCTGGCAAGGACACGCGCCTCATCCAGCCGCTGCCGATCTCGAGCGACCTCGCGCGGATCAAGCTGACCTCCGAGCCGCCCGGCGCGCAGGTCGTGCAGAACGGCACGGTGCTCGCGGGCGTCACGACGCCGGCCGAGGTGCTGGTCGAGGCCGGCAAGCCGGTGAAGTTCACCTTGACGCTGCAGGGCAAGGTCCCGGCGACGATCGACACGTTCACGCCGGGGCGGGGTGCCGATGGCGTCGTCAAGCACGGCAAGCTGATCGACGGCACGCTGGTCAACGTGACCTCGAACCTCGAGGGCAAGGCGACGCTCGGTCAGCTCGCCCACTGCCAGAGCCTCGAGCTGCCCGCGGCGTGCATGGCCCCGCCGGGCACGTACTTCCTCGACGTCACCGTCGTGCCGCAGAACGCGGCGGGCGGCCGCGTCACGCGCAAGCTCGTCGTCGCGAACAAGGCGAAGTCGGAAGCCGTCGAGTTCGGCTACGTCGAGGCGCCCGCCGGCCGGACGCTCCAGGTCGGCGGGGGACCGGGGGTCAAGCGCGCCGTGTTCGAGGTCGGCAACCGCAAGGTGACCGTGACCGGCGGCGAAGACCCGCCGAAGACCGTCACCGTGAACGTGAAGGCGGGCGCGACGGTCGTCGCGAATTGATGCTCTGACGAGTCCCGAGCCCACAGAGCACAAGGGGTGGTGGTCGGCCCGACCGCCCGAGGCGGTGATCGACCAGCTGCGCGAGGTCGCCCTCGGGCGCTCGAAGCTGTTCCTGCCCGTGGTCCTGTTCGGCATCGTCTTCGCGCTCGCGATCAGCGAGCCGAGCGGCATCCCGAT
Organism: Myxococcales bacterium; assembly: GCA_016794545.1. Classification (GTDB taxonomy): domain Bacteria; phylum Myxococcota_A; class Polyangia; order Haliangiales; family Haliangiaceae; genus JABFXX01. The sequence continues at coordinate 26,232 of JAEUJX010000145.1, forward strand.
CGACACGCCGGTGCTCGCGGTCAACCTGATCAACATCTCGATCGTCATCGGGTTGTGGCTGGCGATCCGCAGCAAGAAGGTCTCCCGGCGTCACGCGCACGCCTCGCTCGCGGTGCTGTGGCTGATGGGCCCGGTCAACACGCTGATCTCCGTGTGGCTCACCGGGGCGCCGACGCTGACGCTCCCGCTGATGATCGAGCTCGCGTCGCTCGCGCTGATGATCGACACCGCGTGGGCGATCGCGACGAGCGCGCCGGTCGTGCTCGCCGCGTTTCCGCTGATGGTGTCGGCCGGGACGGCCGGCATCTACCCGATCGCGGTCGTCGGCGTGTGGCTCGTCGCGATGATCATGCAGATCGCGCTGCGCCAGTCGATGATCCGCGCCGAGACCGCGCGGCTGACCCTCGAGACCGCGCTCGCTCGGCTCCAGCACGAGCTGTCCGAGCGCAAGCGCGTCGAGGCCGACAAGGAGGCGCTGCGCGACCAGTTCGTGCACGCGCAGCGGATGGACGCGGTGGGCACGCTGTCCGCCGGCCTCGCCCACGACATGAACAACATCCTCGGCGGCATCCTCGCGTTCGCCGAGATCCTGCGTGCCGAGGCCAAGGATCCGGCGGTCCGCGAGGACCTCGACAGGATCCGCCAGGAGGCCGAGCGCGGCGCGGCGCTGACGCGGGGCCTGCTCGCGTTCTCGCGGCGAGGCGCGTACCGCCGGCGTCCGATCCCGCTCGGCAGCGTGATCGAGGACATGGCTCCCCTGCTCTCGCGCACGCTCGGCAAGAGCATCAAGCTCGAGCGCAGCGACGGGCCGATGGCGATCGTCAGCGGCGACCCGGCCCAGCTCGGCCAGGTCCTGATCAACCTGTGCCTCAACGCCGCGGACGCGATGGACGGCCGCGGTCACATCTGGATCGCGACCGACGTCGTCGAGCGCGACGGCAAGGAGTACGCGAAGCTCTCGGTGACCGACACCGGCAAGGGCATGGACGAGGCGACGAAGCAGCGGATGTTCGAGCCGTTCTTCACCACCAAGCCGGTCGGCAAGGGCACCGGCCTCGGGCTCGCGATGGTCTACGGCGCGGTGCAGTCCCACGGCGGCGACATCCAGGTCGAGTCGAAGGTCGGCGCCGGCACGACCATCGACGTCTACCTGCCGACCGTCGACGACGCGCCGATCAAGAAGTCGTCGGCGTCGAGCCACCCGTCGGTCCGGCTCGGCACCGTGCTCGTCGTCGACGACGAGGCGATGATGCGCGCGGGCGCGGCGCGCATCATCGAGGCGCTCGGCCTCAACACCGTCAGCGCGGGCGACGGCGAGGAGGCGCTCGCGGTGTTCGAGCAGACCCCCGACCTCGTGCTCGTGCTGCTCGACATGGCGATGCCGCGGATGGGCGGCGCCGCGTGCTTCCAGGAGCTGCGCAAGCGCAATCCGAAGCTGAGGATCCTGATCGCCTCGGGCTACACCGATCACTCGGAGGCCCAGGCGCTGCTCGCCGCGGGCGCGAACGGCTTCCTCGAGAAGCCGTACACCGCCGAGCAGCTCGGCGCCGAGGTCGACCGGATCCTGAACCGCAGCCGCCGCGGCGCGGCCGCCCGCTAGCGCTCCGTCCCGCGCACGCCTCCAGGTCCTCGACGGCCAGGGCCCTGGAGTTCGCCATGGCCAGTCGCCGCGAAGCTACCGTATGCTCGGTCCGTGCGCTGTGTCCTCGCCACCTTGCTGCTCGCCGCCTCGACGGCGGCCGCGGCGCCGGCGCGCACGGCGCAGAGCGACCCGCACCCCGGCATCCACCACGAGACGTGGGTCGATGCGGCGGTGCCCGCGAAGATCTCACTGGTGCGGATCGACCTGACGTCCGCCGAGATCGCGGTGTACGCGACCAAGGAGTCCGACCGCGGCATCACGACGACCGGGTTCTCGAACCGGATCGCCGCGCAGGTCGCGATCAACGGCGACGCGTTCGCGATCGCGGGTTACCGGCCGCGCGGCCTCGCGGTCGGCGACTCGACGCCGTGGACCAACACCGCCGACACCGCGCAGCTGCCGCTCATGCACCTGCGCCGCGTCGGCGAGCGGACGGTCGCGGTGATCGAGCCGCCGGAGCTCGTGTTCGTGCCGGGCGATCTGCCCGAGGGCACGCAGGGCGCGGTCAGCGGGCGGCCCCTGCTCGTGCGCTCGGGCGCCGTCGAGTCGAGCTTCGACTGCGCCGACCCGGTGACGCTCGCGTGCCAGCGCGCGCCGCGCTCGGCGGTCGGGTTGTCGGGCGACGGCAACACGATGTGGCTCGCCACCGTCGACGGCTGGCAGAGCGGCTCGATCGGCCTGACCGCCGCGGAGCTCGGCAGCTTCCTCGCCGGCCGCGGCGCGGCGTGGGCGATGGCGCTCGACGGCGGCAGCTCCGCCGCGATGGTGCTCGACGGCGCGCTCGTGACGAGCCCCTCGGACGGGATCGAGCGCACCGTCGCGAACCACCTCGGCGTGAAGTACGGCGCGCTGCCGCGCGGCGAGCTGGTCGGCCTGATCTGCGCGAACAGCGTGTTCAACTGCACGCGCCTGTCGGGTGCGGTGGTCACGCTCGACGACGGCCGCGCGATCACGACCGCCACGGACGGGTTCTACGACTTCCAGAACGTCACGCCGCGGCTCGCGTGCGTGATCGTGCGCAAGACCGGGTACAAGACGAAGAAGCAGTGCCAGACGGTCGACTCGGGCATCCAGACCTACAACTCGGTCGTGCTCGAGCCGGGCATGGATCCGCCGCCCGATGCGAGCGTTCCCGATGCACCGCGCCCGCCCGACGCGACGAGCCCGGGCGACGGCGGCTTCGTGACGGATGGGGGCAATCCCGAGACCGGACCGGGCGGCGGCTGCTGCGATAGCTCGGGCCAAGACCCGCCGATCCTCCTCGTCCTGCTGGTGAGCTGGCTGGTTTTCCGTCGTGGTACAACCAGGTTCGCCGAGCTTGCGAGGCGGTAACCGTTGTCTCAGATCCATACCCAGCTCCTCACCGACGATGCCAGCGGAGCGCTGGTCGAGCGCGTGTTCCGGCTCCGCGTCGTGTCGGGCCCGGATCTCGGCAAGGAGCACACGCTCGACGAGGGCACCACGATGGTCGGCACGCACGCCGACAACGACCTCGTCCTGACCGACGCCACCGTCTCGCGCTACCACCTCGAGATCCGCGTGCGCCGCGATGGCATCGAGATCCGCGATCTCGAGACCACGAACGGCACCAAGCACGGCGGTGCGCGCGTCGGCTCGGTGGTGCTGACCAGCGCGGCGCGCCTGCGCCTCGGCAAGCACACCGAGATGGACGTCGAGCCGGTCGACAAGAGCGTCGATCTCGGCGAGTGGCACGGCGACCGGTTCGGCGAGGTGCTCGGTACGACCGCGCCCATGAAGCGGCTGTTCGCGCTGCTCGCGAAGGCCGCGCCGACCGAGGCGACGATCTTGCTCCAGGGCGAGACCGGCACCGGCAAGGAGGCGATCGCCGAGGCCGTGCACAAGATGTCGCGCCGCAGCCGCGGCCCGTTCGTCGTCGTCGACTGCGGCTCGATCCCGCACGAGCTGATCGCGAGCGAGCTGTTCGGTCATGCGAAGGGCTCGTTCACCGGCGCCGGCGCCGACAAGCAGGGCCTGATCGAGGCCGCGAACCACGGCACGCTGTTCCTCGACGAGATCGGCGAGCTCGCGCTCGACCTCCAGCCACAGCTGCTCCGCGTGCTCGACCGCCGGCAGGTGCGGCGCGTCGGCGAGACCCAGTCCGTCGATGTCGACATCCGCGTCGTCGCGGCGACGCACCGCGACCTGCGCGCGATGGTCAAGGCCGGCCAGTTCCGCGAGGATCTCTATTACCGGCTCGCCGTCGTCGCGACCAGCGTGCCGCCGCTGCGCGATCGCAAGGCAGACATCCCCGCGCTCGCCGCGTGGTTCGCCGACAAGATGGGCCGCGGTGGCTTCGCCCAGTCGCCCGCGCTGCTCGACCTGCTCGATCGCCACGACTGGCCGGGCAACGTGCGCGAGCTGCGCAACGTCGTCGAGCGCGCGCTGTCGCTCGGCGCCGCCGCGCTCGCGGACCTCGGCGAGGGCACCCGGCGCCCGTCGTCGAGCGGCGGCATGTCCGCGATGGCCGAGGGCTCGGTCGATGTCCCGCGCCCGTCGACGAACCCCGACGTGCTCGAGCTGCCGTTCAAGGAGGCGAAGGCCGCGCTCGTCGAGAGCTTCGAGCGCGACTACCTGCAGGCGCTGCTCGCGCGGCACCGCGGCAACATCTCGCGCGCCGCGGCCGAGGCGGGGATCGATCGCAACTACATCCATCGCCTCGTCAAGAAGTACGGCCTCGAGGTCGATCGCGGCTGATGCGGACCGCGCTCGTGCTCGCACTGGCGCTCGTTGCGTGCAAGGGCAACAAGGACGCGCCGCCGACGGAGCCCCCGACGGTCGCTCCGCACCCGATGCCCGAGAAGGTCCCGGAGCCCGTGCCCGGAGACTGGGCCGCGTGCAAGGCCGCGCTCGAGAGCGCTCCGAAGCTGCCGCCGAACCGCCAGGTCGCGGCTTTGATCGAGGGCTGCCGACCGTGCGGCGACTGGACGCCGCTGCTCCAGTGGAACACGCCGACCGAGGACGGCGGTCCCAAGCGGCAGGCGATCATGGACGCGATGGTCGGCTGCAAGGCGTGGTGCGATCCGAACGCCAAGCAGCGGTTCCTCGGCACGCTCGACGACGCGCGCGGCAAGCCGACGAACCGCACGCCGTGGCGCATGCTCGGCGACGTCTGCAAGGACGCCGTGTCGGCGGCGCCCGATCCGCGGTTCCTCTCGGCGCCCTACTTCGCGCTCGACCGGATCGCCCGCGACGTCGCCGCGAAGCCCGACGGCGCGCCGCTGCTCGCCGCGCTCGACCTGCCGCTGCCCGCCGTCTCGCTCACCGGCCAGGGCCTCGTGCTCCCCGAGAGCGGAGTGTCGAAGCCCGCGGCGGCGCAGAGCCAGCTCACGATCACCGCCGAGGACGTGCGCGTCGGCCCGCTGCCGCGCGCGAAGCT
>JAEUJX010000160.1 GCA_016794545.1 Myxococcales bacterium
CTCCGCCGCACCGACGGGCACGAGCCCCCGCACGGGGACCATCGATGAACGCCGCTGTCAGCTCGAGCTTGCGTCGATCACGCAGATCCTCGGCGTTCCGGCGATGCACGCTCCCATGCTCCGTCCTTAGCCTCCGCTCTCCGAAGATCTGGTTTCGGTGAGCGGACTTGGGTCGTCAGGTTATGGGATGCGCTCTAAGGGATCGTCGGCGACCAGGGCGGCGTCAGGTACGGCACGGTCGGCACCGGCGCGGGCGCCGGCGACTCCGGCGCGCGAGAGACCGGGCGGTTCGCGCCGTACAGCACCGAGTCCTCGGGGTGCTCGGCGAGGATCACGACGTCGTTGATCGGCAGGACGCCCTCGCCCGCCGGGTAGCCGTAGCTGACCCAACCCGTCGAGGTGTCCTCGCTCCCCCAGCCCCAGACCCAGACGCCGAACTGGCCCTTCGAGTCCATCGTGCGGACGCCGTTGTTGCAGCCATTCACGCCGTTGAAGTGGTCGACGATCTTCACGAACGCGATCTCGAACTCGCCGTCGGTGCCGACCGGCTGCCAGCCGGTGATCGGGCCGCCGATGCAGTCGAGCGTCACGTCCTCGAACACGCCGCCCTTCTGCTTGCGCACGACGGTGAGCGTGGTGAACGGGTAGGTCGGATCGGTGAAGAACACGTAGTGGTAGAGGAACTGCTCGGGCGGCACGAGCCGCACGAAGTCCGCGTCGCCGTGCCCGCCCTCGCCCTGATCGCCCGCGCCGCTCATGTACGTGAACATCGAGAACGGGTGGTCCGGTCCCTGCGAGCGCACGCGGAACGGCTGCGTGGTCCGGATCTCGACCATCGCGCCCTGGTTGACCTTCGGCGGCCCGATGCCCGGCGGGTCGTACTCGAGGTTGGTCTCGTCGACCGCGCCGTAGATGCGGTAGATGCGCGGATCGGCGGCGGGCTTGCGATCCGCGTGCGGCGCCGCGACGTACTCGCTGCCGAGCGCGCGGACCGGGGTCAGCATCTGCTCGCCGTGATCGCCGCAGCAGCGATCGATCGACATGATCTGGTGACCGCCGAACACGCCGATCGGCTTGTCGGCGCTGATCGGTGAGCCCGAGAGGCCCTGCGCCTGCGTGATCTGCGCGTACTGGTTCTTCTGGAGCGTGATCGAGTACGGCGCGTTCGCAGCACCCGCCATCAGGCCGCCGCCGCCGACGATCTGCTGGTTCGGGCGGATCGTGACGTGCGTGTCGTCCTCCTTGGCGACGATGTTGTACGACGGCCCCTGCGCGATCTGGATCGGCGGCGACTGCCCGGGCGGCGGGTCGTACGCGGAGACCGCGATGTAGTTCGTGCCCCACGCGGAGGTCGGGATCAGCAGCGACGCGCCCGTCGCCGCCGCGCGGCCGCCGCCGAACGGCAGCATCTGGTACGCGACGACCGGCAGGTCGGTCGTGATGCGGAACGCCTTGCCGAAGCCGTTGCCGGCGATCTGCGCGTCGGTGCCGATCGCGGCGGGCACCGGGCACGTGACATTGCCCATGAGCGGTCCGCCGGCGGGCGCGTACGCGAGGAACAGGATGGCGACCTTGCCGGGCGCGAGGCCCTGCACCGGATCGTACGGCTGGTACGACAGCGACTGGCCCTGGCCCGTCGGCAGCTTCGCGTACTGCGCCAGGTTGAGCATGAGGCCGTTCCACTCGACGTTGATGTGGACCTGACCCGGCGACGTGTTCGCGACGAACACCGTGAAGCACGCGTCGCGCGGTGGACCATCGGCGGCGTCCATGTCGACCGCGATGTAGTCGCAGCCGACCGACGAGTGGTTCTTCTCGGCCGCCTCGCACGCGTTCATGCACGCGCCGCCGTTGCACGCCTGATCGGGCGGGCACTGCGTGGCGTTGCCGTCGCAGTCGATCACCGCGAACTTGTCCTCGCTGCAGCGCGGACAGGTCTGCGAGTCATCGTCGTCGCCACCTCCTCCGCCGCCGCCTTTGCGCGCATCCGGACCGCAGCCGACCGCGAGCACCAGTGCGAGCGAGATGAACGAAAGCCGCATCGAGTCCCTCATCGCGAGGCACCGTACGCGCGTTCTCGCGAGCCTCTCAAGCGAAGAATGAATCCCGCCCACACGTTTCGACCGCCGTGATCTCGACGAGATGCAGCGCGGTGCGCGAGCCGAAAACCGCGCTGCGCGAATCGTGCAGCGACGTGCACGACCGCGGTCAGCCGGCACTCAGGGCGTCGCGTCGAGCCGGCGCTTCACGCCGTCCTGCTGCGCGGGCGTCAGCAGGTCGTAGCACGCCCCCGTCGACGCATCGTCACGCGCCTTGTCGAGGCACTCGAGCAACGCGGCCGACCAGGCGTCCTCGTGGCACGCGGCGATCATCGTCGTCTTCGCGGCATCCATCTTCGTCTTGAGCGCGTCGCGCTCTGCTTCGGGCGCGGCCTGGATCGCGAGCGCCATCGAGTGCGTGATCGCGGACTCGCATGTCGGCCCCTGCTGCCCCGGCGGCGGAGGAGGCGGCAGCCCGTTGCTTCCGCTGCCAGCCTGGCCGGTCTTCGTCGCGGGCGTGCCGCCCTTCGTGCAGGCGCACAGCATCACCATCAGCGTCAGGAGGAGCCCGATCGATCGCATCTCTGCGAACGTAACACGGGCCGTGCGGCGAGTTCGTCAGGCCGGCCGCTTCGCGAAGCGCGCGCGGCCCCGCGCCTCGAGGCGCGCCCGCACCGCGGCGACCAGCTCGGGGTCCGCGACGCTCGGATGTCCGGACCGGAACGGCGGTGCCGGGTCGTACTCGATGCCGAGCTGGATCGCCTTCGCGACCTGCTCGCCCGCGAGCCGCGCCGCGACGAGCAGAGCGAAGTCGATCCCGGCGCTCACGCCGCCGCCGGTGATCCGGTCGCGGTCCTCGACGACCCGGCCCGGCGTGGTGATCGCGCCGTGGTCCGCGAGCAGCTCGGTGAACGCCCAGTGCGTGGTCGCGCGATAGCCCTCGAGGAGCCCGGCGCCGCCGAGGAGCAGCGCGCCGGTGCACACCGCCGTCACGTACCTCGCGGTCCGCGCCTGCGCGCGCAGCCACGCGAGGATCTCCTCGTCCTCCATCAGCGCGATCTGCCCGAAGCCGCCGGGCACCATCACCACGTCGAGCGGAGGGCAGGCCGCGAGCGTCGTGGTCGGCACGATCGCGAGACCGGAGTCGGCGCGCACCGGCGCGAGATCCTTCCACACGAGGTGCACCGTGGCGCCCGGGATCCGGTGGAACACCTCGAACGGCCCGGTCAGATCGAGCTGGGTCAGGCCGGGGAACAGGAGCAGGCCGATCTGCATGGCCCCATCCTGCGCCGGGAGCGTCCCGGCTGCACGCGGGTGTGAGGCCTAGAGCACAGCCAGACCTACATGCACCCCTGGTACCCTGGACGGGATGCGAGTGAGGTCGATCCTCGTCGCGGTCGCGGCGTTCACCGTGGTCGCGCTCCGTACGCCGGCGTACGCCGCGCCGAGCGTGTTCACGATGAACCCGAACCCGCTCGACGTCGGCACGGTCGTCGTCGGCCAGACCGGCACGGCGGAGGGCACGCTGTCCGACACGAACAACGAGCACATCAACCTCGTCGTCACGAACAACTGCACGGGCGGCAACATCGGCACGTTCACGGTCACGCCCGACACCGACATCGACATCAAGGACCCCGTCACGATCACGGCGAGCTACACGCCGAGCGCGCGCGGCACGCGCCGCTGCCGGGTCGACATCTACAAGACCGGGCAATCCTCGAGGATCGGCAGCTTCGACGTGCGCGGCACCGGCCAGGACCCGCCGCGGATCAACGTCACCGGTGCGACGACGCTCGCGGCCGTGCGGTTCAACGACGCGGCGCCCGTGCACACCTCGCAGCAGACGTACACGGTCACGAACCAGGGCGACCTCGCTCTCGTGATCAGCGCGGTCACGATCGGCGGCACGGACATGGCGGACTTCACGCTCGCCTCGAGCGCCCTGCCCGGCCCGATCCCGCGCAACAACACCGCGTCGTGGACGGTCGTGTTCGACCCGTCGGCGGCCGGCACGCGCACCGCGACCTTGACCTTCACGAGCAACGATCCGGCGACCCCGAATCGCGTGCTGAACCTGCAGGGCGACGGACAGACCGGCGTGATCAGCGTCGACGATCGAGCGTTCGGCACGGTCAACGTCGGCTCGAACAGCACGCTCGACATCACGGTCGCGAACATCGGCGGCGCACCGAAGGGCCGGCTCGGCGTGACCACGGCGGCGATCACCGGGGGCAGCTGGTTCACGTTCTCGGCGTGCGGCGGCGGCACGACGTGCACGTTCAACCCGGCGCTGTCGATCCAGAACGCGGCCCCGGTCGGCGTGCGGTGCAGCCCCCCCATCACCGCGAGCCCGAACGACGTGCAGAGCGCCACGGTGACGTTCACCAGCGACTCCGATGCCGCCGCGAACGCGATCGCCACCTCGCCGCTCTCGTGCACCGCGGGCAAGGGCGCGCTCGAGACCTCGAGCGCATCGGTCGCGTTCCCGAGCCAGCTGATCCAGACCGCCGCCCCGACGCAGATGCTGACGGTGCGGAACACCGGCAACGCCCCGACGACGTTCTACCTCGCCCTCACCGGTGCCGGCGCGCCGAGCTACGCGGCCACCGTGATGGGCAAGACCTGCGGCACGGGTGCGGGCAACACGTGCCCGCTCGCGATCGGCGGGATGGAGACGGTCGTCGTCACGTTCACCCCGGGCACCGAGGCCGACATCGTCGCGGGCCTCGACGTCGTCAGCCCGGCGACGCCGTTCCCGCAGCTGACGCTCGCCGGGCGCGGCATCGATCGCCACATCGCCGTCGCGCCGGCGATCGCGTTCCCCGACACCTTCCGCAATCCGGGCGACCAGGCGACCGTCATGCCCGTCACGGTGAAGAACGTCGGCGAGTACCCGCTGCACGTCAGCGGCATCGAGGTGCTCGGCCAGCCGGGCTGGTCGCTCGCCGAGACCACGACCACGTTCGACGTGCCGGGCCTGGGCAGCCACGACGTCATGGTGCGGTTCTCGCCCGAGACCGCCGGCAAGGCGCCCGACGGCACGCTGATCGTGACGAGCGACGACCGCACGAACGCGACGATGATGGTGACGCTCACCGGCAACGGCAAGGACCGCCGCGTCCAGCTCGCGCCGACCGCGATCGATCTCGGTGACACCGGCGCCGGCGTGCCGACCCGCCTGTCGATCCTCCATCCCGACGGCCTGCTCACCGTCGAGAACCACGACGCGGACCACGCGTTCCAGATCCGCGCGATCGAGATCGAGGGCGATCCGGTGTTCCAGATCGAGGGCCTCGCCACCGACGAGCAGCTCCCCGCGAGCGGCACGAAGCGCTTCGACATCGTGTTCGCACCGCCGGGCATCGGCGAGTTCGAGGCGACCGCGGTGCTGTACCTCGATCAGGATCCGACGCCCCAGGTCTCGGTGCCGCTGCACGGGCGCTCGCTGTTCGTCGACGCGCGCGGCGGCGGAGGCTGCAACGCGGGGCGGAGCAGCGGCGGCGCGGGCCTCGTCCTGGTGCTCGGCGCCGTGGCGCTCGCGCGCCGGCGCCGGGCGGCCCTGCTCGCCGCGACCGCGCTCGTCCCCGCGACCGCGGCCGTCCCCGCGACCGCGCATGGAGAGCCCACGCGCAACCTCCAGCTCTCGGTGTTCGAGCCCACGCCGTCGACGACCGAGGCGCCGCTCCAGCTCGTGCCGGCCACCGTCGGTCCGAGCGGACAGTTCGCGGTCAGCGTCCTCGCCTCGTACGCGTCGAACCCGCTCGTCCTCGGCACGGTCCAGGCCGACGATTCGGTCGTGGGCACGCAGCTCATGACCCGGATCGGCGTCGCATACGCGTTCGCACGGCGCTTCGAGGCCGGCCTCTCGATGCCGTTCTACGTGCAGAGCGGAGACACCCTCGAGCCCGGGCAACTCGGCTCACCACCCGCGAGCGGCACGGCCCGCGGCGACCTGGCGCTGCACCTCAAGGCCGCCGCGGTCGCGACGCCGCGGTTCGCGCTCGGCGTCGCGCTCGCCGGGACCGTCCCGACGGCGAGCTCCGATCAGTTCGCGGGCTCCGAGAAGGCGTCGGGCCGGGGCTTCGTGACGGTCACGCTCGCGCCGTCCCCGCACCTGCACGTTCACCTGAACGCGGGCGCGGTGCTGCGCGCGAGAGCCGCGTTCGCGAACGTCGAGCAGAAGTCGGCCGCGGCCGGCGGGGCCGGCGTCTCGCTTCGGATGACCGGATCGCTGACGCTCGCCGGCGAGGTGTTCGGCACGCGCACCGCCGGCGGATATCACGCGGCGCCCGCGCCCGGAGAGACGATGGGTCCCACCGAGGCCCTCACCACGATCGAGGCGCTCGCGTCCGCGCGCCTCCAGCTCGGCCGCTCGCTGTCGCTCACCGTCGGCGGTGGCCGCGGTGTGACGAGCAGCGTCGGCTCGCCCGACCTGCGCGGCGTCGTCGCGCTCGCGTTCGTCCCGACCGCGAGGGCCGCACCGCCGAAGCTCCGGGTCGCGGTCGAGCCCGCGGTCCCCGTCGACCCGAGCCAGCGCGACACCGACCGCGACCGCGTCGCCGATCCCGCCGACCGGTGCCCCAACGATCCGGAGGACCGCGACCGCTTCGAGGATGACGACGGCTGTCCCGATCTCGACAACGACAAGGACGGCGTCGCCGACGCCAGCGACACGTGTCCCGAGCCCGAGGATCGGGACGGCTTCGAGGACGACGACGGCTGCCCCGATCTCGACAACGACAAGGACGGTCTCGCCGACGCGAACGACAAGTGCCCCGGCGAGGCGGAGACGATCAACGGCATGGCCGACAACGACGGCTGCCCCGACACCGGCGCTCCGCTCGTGATGTCGACGCCCGAGCGGCTCGAGCTCGTCGAGTCGATCGCGTTCCGCGGAGCGACGATCACCGACGCGAGCACGAACGTCCTCTCGCAGCTCGGCGCCACGCTGCGCGCACGCACGGACATCCTCAAGATCCGGATCACGGCGCACGTGCAACCGAGCAAGTCGCCCCGCGCGGACAAGAAGCTCTCGGAGCGGCGCGCCGCGGCAGTGAAGCAGTGGCTCCTGAACTTCGGGATCGAGCCCGCCCGCCTGGACGTCCGCGGGATGGGCGGGACCACCCCGCTCGTGAGGCCCTCGAGCAAGGGCGCGGCGCAGGTCAACGACCGCGTGGAATTCATCATCATCGACCGGGGTTAGGCGCTCGATCGAGGGGGAAATTCCCGCCTCCGGGACGTACTATCCCCACCAGGGCGAGATCAGGTGCACGAGGAGAAACAAGCAACGACAGCGCCGGCGGCCGCACAGGCGGCGCCGATGGAGGCCGCCCTGCCCGCCACGGCGCCCGCGATGGCAGCGCCCGCGGTCGCGGAGGCCTCCCCCGCGGTGTACGCGGCGCAGCTCCGCGCGAACCCAGCCTCGATGCAGCAGACGCTCGCGCAGCTCCACCAGACGCACGGCAACACGTTCGTCCAGCAGGTCCTCGCCGAGCTCGGGCAGTCGCCGGCCGCGGGAGGCAAGCCGCTGCCGCCCGAGACGCGCGCGAAGATGGAGAGCGCGTTCGGCGCGGACCTGTCGGCCGTGCGTGTCCACGAGGACGGGGCCGCGGATGCGGCGGGCGCGCAGGCGTACGCGAACGGCACGAACCTGCACTTCGCCGCGGGGCGCTTCGACCCGGGCTCGAAGGCCGGCCAGGAGCTGATCGGCCACGAGGTCGCGCACGTCGTGCAGCAGTCCGAGGGGCGCGCGTCGGCGACGCAGAACAAGGGCGGCGCGGCCGCCACCGCCGATGCGGGGCTCGAGCGCGAGGCCGACGAGGCCGGCGCGCGCGCGGCGCGGGGCCAGAAGGCCGGCATCGGCACCGGAGCGACGCTCGCCGCACCCGCGCCGCAGGCGCCGATCGTCCAGCAGAAGACCACGGTCACCGAGGTCCCGGCCACGCTCAAGACCAAGGACGAGGTCCTCGGCGACGGCACGCCCGCGAACCCCGGCCTGGCGCTCCCCGCGCTCAAGGCGTACACGACCAAGCAGGCCGACTGGTTCACGGAGCCGTCGTTCACCGCCCCGGATCGCGAGGCCGTGTGGAAGGTGGTCAGCGCCATCCACGCGGCTCCGCACATGGTGCGGGCCCTCGCCAATCTCCACACCGGCGAGGTGGCGGCGTTGCCGTCGCGCGAGGTGCTCGGCTACTACGCGGACGGCTTCAATCCGGGCAGCAACTGGACGGTCCCACTCTCCACACCAGCTCCGACGCTCGCGCGCGCGCTCGAGCTCGGGCAGGCGCAGAAGGACCTCGCCGAGTTCGTGCCGGGTCCCGTGCTCCGTCACGTGATCCCGGAGAGCGGCCTCGCGTACCTGATGAAGGGCAAGCTCGCCGACTTCAAGTACTACATGCAGACGTTCCGCCCCTCGCTCGAGAAGCCCGAGGAGTGGGAGCACATCGAGACGTTGCTGCAGGAAGGCGTGCGGACCCACGCGTCGCTCCTGCCGTGGATCAGCGAGCTGCACATCTTCTCGCCGGCGACGCGCGCGAGGCTCAAGGTGAACATCACCGACAAGAGCAAGAGCAGGCCGGTGCTGCTCGTGCTGATGTCGGCGGTCGACTGGAACACGGCGTTCCTCCAGGGCGCGAACATGGAGCAGTCGGTCACCGATCCGCACAACCTCGGCCTGATCGTGCAGGGCCGCACGCTCGCCGCGGTGACCGGTCAGGTCACGCGCGTCGCGACCGAGTACGGCAAGGGCGGCAAGATCGGCCAGGTGGTCATCGCGGGCCACGGCTCCGACACGTCGATGGAGATGGCGTCCGACCACGGCCCGGGAGACGCGTGGTGGGACCCGACGAACAACCGCGTCGGGTACGACAAGGCCGGCGACGTCGACAGCAAGAACGATCCCAAGAAGAACGGGACCGAGAAGCTGATCGACACGATCCTCGAGAGCCTCGATCCGGCGACCGCGAACCTCGTGTTCGCCGGCTGTCTCATCAACTCGCACAACATCGATCCGGCGAAGTCGAAGCTGACGGGCTCCGCGGCCGACATCGAGCGGCGGCTGCGCGCGAACATCAAGGCGCACCCGAACCTCGCGGACTACGTGAAGTCGCGCATGGACGCGACCGGCCACAAGGCCACCATGAGCGCGGCGAACGCGTCGACGGTGTTCAGCACGTACAGCCTCGACGCGACCGGCAAGGCGCAGCTGAACGACCCCACCGATCCGGACATCGGCGGGACGAAGCTCGGCTACGTGCGGACCGGCATCGAGCCCGAAGGCGTGCTGCGCGCGTGCATCGAGTGCTGCGCGGATCCGGCGATCGGCATCAAGGGAACGACGGCCGAGATGGAGAAGCGCGTGGCAGCGCTCGCGAGCTCCACCGACGGCTGGGAGACCTGCGTGCGGGTCGCGATGGAGGTCGCGCTCCACCGCGGCCCCGGCAAGGACGTCGACGTGGCGCTGCTCGCGGATCTCGTCCAGCGCGTGAAGTACTGGCTGGAGGCCGGCAGCGAGACCAACGCGGCACAGCTCGCCGACAACGTGAAGAAGGGCGAGGCCGGCAAGCTGTTCCCCGCGCTCCTCGCGGTCGGCTACGGCGACGACACCAACGCGCTGTATCGCCAGGCGTGGATGAAGTTCGATCCGGGCCAGGCCACCCACTTCATGTCGGCGCTCGGGACGTCGGGCATGACCGTCGAACAGTTCAAGCTCCAGCTGAGCCGGAAGATCGTCGACCCGCACCTGACCACGCTGCTCCCGATCTCGGCCACGCCGACGCAGGCGCAGATGCTGCTGGCCCTGGCGATCGCGAACGAGGGGAGCCTCCCGCCACACGTCAAGAACTTCCTGGTCACCGCGGCCGGCGGCCCGACGTCGCGCGCGTTCCCGGCGGGCCTGAACGTGAGCACGCTGTTCCCGAACGGCGAGCCCCACATCCTCGAGCGGATCGGCCTCTCCGACACCGCCGCGCCCCCTCCGGGCACCGCCGTCGACGGCAACGCCGACCTGGATCAGGACGGCAAGAACGAGGCGCGCATCGACGTGAACCCGCACAAGGCGACGGTCACGGCGGACGTGCTGAACGTCCGCGAGCGTGCGGGCGTCGAATCGAAGATCATCGGTTCGCTCAAGAAGGGCACCGTCGTCCGCGTCTCCGGCACCGTGCGACACGGCTACTGGTCCATGATCGACTTCGACGGCAAGGCGGCCTTCGTCAGCAGCAATTACCTGGAGTAGTCGCGTTGCCGGGTCTCTCTCCTCTCCTCCATGCTGTCGGACTCGCCGTACTCGTGAGCTGCTCGACCGGCAGCTCGGATCCCCCCATGAAGCCGCCCCAACAGCCCCAACCGCCGACGCCGACCACCCGGCCCGCTCCCCTCGGTCCGTTCACCACGCTCCGCGGAGGCGGAGGTGGCGCGCTCGCGGCGGGCTCGACCTCGGGACCGGTGATGTCGCTCCACAACACCGGCGCGACCTGGTGGACCGGCGATGCGCCGGCGACGATCAGCTTCGAGAACGCCGGGCCGGTGAACGGCTCCGTCTGGATCGACGGCGGCAAGCGCCTGCGCGTCGGCCTCGGCACGATCGATCTCGCCGCGAAGTCGTTCACGATCGAGCCGGCGCTCCAGCCGTTCGTCAAGGACGCGGCTCGGCTCGCCGGTATCGCGTGGTTCCCCGACGGATCCCGCGTGGCGTTGCTGATGAACGGTCCCGCGCTGCGCGTCGATCAACGCCCGCCGGCCGGCTACGATCGCACGAAGCGCGAGCTCGTGATCGTGACGCTCGGCGGCACCGACCAACCGATCCGCCACGGCATCACCATCGCCGGCACGCCGGTGATCGCCGCCGGCGACGAGCGCGTGGTCGTGGGCGGCAAGACCACGCAGCTGTTCGACGGACGCGGCGAGCCACTCGACGTGGCGTTCACCGCCCTGCCCGAGTTCGTCGCGCGCGCGAGCTACAGCGCCGGCCGGTTCGTGCTCGTCGGCTCCGACGGGAAGGTCACGCTGCTCGACGCCCGCAGCGGCGCGACCATCGCCACCTGGGGCGGCGAAGGCATCGTCGACGCGGCGGCCACCGGAACCACGATCGTCACCGTCGGTTCGGACGCCACGGTGCACGTCGGCTGCCTCGCTGGCAGCACGGTCACCGAGGTCGCGAAGGCGAGCGCCGGCTCGGCCGCGACGCTCGTCCAGCTCGTCGGCGATCGCGTCGTCGTGTCGGCCGACGGCCCCGACCCGATCCGGGTCGCGTCGCTCGCCGCACCGTGCACTCCCTGAGGTGTCTCGCGGGGCCGAAAACGACGACGCCCCTGCGTGAGGGGCGAGGTCATCCGTGCGATCGGGGGGACTCGAACCCCCACGGTGTTACCCACTGGAACCTGAATCCAGCGCGTCTACCAATTCCGCCACGATCGCTTCTGTACGGGCACGAATGAATGCCACAGGAACGCCCCTGGCACAAGGGGGAGCCCCCGCACCGATTTTCAGTTGTCGCGCGGCCGGTTGGCCGGCCCGAGCCGCACCCGCGCGCCGTCGCGCTCGACGACCAGGACGACGTCGGGCACGGCCTCGAACGCCGGGACCAGGCATTGCGTGAACAGGACCGTCATCAGCTCGACCTTCTCGTTGGCCGTCGGCTCTTCGAGCCCCGTGGTGGACGTCACGGAGAGGTCGTTGACGATCAGCCCCTGGACGCGCGTGACGAGCAGCTGCACCTGCGCGACGCGGCCGGAGATCAGCGCGATCTCGAGGACGAGCATGTCGGCCGCCTCGATCCCCACTCCGTCGAGCGCGATCTTCGGCCAGGGCGGTCGCGCGGTGATGCCGGCGACTCGCGTCGACGCGATCTTCGCCAGCACCGCGCGGAGCGCGTCGCGGTCGCCTTCGAGGGCGTGGAAGCGCATCGTCAGTCCGCGAGCATGTGCGAGTACCGCGCGCGCATCTGATCCATGAGGGCCTTCCGCTCGGACGCCGGCGGGCGCCAGCCCACCGGATGGGCGAGCGGCACCGTCGAGACCAGATCCGCACGGATCATCTCGAACGAGGTCGAGAGGCGCGGCGACTCGTGGGGCCCGCAGCGGCCGCCCCAGTGGAGGAGCGACTGCGACCAGCCGAGCACCGTGCCGGCGGGCACCGGGAGCGCTCGGATGGTGTCCTCCGCGACGATCACGGTGTTCACGACGCGGCTCTGGTACGCGAGGTCCCAGTATGCCGGGACGCAGTAGATGCAGCCGTTCTTGGCCGTCGCGTCGGTCAGCGCGACCCACATCGTGATGCAGGCGAGCCGGCCGGACGCGTCGCGGGCGAGCCCGACGTTGTCGCGGTGCGGATGCCAGCCGGCCTCGTTCGGCGCGAGCCGGTAGGCCCAGAACGCCGGCAAGATCGCGACGTCGCTGTCGAGCGCCTCGCGCGCGATCGGCACCAGGAGATCGAGCAGATCCCACATCGCGTCCTCCTGGAACGCGTCCTCGGCCGCGCGCGCGACATCGTCGCGGACCCGCTGGACGAGCTCCGTCGGCAGCGCCGGCGGAACCTCGAAGTAGCCCTGCTCGAGCAGCTGGTTCCGGATCCCCACGGCTCATCGTAGAACGAGGCCGACGGGCGAGCGCACCCCACGGTCACGATTCTCGTGTATGACGGCGCGATGGGGTCGCCACTCCGGCGCGGGGCTCTGCTCGCCACGCTCGCGGGCAACACGCTCGAGTTCTACGACTTCCTCACGTACTCGTTCTTCGCCGTCTACGTCGGCCGGGCGTTCTTCCCGACCGACAGCGAATTCGCGAGCCTGCTGCTCTCGGTCGCGACGTTCGGGATCGGATTCCTCACGCGGCCGCTCGGCGGCATCTGGATCGGCGCGTATGCCGATCGTGCGGGCCGCAAGCCGGCGCTGCTGTTGACCATGGTCCTGATGACGGTGGGCACGCTCGGCCTCGTCGTGACGCCGCCGTACGCGTCGATCGGCATCGCGGCGCCGCTGATCCTCGTCGCGGCGCGGCTCGTCCAGGGCATCGCGCTCGGCGGAGAGGTGGGGCCCGCGTCCGCGGTCCTCGTCGAGGGCGCCCCCGAGGGCAAGCGCGGCCTCTACATGAGCCTCCAGGGCGCGAGCCAGGGCGTGGCGGTCCTCGCGGGCGGCGCCGTCGGGTTCGGCCTGGCGCACACGCTCGACGAGGCCCAGCTCGCGAGCTGGGGCTGGCGCGCGGCGTTCGGGCTCGGGCTCCTGCTCGTACCGGTCGGGCTGTACCTGCGTCGCAGCCTGCCCGAGACCTTGATCGAGGCCAAGCACGAATCCGCGATGGGTGCGCTGCGCGGCGTGCTCGCCGCGCACCGGCGCGAGCTCGTGCTGGTGGTGCTCGTGACGAGCTCCGCGACAATCGGCACGTACGTTCTGACGTACATGACGACCTTCGCGCAGACCTCGCTCGGCATGCCGCCGACCGCCGCGATGGCGGCGCCGATCGCGCAGGGCCTCTCGATGGTCCTGTTCGCCCCGCTCGGAGGCGTGCTCGCCGACCGCTACGGACGCAAGCGCACCGTGATCGTGTCGCGCATCCTCGTCATCGCGTTCCAGATCCCGTCGTTCCTCTACCTCGTCCACTACCCGACGGTGACCTCGCTCGTGATCACGATCGCGGTCAACACCTTGATCGGTGCGCCAGGGACGATCGCGGCGCTGACCGCGATGGCCGAGGTGTTCCCGCCACACGTCCGCAGTGCGGGCATCTCGATCGCGTACGCGCTCACGGTGACGATCTTCGGCGCCACGACGCAGTTCGTGATCGCGTGGCTGATCGGCGTGACCGGCAGCCCGTACGCGCCCGCGGTCTACGTGATCGTCTCGAGCGTGATCAGCATCCTCGCGATGACGATGCTGCGCGAGACCAAGGACGCGGCGCTTCAGAGGTAGCCGCGACGCTCCTGATCCCGCTCGATCGAGCGAAACAGCGCACCGAAGTTCCCCTCGCCGAACGACGCGTGGTTCCGCCGCTGGATCAGCTCGATGAAGATCGGCCCGATCAGGTTCCGCGTGAAGATCTGCAGCAGGTAGCCGTGCTCGTCGCCGTCGACGAGCACGTCCCGCCGCTCGATCTCCGCGTGATCCTCGACGACGTTCGGCACGCGCTCGAACACCGCGGCGTAGTAGTCGGCGTCGATGTCGAGGAACTCGATCGGCGTCTCCTCGAGTGCGCGCAGCGAGCTCAGGATGTCGTCGGTCAGGAACGCGAGGTGCTGGATGCCGGGCCCGCGGTACTCCTCGAGGTACTCGTCGATCTGGCTCCCCGTGCCGGTGCCCTCGTTGATCGGGATGCAGAACGTGCCGCACGGCGAGCGCAGCGCGAACGACTGGAGGCCCGTCTTGACGCCGCGGATGTCGAAGTAGCGGACCTGCGTGAACCCGAACACCTCGCTGTAGAACCGCGACCAGCGCGCGAGCTCTCCACGGGGCACGTTGTTCGTCAGGTGATCGATGGCGATGAAGCCCTTCGACGGGACGATGTCGGGGGCCTCGAGCGGCTCGAACCCGAGCGACGTCCACGTGTCCGTCGCATCGAGGAAGTAGATCAGCGACCCGCCGATGCCCTCGATGGCGGGTACGCCGAGCTCGCCCTCGGCGTTGGTCGCGCCGCGAGTCAGCGCCGCGCGGTGCGCGAACGGCGCGCGCTGGACCTCGAGGCCCATCGCGAAGATGCACGGGCCGTGCGCGCGCGCATAGCGGGCACCGAAACCGCCGCGCGCGCGGTCGAGGATGAGGCAGATGCGCCCCTGCTCGTACAGATCGACCGGCCGGTCGACATGGCGGCGCGTGCGGGAGAACCCGAACGCGAGCAGCAGCTGGTGGATCCGATCGGGGTCCGGCGCCGCGATCGCCAGGAACGCGAGGCCGCGGAGCCCACACGGGTTGGTGGTCATCGCGCGCCCTCCCCGCTCGGCTGCCAGCTCTTCCAGTAGTCCGCCACCTCGAACGTCGTCGCGGCGGCGCAGATCTCGAGCGGACGGCGCGTGTCGATCATCACCGCGACCTCCTCGGTCCGCTGCGCCGAAGGCGCGCGCTGCGCGGCCCGCGCCTGCGGTCCGTGATGGATCCCCTGCGGATGGAACGTCAGCATCCCCGGGCGGATGCCGTCGCGGCTGAAGAACTCGCCCGCCTGGTAGAACAGCACCTCGTCGAAGTCGATGTTCGAGTGATAGAACGGCACCTTCAGCGCACGGGGGTCGCCGTTCTCGAGCGGCCGCGGCGCGAACGTGCAGATCGCGACACCGCTCGCGACGAACGTCGTGTGCGCCGACGGCGGCAGATGATAGCGGTCGCTCGACACCGGCCGGATGTCGCGCACGTTCAGGCGCCAGACCGCGAGCGTCCCCTTCCACCCGATCGCGTCGATCGGGCAGTGCGGATAGAACACGCTGGTCAGCGCGCCCTGCCGCTTGATCACCACGCGCCACTCCCCGCGGTCGGCGGGCAGCGACGAGTGCTCGCCCGGCGTCGGGACCTCGAGCACGGCGGGATCGAACAGCGCGTGCTGGCCGAGCATGCCGCGGTCCGGGACCCGGAGCTCGGCCGTCGTCTCGACCACGAGCAGCCGGGTCTCGCTGGTCGGCGCGAGCCGGTACAGCGTCCCCCGCGGGATCACGAGGTAGTCGCCGGGCTCGTACGCGAGCGGTCCGAAGTCGGTCTCGAGCCGGCCCGCTCCGGCGTGGACGAACAGGAGCTCGTCCCCGTCCGCGTTGCGGTGGAAGTACGGCATCGGCTCGCGCAGGGTCGAGAACGCGATCTGGCAGTCGCCGTTCGCGAGGAGCCGCGCGCGGCTCGCCAGGTAGTCGCCGCCCGTCGCCGCCGCCAGGTCATAGAGCCGCGGCCGGAGTGGGCCCTCGATGCGCGTCCACGCGACCGGTGCATGCTCGCGGTAGAGGTGCGCGTAGCGGCCGAAGAAGCCCTCCCGCGCGTACTCCTCCTCGACGGTCCCGTCGGGGAGGCCGACGTGGGCCTGCGCGGCCACCCGGCCGCGGATGTAGGGAATCTGCATGCGCCGAGCGTGGCGCAGCGATGGTGTGCTCCGATACAACAATGTTTGCGGTATCATTGTGCACGCCGTGCACAATCCGATCTCGCTCGATCAGGCCCGGGCACTCGATGCGCTCGACCGGCGCGGCACGTTCGCGGCGGCGGCGAAGGAGCTGCGCCGGGGACACACCTCGGTGCTCTACGCGATCAAGACGCTCGAGGACGCGCTCGGATTCGCGGTGCTCGATCGCTCGGGCTACCGCACGCGCCTCACGCCGAGCGGCGTCGCGGTGCTCGCCGGCTGCCGCACGCTGCTCGCCGCCGAGGCCGAGCTGGCGACGACCGTCGACCAGCTCCGGGCCGGCTGGGAGCCGTCCCTGTGCGTGGTGTGCGACGGCATCGTGCCGCTGGATCCGTTGCTCGCCGCCGTGGCCGCGCT
>JAEUJX010000484.1 GCA_016794545.1 Myxococcales bacterium
TCCTCCAGCACCGCGACGCGTTCTACCAGCACGTGCGGCGGTCGACGCAGCTCGCGCTCGGGCTGCTCCGCTCGACGATGCTCCACGACGAGCCGCTCGACTTCATGTGGCTCGGCGTCCTGCTCGAGCGCGTCAACCAGACCGCGCGCATGCTCGACGTCCACCACCACGCGTTCACGAACCTGCCGCGCCGGCGGTCGAGCGACGCCGACGAGGTCGTCGAGACCGCGCTGTGGCTGTCGCTCCTGCGCGCGCTGTCGGGCAGCGAGGCCTATCTCAAGCGCGCCGCGGGCCGGATCTCGAGCGAAGGCGTCGCGCGGTTCCTGATCTCCGAGGAGGCGTTCCCGCGCTCGATCTCGTACTGCGTCAAGAGCGCGTACGACCGGCTGTGCGACATCCGCCCGCCCGACGACCACGCGCTCCCCGGTGGCGCCTCGCTCGAGCGACTGCGCGTCCTCGACGCGTGGGTCGGCGCGCGCAAGGCCGAGCCGCTCTCCGGCGCGCGCGCCGTGCACGACCTCCTGACGCACGTCGTCGACGAGGTCAGCGAGATCTGCGGCACGCTCGGGACCGAGCTGCTCGGCGCCGGCCGACCGGCCTGATGCTACAGTCGCCGCCGTGCCGAATCTCCTCGCGATGTCCTTCGAGGGTGAGCTGGCGCCGTCGTTCACGCTGCACTGCCTCGGTCCGGGGCGCACGCTGCCCGACGGCTGGGGGCTCGGCTACTACCCGGCGGGCGAGCCGTCCGCCGCGATCCTGAAGGAGCCCGCGCCGCCGCAGGCCTCGATCCGCAGCCAGCTCGCGCTCGCGTGGGAGCAGGTCGAGTCGAACGTCTTCATGCTGCACATCCGCCACGCCACGTGGGGCGCGCTCTCCGATGCGAACACGCAGCCGTTCTGCCGCACGTGGGGCCGCCGCGACTGGATGATCGGCCACGCCGGCAGCCTCGATCACAAGCCCGAGACGCAGGGCCCCTTCGAGCCGGTCGGCTCGACGGATACCGAGCAGATGTTCTGCATGCTGCTGAACCGGTTCGTCGACAGGGGCTGGCGCAGCCTGATGGAGGTGAACCTCGACGAGCTGCACGGCTGGCTCACCGAGCTCAACAAGATCGGCGAGATGACGATGTGCCTCACCGACGGCCGCGACCTGCTCGTCCACGCCGATCACCGCGGCGTCCCGCTCTACATCGGTCTGCTCGTCCCGCCGTACGACAAGATCGCGTTCGGCGATGACGACCTCGACGTCGACCTCACGAAGCGCGGCGCGAAGAGCCGCAAGGGCGCGATCATCTCGACGGAGCCGCTGTCCGCCCGAGACGGCGACGCCGAGAAGTCGATCGTGTGGCGCCAGCTCGCGCCGGGCACGCTGATGATCATCCGCGAGGGCGCGATCATCACCGAGCGCACCACCGACGCGCCGGTGCCGACGCCACGCCAGCAGCGCCGGCCGCGCCGCGCGGAGCCGAAGCGGTTCGACATCACGCACCGCACCGTCTACAAGTACGAGAAGCCGATCGAGCGGTCCACGCACGTGCTGCGCCTGACACCGGTCCACGACCGGATCCAGAACGTCGTGTCGAGCACGCTCGACATCTCGGTGCCCGGGCAGAGCCGCGACTACGAGGACGTGTTCGGCAACCGCGTGCGGAGGCTCGAGATCGACACGGAGTTCACCGAGATGGTGATCGAGGCGAAGAGCACCGTCGACGTGCTCGACGTCGATCCGCTCGGCTTCGGCCCGCTGCGCGTGAAGTCCACGATCCCGCTCGTGTGGATGCCGTGGCAGCGCCAGGTGCTCGATCCGTACCTGTTGCCGATGGAGCTGCCGGAGACGCAGCTCGCGGAGCTCGCCGAGTACGCGATGAGCTTCGTCAAGCGCAACGACTACGACCTGCTCGACACGCTGCTCGACATCAACCACACGATCTACCGCGAGTACGCGTACACGCAGGGCGTGACGACGGTCCAGACCACCGCGTTCGAGGTGTACGTGAGCCGCCGCGGCGTGTGCCAGGACTTCACGAACCTCATGATCTGCCTCGCCCGCCTGCTCGGCGTGCCGGCGCGCTACGTCTGCGGCTACATCTACACGGGCCCGAAGGCGGCGAACACGGCGCAGTCCGAGGCGTCGCACGCCTGGGTCCAGCTCTACCTGCCCCAGGTCGGGTGGAAGGGCTTCGATCCGACGAATGGCATTCTCACGCAGACCGATCACATCCGCGTGGCCGTCGGCCGCAACTACATCGACGCGACGCCGACCAGCGGAACGATCTTCGTCGGCGGCGGTGCGGAGACGCTCTCGGTCGACGTGCGCGTCGAGCCGTCGCCGGACTCGCCGAACCCTTGAGCTATGCTCGCGGTGTGAGGGCCGCCGCGCTCCTGCTGCTGTTGCCGGGATGCGACGTCGTGTTCGGGCTGGACCGCGACCGCCTCCCGATCGACGCGGCGGTCGATGCGTCCCCGGACTTCGTGACCGGCGAGCTCCTCCACCGCTTCGTGATGAACGCGCCCACCGGCGCGCCCGTCGAGTTCCAGGAGCCCGATCGAGACGTGGGGCTGAGCGTCTCGTTCGACGATGGGAGCGAGCCCACGGCGCTCGTGATCGACCCCGGTCTCGGCACGTTCTCGTTCGCGCGCCCGGCGGGGGCGCCGTACCGGCTGATCGCGACGAGCGCCCGCGACGGCCACGTGCCCACGGAGTGGCAGACGTCGCTCCCGGCCCTCTCCCTCGTCGCGATGACGGCCGGGCGGCCGATGCGCGAGCCGGTGACCCTGTCGACGCCGCTGACGTTCACGACGCCGACGGCGCCCGGCACG
>JAEUJX010000003.1 GCA_016794545.1 Myxococcales bacterium
GAGCTGGAACCAGTCGTCGTCGACGAGGTCGCGCTTGGTCAGCACGATGAGCCCGCGGCGCACGCCGAGCAGCTCGCAGATGTCGAGGTGCTCGCGCGTCTGCGGCATCACGCCCTCGTCGGCGGCGATCACGAGACAGACCAGGTCGAGGCCGGTCGCGCCCGCGACCATCGACTTCACGAACCGCTCGTGGCCAGGCACGTCGACGACGGCGATCCGCCGCTCGCCGAGATCGAGGCGCGCGAAGCCGAGCTCGGTCGTGATGCCGCGCGCCTTCTCGACGGGTAGCCGGTCGGTGTCGATGCCCGTGAGGGCACGGACCAGCGACGTCTTGCCGTGATCGATGTGCCCGGCGGTGCCGAGGACGATGGGGTGGAGCATCGCGAAGCGATTCCCTGTGCCCTGTTCCGGCTTCCTATTTTCCGGTGCGCAGCTCGCGCTTCAGGACCTTGCCGGTCGGGTTGCGCGGAAGCTCGGGGAGGAACGTGACGTGGCGCGGCCGCTTGAAGTCGGCGAGGTGTGTGCGGCAGTACTCCGCGACCTGGGTGCCGGTGATCACCTGGCCCTCGCGCAGCACCACGAACGCAGCGAGCGTCTCGCCCCACTCGGGATCCGGCAGGCCGATCACCGCGGCCTCGAGGATCGCCGGGTGCGTCATCAGGTGGTCCTCGATCTCGCGCGGGTAGATGTTCACGCCGCCGGAGATCACCATGTCGTGCTTGCGCGACTCGAGGTAGTAGTACCCGTCGGCATCGACGCGGCCCATATCTCCGACGGAGAAGAAGCCCTCGCGCTGCGACTTCTGCGTAGCCTCGTCGTTCTTGTGGTAGCCGCTGATCAGGGTCGAGTTGCGGGCGTAGAGCTCGCCGATCTCGCCCTGCGGGACCTCGACGCCCGCGTCGTCGAGCAGGCGGATCTCGTTGCCGCGCATCGCGCGCCCGATCGTGCCCGGCCGCGCCAGGTGGTCGGTCGGCCCCGCGAGCGTGACGAGCCCGGTCTCCGTGGCGCCGTAGAAGTTCCACAGCTTCGGGCCGAACTGCTCCATGAACCGCCGCGCGGCATCGGTCGACAGCGGCGCCGCACCCGACATCACCCAGCGCAGGCTCGACGTGTCGTACTTCGCGAGCGTCTCCTTCGGGAGGTTCGTGATGCGGACGAACATCGTCGGCACCATCATCGAGCAGGTGATCCGCTCCTTCTGGATGATCGAGAGGCAGGCCTCCGGCTCGAAGTGGTTCATCAGCACGCACGTCGCGCCGAGCGACATCATGATCGCGACGAACGCCGGCGCCGCCGAGTGATAGAGCGGGCACACGACGAGGTGCCGGTCGTCGGCGTTCATGCCGACCTGGAGGATCATGTCGGCGACCGACTCGAAGCCGGTCTTCTTCCACGAGCGGTTCGCGCCCTTCGGCTTGCCGGTCGTGCCCGACGTGTAGACGATCACGCCGCCGCCGTCGCCGCCCGCGATCTTCTCGCGATCCGGAACCTCCGGCGACGACGCCGCGAGTGCACGATCCCAGTCGGTCGCGTCGCCCTCGGTGAATGGGTTCGCCGAGCTCGCGAGGCGAGAATCGTCAGCACCGACGACGAGCATCGGCCCGCCCTTGCCTCCGGCCTCCGCGCGGCCGGCGCGCATCGCGTCGAGGAACTGGCCGTGGACGATCGTCGCCTTCGGCTCGGCGTTGTTCAGGATGTATGCGATCTCGGCCGGCTTGCTGCGGTAGCCGATCTGCACGGCCGTGCCGCCGATCCGCGCGAGCGCCTGCTGCGCGATCAGGTACTCGACGCCGTTCGGCAGCATCAGCGCGACGCGCCCGCCCTTGCCGCCGACGCCGCGCGCGACGAGCGCGCCCGCGAGCCGGTTGATCGTCGCGTCGAGCTCGCCCCAGGTCAGGCGGCGCACGCCGTGCTCGCCGTACTCGACGACGGCTTCCTTGTCGGGGTTCGCGGCGGCGTGGAACATCAGCGCGAGGTGTGGACCGGCGGGTGTCTTGCGGGCGCTCTTCGCGAACTCGAGGAGCTGCGAGGGCCTGACTGGCCTCGCGAGCTTCGCGGAGCGGATGACACTGGCGAAGAACCTCGCACGATCGACACGCTTGCGCAGCCGTTCCAGCACGGCGCCAGCTTACCTCACTGCGGCGGCTGGGCGGGCTCGGGCGGAGGGGGCCCGACGGTCTTGAGGCTCGTCGCGAGGGCCCGCAGGACGTTCTGGAGCTTCACCGGCTCGCGCTTCGCGGCGGGCTGAGCGGCCCAGCGCTCCCACGCCCACTTCTGCGTCGCCTCGTCGTGGATCAGCTCGGACACGTTGCCGAGCTTCCACAGCGCGTCGACGCGGTTCTTCTCCTCGATCGCCGTGAACGGCTTGCCTTCCTTCTCCTGGCGGTCCCACGTCGAGATCGCGCGTCGGTAGGCGTTCTGCGCCGGGCCACCCCGGTCGATGTCCGGATCCGTGTAGAGCTCGCCGAGCTGATACGCGGCGTCGGCGTTGCGCCTGCGCGCGAGCGAGAACTCGAGCCACTTGACCGCGAGCGCCTTGTCCTTCTTCGTGCCGAGGCGCTGGTAGGCGATGCCGAGCAGGTACGCGACCTCGGGATCCTCGGCGCGGATCTGCTGCGCCGAGGCTAGCGCCTTGACCGCCTTGTCCATCTCGAGCCGCTTCACGTGGATGCGGCCCTGGCCGAGGAACGACGTGAACAGCAGCGGATCGATCTCGGCCGCCGCCTTGTACGCGTTCAGCGCCTGCTCGAAGAGCGCGAGGTCGTTGCGCTCGGTCGCGACGGCCTCCGTCGCGCGGCCCTGGCCGTCGAGGTACACGGCGTCGCGCTCGAGGCGGACCGCGTCGGAGAACTCGCGCTTCGCCTCGTCGGAGCGACCCTTGGCGAGCAGGCCCTCGCCCTTCAGGTAGTGGCCCGCGGCGTGCTCGGGGTCGGCCTTCACGATCAGGTCGCCTTGCTCGCCGCCCTTCGCGACCTGGCCGGTCCGCACGAAGTAGCGGCCCGCACGCGCGCGCGTCTCGATCGCGGCGTCGGGCTTCGCCGTCAGCTCCTCGTAGATCGCGCCGGCCGCGGCGTCGTTCTTGTTGCGCTCGTAGGTGATGGCGAGCTCGAGCGCGATCTCGCTGCGGTCAGGAGCTGCGTCCCGCGCCTTCTTGAGCTGCTCGATCGCCTCGGTGAACTTCGTGAGCAAGCCGAGCGCCTTGCCGTACGCGAACAGCGCGTCGGCGTCCGTCGGGCGCGCCGTGACGACGCGGCGGAGGTAGCCCTCGGCCTTCTCGGGGTTGCTCGCCTTGAGGTACGCGACGCCGAGGGTCAGCGCCAGCTGAGGATCCTCCTCCGCCTTCGAGTCGAGGGCGGACAGCAGCTCGTCGGCCTTCTTGCGGTACTCCTGCTCCTTGACCGGGTTGCGCTCCTCCTCGGCCTTCTTCGCCATGTCGTTCAGCTTGGCGACGGCGAGCATGGTCGGCGTCAGGTCGAGGTCGCCGGCGAGCTTCGCCGCGGCGGTGTAGGCCTCGATCGCGGCCTCGTCCTTGTTCTGCGCCTCGAGCAGCTTGCCGCTGACGATCTGCAGCTTCACCTGATCGAGCACGGCGAGCGGCGGCTTGCGGTCGCGCAGGCGGGACACTCGCTCGGTCGCGGTGTCGAGCTTGCCGAGCCGGATCTCGATCTCGGTGGCGACCAGCTGGCCACGCACGTCGTTCGGCGCGAGCGTGAGCGCCTTGGTGATCTGCTCGTTCGCGACCTCGAGCTTGCGATCCAGCAGCTCGGTCTCCGCGAGGCCCGTCATCGCCGAGACGTCCTTCGCGTCGACGGCGAGCGCCTTGCGGTAGCGCTCGCGCGCGGCGTCGAGGCGGCGGCCGCGGAGCGCGTCGTCGCCGGCGAGCACCCACGCCGCGATCACGGCGCGCGGATCGGCGTCCTTGATGTCCTTGCGCGCGAGGATCGCGAGGAGGTCGGCCTCTTGCTGTTGCGACTGCGACTGCGGCAGCGTCGAGGCGATGCCGACCTGCGCGGGGATGCTGTCCTTCTGCACCGCGAGGACGGCGTTCCAGTCGGCGCGCGCGCCCTCGACGTCGGCCTGCGCGAGCTTCGCGCGCGCGCGCCCATCGAGCGCGATGGCCTTGAGCGACGGAGTCGACGCGAGCGCCTGATCGAACGACTTCACCGCGGCGGCGTGGTCTCCCGCGGCGGCCTGTGCCCAGCCGAGGTAGAGCGCGACCGCGCCGTCCTTCGGCGCCTTCGCGAGGAGCTGCGTGAGGCGCGCCACCGCCTTGTCTGGCGCGGTGGTCAGCGTCGACAGCGCCTGCGCGCGATCGAGCGCGGGACCGGTCACGCCCTTCTCGAGCGCCTGGTTGATCAGCTGGCGCCCCTTCGCGATGCGCGCCTGCTGCGCCTTGCCGTCGGCGAACGCGCCGGCGAGCGACGCCTCGGCCGCGATGCCGAGCGCCTCGGCGTTGTCGTCGTCGAGCTCGAGGACCTTGTTCGCGGCCGCCGTCGCCCGCATGTAGTGGTTCGGGTCCTCGGCGACGAGCGCCTTGCGCGCGACGTTCAGCTGCGAGTCGATCTCGTCGGCCTTCTCCTGCGCGGCCGCGTGGCGCTTGTAGAAGTAGAACCCGCCCGCGCCCGCGGCAGAGATCCCGAGCAACGCGATCAGTGCGATGCGCTGGCGCTTCGCGCGCGCGGCCTTGACCGCCGCCTCGTTGACGCGCTCCTCCTTGGGCTTCTTCGGCTGCAGCGAGCCCGGGACGATCCCGCCCCCCTTCTTGGGCTCCTCGAGCTCGAGCGTCCCGTGCTCGGCCGAGGCGCGACCGAGCGTCGGCAGCGGCGCCTTCTCCGGCACCGCCGGCAGCGACGCGCTCGCGGTGCCGGCGGCCTTGCCGCCACCGAACCGCACGACCGCCTTTGCCTCGTCACCGAGCTCCGGGCCCGGCGGCGTCTCCGAGCTCGTCGGGGACGACAGATCGAGATCGTCGAACGAGCCGGCGGTGCCCGGGCCGCCCATCGGCGGGGGCGCGGTGCCCGGCCCGGAGCTGCGGAACGCCGCGGCCGCGGACGCCTTCGCCCCGGTCGGTTGCTCGGCGAGCTCGATCGGTGCGTCGTCCTCGCCGAGCTCGAGCGCCATCGCGCCGCCGCCGAACGGCTGCGCGGAGTCGCCCTTCGCGCGGCCGGGCTGTGGGAGATCGTCGAAGAAGCCCTTGGGCGCGATGTCCTGACCGCCGCCGCGCGCGGGCTGCGGGAGATCGTCGAAGAAGCCCTTGGGCGCGATGTCCTGAGCGACGGGACCGCCGCCGCCGCCGCCGCGCGCGGGCTGCGGAAGATCGTCGAAGAAGCCCTTGGGCGCGATGTCCTGACCGACGGGACCGCTGCCCCCGCCGCGCGCGGGCTGCGGAAGATCGTCGAAGAAGCCCTTGGGGGCGGGCAGATCCGATGCGCCCTTGGGCGCGGGGAGATCGAGGTCGAGGCTCATCGCCGGCGCCGCCGCCGGAGCGGGGGCGGGCTTCGCCTTCGGCATCGGCAGATCGGTCAGGCCGCCGCCCTTGGGCGCGGGGAGATCGAGTGGCGAGCCGGTCTGCGAGCCGCCGCGGGCCGCGGCCTTCGCCTTGGGCGCGGGGAGATCGGAGATGTCCGGAGCCGCGGCCGCCGGTGGCGGACCGGGCGCGCGCGCCTTGGGCGCCGGGAGATCGGCGAGGCCCGGCTTGGCCTTGGGCGCGGGGGCGGGCAGATCCGTGCCCGCCATGATCTCGTCGAGATCGAGCGAGGGGGCCGCACCTCCGGAGGGTCTGGGAGCGGGGAGATCCTCGAGCGCGGAGAGCCCCGATCTCGGCGCGGGCTTCGAGGGCTCGGCGCCGAGCACGCTGCTGCGCGGTTTCGGTGCCGGGAGATCGGCGAGGCCGATCTCGGAGGTCTTCGGCGTCGGAGGCGGAGTCTTCGGCGGCGCGGCGGTGACCGGCGGCGGCGGCTTCACCGGCGGCATCGGCGGGATCGCGCTCGGCACCTTCGGCAGCGGCGCCTTGGGGATCGCCGGGATCGCGGCCTTCACCGGCAACGCGACCCGTGACTTGCAGCTGCTGCAGTTCACGAACTTCGCCCCGGCGGGCACATCCGCTTCCGCGACGCGGTTCAACGTCCCGCAGGCGGAACAAGTCGCCTCGATCATCCGGCGATCAATATAACCCGCCCGTCGGCGGATTGCCTGTTACCGCGAAGGCGGGCCCGGCGCCCGCCTCGGCGGGCCCGACCGCGGCTCCTGCGGACCGGTCAGCTCGTCGGGCTCGAGGTCGTCGTCCTCGTCGACGTCGCGCATGCGCCTCCCGGGGCTCCCGCCGCGCTTCGCGATCGCCCGCTTCAGCTGGTTCTGGATCTTGCGCTCGAACTCCGGGAGCACGACGAGGATCCGCGCCGTCTGCTCGGGCGTCAGGATCTTCCTGAGCTCGGCGACGCGCTTCTCCTCGAGGTCCCAGAACGCCTTCTGGTTCGCGAGCGCCTCGTCGATCAGCCGATCGACGGCGCGCCGGTCGCGCAGCTGCGCGGCGTCGCGAAGGCGGCGACTCAGATCGACGCGCGTCACCAGCAGCCTGTCGGTGATGTCGTCGTACTTCGAGAGCACCGGGAACAGCCTGCCGGCGGTCGCCTCGTCGAGCTGCAGCTCCTCGGTCAGCGCGTACGCGCGGAGCGCGCGGATCTTCTTCTTGATCGCCTCGCGGCGCGGTTGCTGCTGCGCGCCCACAGGCACACGGTCTGCCGGAACGCGGTCCACGGGCTGCGCGGCGGCGGGCGCGGCGAGCGAGGCCGCGACGAGGAACAGGAGAGTGCGCATCACGACTTCTTCCTCGCGAGCCAGAGCTCGGCCGCGGCGAGGTCATCCTCGCCGAGCTCGTCGATCCACGCCAGATCTCCGGGCGTCAGCAGCTCCGCACCAGTCGGCGCGAGCTCT
>JAEUJX010000210.1 GCA_016794545.1 Myxococcales bacterium
AGCTGCCCGGGGCCGTCGTCGACCCACGCGAACGCATCGGCGCCCTTCGCCGGATCGGCGATCACGGCGTCGCGCCACGCCGCATCGCGCGGGCCCATCGCGGTCAGCACCGCCGCGCCGTCGACCACGAAGTGCAGGCCGGCGGGGACGCCGATCCGCGTCGCGCCGCCCGCCAGCTCCCGCGCGAGGTGCGCGAGCATCGCCGCGCGCGGGTCCTCGCCGGCGTCGGCCCAGACGTAGTCGAGCTCGTCGAGAACGGGGGCGAGCCGCGCGATCACGTCGGCGTGATAGCCCGGGCCGACCGCCAGCGTCTCGCCCGTGATCTCGAGCTCGGCATCGGGCAGGACCGCGATCCGCACCGGCCCCGCCGCGGGATGGAGGTCGAGCGTGACCCGGCGGGACGTGGCATCGCGCACGGCCTCACCCAGCATGCGGCGCGCGATCCGTGCGAGCCGGTCGCCGACGTCGGCGGCGTCGGGCGCGCGCCCGAGGAGAGAACGCAGGCCTCCCCTGGCTTTGCGCGATCGCGCTCGTCGGGACAGCCCGAAACCCACGGTGAGGAATCTTCCCTCTCCCGAGGGAGATCGGGGGCTGCCGGTCGTATCATTCGTACATGCCGGCGAAGGAAGAGAAGCAACCCGAAGCGCAGGACCTGCAGGCTCCGCAGCTGGTCGCGCCCGTCGAGGTCCCGCCGGCGCCGCAGGCCTTCCATACCGAGGGCGACCTCCCGGCGGTCGAGCAGGGTGGCCCCACGCCGATGACCGCGACCGCCTCGCAGC
This sequence comes from Myxococcales bacterium, assembly GCA_016794545.1. GTDB lineage: Bacteria > Myxococcota_A > Polyangia > Haliangiales > Haliangiaceae > JABFXX01. The sequence continues at coordinate 780 of JAEUJX010000210.1, forward strand.
TCGCGTTCGCCGAGAAGCCGAAGGCGGACAGCGCGGCGATCGATCACGGCATGTTCCAGCCCGAGGAGTACAAGCACGCGTGCGAGGCCTCGGGCAACGCGGACAAGTGGCAGGACAAGTATCGCAACGGCTACACCGCCTCCACGCACTGGTCCGCCGGCAAGCACCCGCACGAGTTCACGCTGAAGAAGGGCCACAGCGCGTCGGCCGCGATCGAGGACTTCATGAAGGGCCCCACGATCGCCGACTTCCGCGTGATCTCGGTCGCCGATCAGCTCGACGAGCTCCGCGACGAGCTCGGCGACGCCACGTTCGATCGGCTGTTCGGCTCGGCGGGTGCGCACGACAGCAACATCCCGGCCCAGCAGCGCCTCCACATCTCGTCGGAGATGTACACGACGCCGTTCGTCGACCAGATGAAGGCGATCGCGCGCGAGGACGAGGAGAAGCACAACAAGCCCGAGGCGGAGGAGCCGAAGGCGTCGACGCCCGAGGAGGAGCAGAAGCAGCCGCGCCCGAAGGCCGAGGCGCAGCAGGCTCGAGACGAGGATCTCGACGAGATCCAGAGCGACATGGGCTTCGCGTCCGACGATCTCCAGCGCATGTAGCGCTATAGTCGGCGGCGATGGCCGCGCAGCCGTACCCCGATGTCGCGTCGCATCTGCGCGACGAGCTGCGGCGCGCGTGGTTGCGCGTCGAGTACCAGATCCGGCTCGGCTGGACGAAGGTGCCCGCGGCGCAGCCCTCCGGCGAGGAGCCGGTGACGCCGACCGACATCGGCCGGCTGTTCGCGATCGCGCGCGGCGAGAGCGCGACGGGCGACGAGGCCGGCGCCGCGATCGTGCTCGAGCAGTACCTCGCGGCGCACCGCGAGGTCGAGGCGCGGATCGCCGCGACCATCGCGGCGCGCAGGCCCTCCCCGCTCGTCGATCTGCTGCGCCTGTTCGAGCTGACGCCGCGGCAGTGGGCGACGCTCATGTACGCGCTCCTGCCCGAGGCGGATCCGAACCTCGTGGCGGCCTATCGCTACCTCGCGCGCGACCCGGCCTGCCGCGGCCTCGACGGGCGCCTGCTCGCGCAGCTCGTCTACGACACCCCGGAGTCGCGCTCGCTGATGTCGCGCGACCTGTCGCCGAGCTCGCCGCTCGTGCGCTACGCGCTGGTCGAGCTGTCCTCCGCCGAATCACTGATGTACCGGCGGATCCGTCCCGCGAGCCGGCTCGTGCACCTGCTCGACGGGACCGCGCTGGCGCTGGACCCGGACCTGCTCGAGGTGGCCGAGCTGCGGGCCGGCAAGGTCTCCGGCGTGTTCCCCGCCGTCACCGCGGAGCGCGCCACGAGCGCGCTCCACTCGAGCGAGGTCGTGCTGTGCCTCCAGGGGCAGCGCGGCCTCGGCAAGAAGCTGCTGCTCCAGCAAGCGGCGGCCCACCAGGACAAGCACCTGCTGTGCATCGACGGCCGCCGGCTGCAGCAGCTCACGATCTCCGCGCAGCACGCGATGATCCGGGCGCTCGTCCGCGAGCTCCGGCTGCTCGACGCGATCCCGGCGTTCGTCGACATCGACGACGCGGTGAACCTCGAGGCCGAGCGCGACGAGCTCCCGGCGTGGTTCGGCGAGCTGCTCGACGAGTGGGGCGGTCCGGTCGCGATCACGATCAACCGCGAGCGCATGCCGCGCATCCACCAGCGCCCGATCGTGCACCTGACGCTCGAGGTCCCGGGGCTCGACACGCGCACGCAGATGTGGCGGCAGGTCGTGCCGTCGCTGACGGCGGCGGAGGCCGACAGCCTGTCGGGGCGCTTCGCGATCCCGGGCGGCATCATCGTCGCCGCCGCGCAGTCGGCGACCGCGCAGCGCATGCCGGATGCCGGTCCGCCCGACGGCGAGGAGCTCGCGCGTGCGGTGGCCGGGCAGCTCCACCAGCGGATCTCGCGGCTCGGCAAGAAGCTGCCGACGCCGTTCGACATCGACGACCTCGTCGTGGACGATGACACGAAGGGCGCGCTGCTCGAGATCACGGCGGCCGCGAGCCAGCGGCGCAAGATCCGCCAGGACTTCAAGCTGCGCGGCGCACAGGGCATCAGCGTGCTGTTCTCCGGGCATCCCGGCGTCGGCAAGACGATGTCGGGCACCGTGCTCGCGCGACGGCTCGGGCTCGACATCTACGAGATCGACCTGTCGCAGGTCGTCTCGAAGTGGCTGGGCGAGACCGAGAAGAACCTCAGCGACGTGTTCGATGCCGCCGAGCCCGGTCACGTGGTGCTGCTGTTCAACGAGGCCGACTCGCTGTTCGGCAAGCGCACGAGCGACGTCAAGAGCAGCAACGATCGCTACGCGAACCTCGAGACCAACTACCTGCTGCAGCGCCTCGAGCGGTTCGGCGGGCTCGCGATCCTGACGACGAACCTGACCGGAGCGATCGATCAGGCGTTCAAGCGCCGGTTCACCTACGACGTGTACTTCAGCTTCCCGAGTCCCGACATGCGCGCGGAGCTGTGGCGCCGGACGTTGCCCGAGCGCACGCGGGCGGCGACGATCGACTTCGACGCGATCAGCGACTCGTACGAGCTCTCGGGCGGCTTCATCAAGGTCGCGTGCGAGCGCGCCGCGTACGTCGCGGGCGCCGCGGGGACCGAGATCGATGACGCGCTGCTGCGCACGACGATCGAGCGCATGTATCGCGAGCGTGGCAAGGTCTCGACCGCAGGGAGGCTCGAATAGTGGCGACCGCATCGCAGGTGCTCACCGCGCTCGTCGTGCTGCTGCACGTGTACTTCCTCGTGCTCGAGATGTTCCTGTGGGCGACGCCGTTCGGCGCGAAGACGTTCCGGCGCCCGCTCGCCGAGATGGAGGCGCAGAAGGTGCTCGCCGCGAATCAGGGCCTGTACAACGGGTTCCTCGCCGCGGGCCTCGTGTGGTCGTTCGTCGGCGACGCGGCGGTCGTCTACCAGGTGCGCGTGTTCTTCCTCGCGTGCGTGGTGGTCGCCGGCATCTACGGCGCGGCGACCGCGTCGCGCACGATCCTGTTCGCGCAGGCCATCCCCGGCGCCGCCGCGCTCGCGGTCACGCTCGCGGCGCGTTACGCCTGAAGCGCGCGCGCGTGCTGGAGCGTGTCGGCGCAGTGCCGGAACTTGATCACGCGGCCCTTGTCGTCGAAGTGCCAGAGGTGGACCTCGTCGGTCTCGCGTACGGTCTTGCCGGTGCGCTTGACGAGGAACTCGATGTTCACGAGCGCCACGACGAGCCGGTCCGTCGCCAGCAGCGAGGGCACCTCGAACGACTTGACCTCTGTCTCCGACACGAGCGTCTGGAAGAACTCGCCCGCGCCTGTCCTGCCGGTGCGCCGCTGGAGCCACGGGATGTCGTGAGGGGCGAGGCCGTACTCCCAGACGCACTCGTCGGTGATGTGCTCGAGGATCGCGGGGACGTCGCCGCGGCCGAACGCGGCGTAGATGTTCTGGATGGTGGTCAGGTTGTTGGGCATGCGAGCACGCTCGCCGATCGCTCGAGGGCGGCGCATCGGCCGAATGGCCTATGCGCCCGAATCGTGTAGGATTCCGCGATGATCCGGATGGCGGAGGTGCTCGGCGGGCTCACGCTCGCGACCGACGTCGCCAGCGCGAACCAGCCGGAGAAGGCGCTCCGCACCGCGATCCTCGCGGTCGAGATCGGGCGGCGCCACGGAGTCGCGGAGCCGGAGCTGCGCGACGCGTTCTACGTGAGCTTGCTGCGCTACCTCGGCTGCGTCGGGTTCGCGCACGAGGAGGCGCACCACTACGGCGCCGGGGATGACATCGGCACGCGCTACGTGATGGGCATGGCGGACATGGGAGACATGTTCGGCACGGCGCGCCGGATCGTCGGGCGGATCGGCGCGGGCGCCTCGGTCGGCGCACGCGTACGCGCGGTCGCGCGGCTGCTGGGCGACGGCGAGGCGGTGAAGAAGCACGCGGCCTCGCAGTGCGACACCTCGATCAGGTTCGCCGCGATGGCGGGCATGGGCGAGCGCGTGACGACGGCGCTCGAGTTCATCTGCGCACGCTGGGACGGCAAGGGCACGCCGGCCGAGGCCCAGGGCACCGCGATCCCGATCACCATGCGCCTCCACCACGTGGCCGACGTCGTCGAGATCGCGTATCACCGCGCCGGCCGCAGCTCGGCGATGGAGCTCGCGAGGAAGCGCAGCGGTGGTGCGATGGATCCGGGTCTCGTGGCCACGTTCCTCGCCGGGGCCGGGGAGCTGCTCGACCTCATCGCCGATGCGTCGGTGTGGGATCGGTTCGTCGCCACGGAGCCGCGGCCGCACCTCGAGATCACCGCCGGGCAGCTCGACGACGTGACGCGCGCGTTCGCGTACATGGCCGACCTCAAGTCGACGTACACGCTCGGCCACTCGCTCGCCGTCGCCGAGCTGGCCGCGCGCGCGGCGACGGCGTGCGGCCTCACCTCCGCCGAGGTCACGGACGTGCGCCGCGCCGGCTGGTTGCACGACCTCGGCCGCGTCAGCGTGTCGAACGGCGTCTGGGACAAGCCCGGCAAGCTCACGGCCGCCGAGTGGGAGCGCGTCCGCCTCCACGCGTACTGGACCGAGCGCTCGCTCTACCAGGCGCGGCCGCTCCGCCCGATCGCGCAGCTCGCCGCCGGCTCGCACGAGCGCGCCGACGGGAGCGGATACCACCGCGCGCTTCCCGGCGCCGTGCTCGCGAAGGCCTCGCGCATCCTCGGCGCGGCCGACGCGTACCACGCGATGCGCGAGCCGCGTCCGTACCGGCCCGCCCTCTCCGCCGACGCCGCTGCCCGCGAGCTGCGCGCGGAGGTCGCGGCCGGCCGCGTCGATCGCGAGACCTGCGCCGCGGTGCTCGATGCCGCGGGGGTCGCCACGTCGCGTCTCCCCTCGTGGCCGGCGCAGCTCACCGACCGGGAGGTCGAGGTGCTCCGCCTCGTCGCACGCGGGCAGTCGAACAAGCAGATCGCGGCGAAGCTCGGCATCTCGCCGAAGACCGTGCAGCACCACGTCGCCCACGTCTACGCGAAGATCGGCGTGGGCAGCCGCGCCGGCGCCGCGATCTTCGCGACCGAGCACGGCCTGCTCGACGTTCCCTGACGCGCCTGTCCGTACAGTTCGCCACGACAGATTGTACGGGCGCCGGCCCGAGTGTCGGTCCGCTCTGACCCGACCGACGCGATCGCGGTGGCATGGACTATGCTGTTCCGGCACCGATGACCAAGCTGCTCGTCGCGATCGCGGTTCTCCTCTCGGCACCCGCCCGCGCCGACACCTTGTTCTCCGCCGGGCTCGGTGGGTTCGTCGAGCCGATGCGCTGGAAAGGACCGGGCGAGCTCGATCCATCGGAGCTCCGGTTCTCGACGACCGCGTACGGTGGCCTGATCCCGCTGCGCCTCACCGTCACCCAGGATCAGCGCGAGGCTCCCGCGTTCGGTGTGACGATCGGCCTCACGCCGCGGTTCGGCGGCGCGAAGATGGGCCAATCGACAACCTCCATGCAGGTGATGATCGACCTGCTCGCGCGGGTGACCGTGCTGCGCAGGTCGGCCTGGAGCCTCCAGGTCGGCGCGGGCGCCGCGCTGGAGAAGTTCGCCTACGGAACGAACGGCGTCCTGTCGAACGACAACGTGGACCCGTTCAGCACGACGCTCTATGGCGGCGTCGTCGCCGCGTCGGTGACGTACTTCGACAGCCATCACGACTACACGTTCGATCTCCGCGCCGGCCTGCTCGGGAGCGAGCACATGCGCGTCTTCCCGGTGCTCCTGACGGCGAGCATGGAATGGGGACGGAACCGGTGAATTCTCGACGTGAAACCACCGTGAAGCGGCCGTAAGTCCGCGCCGCGCCACGGGCAGGATCCGGCATCGGCCTCGCATTACCCGAGCGCATGGTTCTGGGTCTCGCGCTGCTGGCCGTGATCGTCGTTCTCGTCGGTCTGTACCTGCTGTTCTATGGCGGCTTCGACGGGCCGATCGAGTGGGCGATGAAGGGCAGGACGCAGCGCACGCTCGAGACACAGGCGAAGGTCGTCGCGCTGACGTTCGACGACGGGCCGGATCCGGTGCGGACGCCCGCGCTGCTCGACGTGCTCGCGGAGCAGCGGGCGCCCGCGACGTTCTTCGTGCTCGGCGATGCGGCCGAGATGCACCCCGGCGTGATCGCGCGGATCGCGCGCGACGGTCACGAGCTCGGCAATCACACGTACAGCCACCGCTACCTGCCGCTCGCGCGGTCGCGCAGCGTCGAGCGCGAGCTCGCGCAGACCGATCGCGCGATCGCGACCGCGGCCGGTGTGATCCCGAAGGTCGCGCGCCCGCCGTGGGGCGGTCGCCGCCCCGGCACGGTCCGCGCGTTCGCCCGGCTCGCGAAGCGGCTCGTCACCTGGGACGTCAACAGCGACGACTGGAAGGGCGCGCCGGCCGATGCGCTCGTCGCACGCGTCCTCGAGCGCACGCGCCCGGGCAGCATCATTCTGATGCACGAGGCGCGCACCGGCGGCGAGGTCACGATCGAGGCGGTGCGGAAGCTCATCCCCGCCCTGCGTGCGAGGGGCTACGAGCTGGTCACCGTGAGCGCGGGCACGCAGCTTGCGTGACGACGTCACGGCTCGCGCGGCGTGTCGCGGAGATGCGCGATCACGGGCCCGTGGTCGCTGCTGCCGACGTCGCGGTAGTGCTTGCACACGACCGTCTCGTCGACGAGTGCGCGGCTCGCCGCGATGTAGTCGAGGCGCCAGCCGATGTTGCGCTCGCGCATGTTCCGCCACGGCGCCCACCACGTGAACAGCCGGTCGTTGTCGGGCTCGACCTGACGGCCGACATCGACGAGCCCGTGCGAGAGCAGCTTCTCGATCAGCTCGCGCTCCTCGGGCAGCTGGCCCACCATCGGCTTGCGCAGCACCGGGTGCACGTCGGCGAACGTGCGCGCGACGTTGAAGTCACCGCACAGCACGAGGTGCTTGCGCTCGCGCTGGACCACGCCGGCCCACGCCTCGAGCTCGCGGAGGAACTGCATCTTCGCCGGGAAGTCCTTGCCGCCGTTCGGGACGTAGACCGATGCGAACACGAGCGAGCCGACCTCGGCGACCACGATCCGGTGCTCGTGGTCGAACGGAGGGTGCGAGAACGCGGGCCGATCGCCGAACGTCTTGTCGCGCAGGAGCAGCGCCACGCCCGAGTAGCCGCCGGATCCATGAAAGTGCGCGTGGTAGCCGGCGATCGTCGCGACCGGCTCGGGGACCTGCTCCGGTCCGGCCTTGATCTCCTGCAGGCAGATCACGTCGGGCTCCTCGCGGTCGATCCAGTGCACGACCTGCGAGGATCTCGCGCGGATGCCGTTGACGTTCCAGGTCGCGACCTTCACGCCGGTTCGCGTACCACGAAACGCGTCAGCCGGCGGCGGCGACCTGTTCGTCGCGGATCCGCGCGTGCTCGAGCAACAGGTGCGTGATCGGCAACATGATCTCCACCTGCTCGGGCTCGGTGGCCACGACCTCGAACGAGCCGTGCGTCCAGTCGAGCAGGATCATCATCACATCCTGAGTCGTCGCGTTGAACCCGGAGCAGCCCGCGCCGACGATCCGCCCGTCGACGAGGTCGATCCAGCCGGTCTGCGCGGCGAACAGCACGACGCGGCCGGTCTTGCGCTCGAGCTCGAGCATCGTGAGCAGCGCCGCGAGCGACAGCTCGGAGAGCGAGCCGCGGAGCACGACGCGGTCGGTGACGATCGGCGTGGCGGCCGGCAGCCGGCGCGCGCGCGCGACCACCTCGACGGACGTGAACGGCTTCGCGATGAAGTCCATCGCGCCCGCCTCGAACGCGATGTCGATGTCGCCCGGCTGCTCCGACGTGATGATCACCGGGACCATCGCGAGCAGCGGGTCATTGGCGAGCTCCGAGATCAGGCGCAGGCCGTCGAGCACGGGGAGGTCGCGCTCGACCAGCACGACGTCGGGAACGCGGCGCAGGCACGCGGCGAGGACCTCCATGCCCGTGGTCGCGATCGCGACGGTGCAACCGGCCTCGTCGAGCGCTGTCGACATGCGCTCGAGGACGCGCACCGATCGATCCGCGATCACCACGTGCATGCCGAGCGGCTGCGTCTGCTCGCGGCGCTCGCGCACGAGGCGCTCGATCGCGATCGCGAACAGGTGGTCCATCGGCGTCGACGCCTCCTGGAACGCGATGCCCACGCCGGCGGCGCGGCCGAGCGAGCGCGCCTCCGCCTCGCCGAGGCTGTGCGTGACGTTCGCGAGCGCGTAGAACCGGCGCCCCTCGTGCGTGATGCAGAGCTGGATCTCCGTCCCGATCGGGAACGGCGCCGGCATCTGGAGGAACATCCCCGTGCGCGACAGGTCCTGGAGGACCACGCGCCGGGTCACGCCCTGCGCGGTGATCTCGACCGGGAGGTCCATCGTGTATCGATCAGCGTTTCGCCGCACGGTGAACCTGAGGTATCGGTTTGGCCGGACCACGACTAGCACGAACTGTCGTGACAACCCCGCCGATAACCCACACGTGTCAGGCCGCCGCCCCGGCGGGGTACCGCCTGCGGGCCGCCTTACGTCACGTACGTTCGCGCTTCGGGCCGCCGAGGCCGGGTGCGCCCCCCGCGGCGGCCTCGGTGATCTCGCCCGTGATCTCGTGCAGTTCGGGCCGGTCCGGCACCGGCGCCGCCGCGTGGATCAGCGCCCGGCCGAGATCGTCGAGCCCGATCATCTCGGCGATCGCGGGGAGCGGCGCGCGCGGCGCGAACGCACCGTGCCGGTACGGATACGTCATCGCGACCGCGAGCACCTCGCTCTTCCGTCCGAGCACCGGGTCGGGCGGAAACCACGTGAACAGCACCGCGCCCTCGACCGGCAGCTGCGCGTGCGCGGCGTCGATCGGGCTCGCGAGCCGACCGAGGTCATCGCTCATGCCGCCGGTATCGACCGCGTCCACGTGCACCGCGACCAGCGCTCGCGTGGACGTGGTGCCCGCGGCCGGGAGGATCGTCACGATCCCACTCGGCGCACCGCGGGTGTCCGTGCTCGCGCACACGTTCGCGAGCGGCAGCGGCGCGACCTCCGCGGTCGGCGCGACCGGACCATCGAGGTCGATCAACGCGAGGCCCGAGTAGCGGCCCATGCTCCAGCTCGACATCGCGATGCTCGCTGCCGTGGCGCCGTCGAGCCCCGTCAGCACCGACATCTGCCCCGGATCCCACTGCCGCACGAGCTCCGCGCTCGTCATCCCGATCGTCTTCTGACCGTTGGTGACGAGCAGCACCGGACCGATCAGCTGTCGCGTCGCCGTGACGACGAGCGGCGCGACCGCGCGCAGCTCGACAGCGTCTCGGTCCCGGGCCGGCACGCTTCGACTCTGGCACGACCGACGACGATCACTCAACTGCCCCATGGCAAGATGGGCTCGTGCTCGCCGACGAGGTTCGGGAACCAGGTGGGACGCTGCGCGGCGCGCTCGTCAGCACGTTCCGCCGCGTGATGAAGCTGTACTTCCGCGACATCGAGCGCGTCGGTGCACCGCCCGCGGCGACCACGCGCGGCCGCGTGTTCGTCTCGAACCACACGAACGCGCTCGTCGACCCGGTCCTCGTCATGACCGACGCGCCGTGCGAGATCTCGCCGGTCGCGAAGTCGACGCTGTGGAAGATCCCCGTCTTCAACTGGATCCTCGACAAGGCGGGCGCCGTCCCGATCTTCCGCAAGAAGGACGACCCGGAGCGAGGTGCCTCCGCGAACGACGCCGTGTTCGACCGGATCGCCGCGCACCTCTCGGGCGGCGGCAACATCTTGATCTTCCCGGAGGGCACGAGCCACTCCGAGCCGAAGCTCGCACCGCTGCGCTCCGGCGCGGCGCGCATGATGGCCGCCGCCGCGAAGCGCGGTGGCGTGCCGCCGACCTTCCAGGCCGTCGCGCTCGAGTTCGACGACAAGCGCGACTTCCGCTCGCGCTGTCTCGTCCTCTGGGGCCCGGTGCGCGACTTCGACGACATGCCCGGCGAAGGCGAGGACAAGATCCGCGCCGCGACGCTGCAGATGCAGGCGGATCTCGAGGACCTCCTCGTCGAAGGCGAGACGCACGAGGACCGCCGGCGCATCGCGCGCGTCGCCGAGCTGCTCGCGACCGACGCCGGAGACACATCCCTCGCGGGCTGGTCCGATGTCGGGCGGCAGGTCGAGCTCGCGTCGCGCACGCTCCGCACCGTCGACGCGAAGCTCGTCACGCGCGTCGCCGAGAGCGTCGACGCCTACTCCGGCGAGCTCGAGCGCCTCGGCCTCGACGATCTTCAGGTCGCGGGCGGCCCCGGCCGCCCCGCGCCCGAGCCGCTC
>JAEUJX010000216.1 GCA_016794545.1 Myxococcales bacterium
CGCCGAACGCGAAGCTGCACGTCGACACGAGCGGCGGCATCCAGTGCACGGGCACGGGAAACGCGTACTCGGCCGTCGACATCGCGGTGTTCGTCGACGGCTCGATCACGAACGCGCAACGCCGTGTCGTCGCCGCGAACACGGCGGGCGTCGCGCAGATGATCGCGACCTGGTCGTTCGGGCGCTACCTCCTGCTCGCGCCGGGCGCGCACACCATCGAGGTGCGCGCGGCCGGCGGCGACCCGGCGATGACGATCGCGAACGTCTCGAGCGCGTCGGCGCCGCAGCTGCAGGGCGTGGTCACGGCGACCGTGCTCAAGCTGTGAGCGCTCAGGGCGTGCCGTCGGCGACGCAGCAGGGCTCGCTCTCGGGGACCGCGGTCACGGTGACCTCGTTGCCGTCGAACGTGACCTCGTCGTGCCAGCCCGTGATGCAGAAGTCCATGTGCTGGCCCTCCGGGCAGTCGCCGAGCGTCGGGATCCACTCGTACGTCGGCGGACCGGGGACCCAGGTTCCGGGCGGAACGTGCGGCGGATCTGGGTCCGGCGGCGGCGGCTCGGTGCACTTGTAGTTGCACGAGCCGAGGCTCCCCAGGTCGCCGATCATCGACTCCTCGCTCCCGATGCTGCCGATGTTGACGCCGCAGTTCATCTTGAACCAGTCGACGCCACTCGGGCAGTTGAGGTAGGCGGTCATGCCGCACACCGCGGTGCCGAGCGTGAGGCAGGCCATCCACGAGCTGAACGCGATCAGCACGACGACCACCACGACCTCGCCACCCGTGAGGGCGGCGGCGACGCTGGTGGACGAGTCGCCCGTACCGATGCGCACGAACGCCGAGATCACGCGCGTGATGTCCGTGGGATCGCCCATCACCTTCATGCGCGAGGTGCCACCGGCGCCGACGATCTCGAGCTCGCCGGTCGCGAGGCTCCAGCGCAGCGAGCGCGTGGAGTCGTCGAGCGACGTCAGCGTGTTGCCGCTGCGAGTCCAGCGCAGGAGCTGACCGTCCGGCCCGATCGCGGTGACCTGGTTGGCCGTCAGCACGCGCTTCGAGTCGGTGGTCAAGACACCGTCCGCCCGGAACGCCGGGAGGGCGGCTTCGATCGAGTCGATGTCCGAGCGCTTGAGATCGGCCCGCTGCGTCGCGCCGGCTGCCGTGATGGTCACCGGCAGCGACGCGGCGGTGGAGGCGACGACGTCGACGCCGGTTGGTTCGTCGTCGGTGGTCGCACAGCCGACCATCGCGGTCGCGCCGAACGACGTGGTGAGCAGCGAGAGCGCCAGCGAGCTGGCGAGAAGCCTGCGAGCAGAGCTGAAGACAGACATGACGCGTTCCTTTGAAGGATTCCGGTGATTCGGAAGTCGTCAGCCCCTCGTGCAGCCGGGGTGCCAGCCGCAACTTCAACAAGCTCGTCGCACGGGCCGGCGTTCGGCGCGCGCGAAGGCCGTGACGGCGCGCCGATTCAGCGCACGCGCTGGATCGGCGATCAGTCGACGGCCGACAGCGCGACCTCGAACAGGTAGCGCGCGTTCAGGCCCTCGCTGAGCGACCACACCGTCTGGCCCTGCGGATCGAACGCGAGGTCCTCGGGGGTGTCGCTCCACGGCAGGCGCACGGTCGCAGCGCCTTCCTTCACGCGATCGAGCTCACCGGCGCCACCGGCCGGCCGGCTCGACGACAGCCAGTACGTGCCGCCGTGGCCGAGGGCGCCCTGCACGTGGCTCTCGCCCATGATGAAGGCCGCGTCGGGCACCACGCGGCCTGTCGAGGTCAGCTCCAGGTCGCCGTTCGCCGCGAGCGGCCAGCGATGGATGCGCCCGCGGATCGTCGCCGCGTCGTATTCGCCCGACACCAGCGCGTCGTCGTCCTTCGAGACGAACGAGAACCGCGGCGCGCACGTCGCGTTGCCGACCGTGTAGCGCGCGAGCTCGGGGATCGCGTACGCGTAGCCGTACGCGCTCCACACGCCGCCCGCGTCCGGGCCGAGCGAGTCCGCGGTGCCGTCGAGCGTCAGGATCCGCGACAGGTCGAACACGCGGAACCCGCCGGTCGTCACCGGCACGTAGAGCCGATCGCCGACCCACGCGAGGCCACCGGCGTGGATCTCGATCGCCGCGAGCCCGCCGGCCGCCGTCGGCGACACGAGCAGCGCGAACCGGTACGCGACCGCCGCCGGGTTCGTGACGTCGGCGATCGCGATCCGCACGCCCTTCTCGACCGTCGAGCCGGGGTCGTTCGCGCGCTCGTAGTACCAGCTGACCAGCACGAGCTTGCGCCCGCCGACGAGCCCGCTCGCGGTCGCGTCGAAGCTGCCCGTGACGCCCTGCGGGATCCAGTACTCGACCGCCTCGTCGCCGCTCTGCCACAGCCACGCGTTCCGGAGCCCCGGCGGGTTGCCCGGCACGGCCGTCACCTTCGTCGCCGCGCGGTTGAGATCCGTCGCGACGTCCGCGAGCGTGACGCGGGTCAGCTTCGCGGGCAGCGCATCGATCCGCGCGCTGAACGTGTCGCGCTGCACCGGATCGAACGCGAGCGGGAAGGCGCAGCGATCGATCGCGCGCAGGCCGCCGCCCATCGCGAGGTCCGCCGGCGCCGCCGGGCACGCCGCGACCGGCGGGCACGGGTCCGGCACGACCGCGGCATCGATCGCGGCATCGATCGCGGCGTCGACTCCTTCGGGTGCGTCGGGCGTCGCCGCCGACGATCCATCGCAGGCGCCGAGCGCGATGATCACCAGCAGCGCGCGCACTACGGCGTGACTTCCGCCATCGACGGCTTCTTCGTGCGGTACGTCGCGTCGATGTGATCCATCAGCTCGACGAACGCGGTCTCCATCTGCGCCTGCGTGCCGAGCGGCGCGTTCGTGTAGAACGTGCCGCCCTCGCAGCCGTCGCCGGTCGGATCGACGGGCACGCCGTCGACCTGCGGGCGGCAGCGGCCGTCGACGTAGACGATGATGAACTTCTGGAACCGGTACTCGAGAGGCTGCTCGGCGGTCATGTAGTTCGCGAACACCGCCGAGAGGTCGGCGAGGTCCTTCGGCTCCATGCCGTAGCCGTGCGAGAAGAACACGACCGGGTAGCGCTTGCTGGTGTCCTGGTTGTACCCGGGCGGGAGGAACAGGCCGTACGGCGTGACACGGCCGTTCGACGCGGTGAACGTCAGGTCCTTCTTGATCTCGCCGCCGTCGAGCGTGTCGTCGCGATCGCCGTCGGGCCAGCGCTTGTCGAGCCACGCGAACGCGGTGGTCGCGCGGCTGACGACCTGGAGCGCGGTGCCGACGTGGCGGCCGTCGCCGCCCATGATCTGGCTCGGCGTCGCGTCGGGGTTGCCGTAGCGGAGGTAGCCGTGTTGCGGCAGGTCCGCCCACTTCACCTCGGTGAAGTCGTAGACCGCCTCGGTCTGCGCGCCGCTGATCGCGGCGAAGCCGTCGTAGACGTTGAACGCCTCGTTGTACCTCGCCATCAGGCCGCCGACGGTGGCGTTGACCGCGAGCGAGTTGTTGAGGAAGTCGCGGATGCCGGCGTCGAACCACAGCGACATGTGGCGGCGCTGCGCGGGCGTGAGCTTCTCGAAGTTCCGGAGGAAGTCGGCCTCGTACCAGCGCGCGACGTTCGGGGAGAGGTCCCACCGGTTGTTGCCCTCGCCGAAGTCGTAGCAGTTGGCCACCCCGGCCGCCTGCTGGCAGGTGCTCGGGACGCCGTCGAGCCCGACGTCCATGAACGGCTCGTTCGCGTCGCGGTCGCCATTGCCCTCGGTGCCGAGCGGGTTCCGCAGGTAGTGATAGTTGTCGTACGCGGGATCGGGATTCTTCGTCGCGTGGTAGCCGGGCTCGTCCGTGTCGGCCTTGCCGTCGCTGCCGAC
>JAEUJX010000229.1 GCA_016794545.1 Myxococcales bacterium
AGCGCGAAGCCCGCGGCGCGCCAGCGGCCGAGCGGGTTGGCGACGCCGAGGATCGGGGCGAGCGCGCGCGCGGCTGCCGCGGCCGCGAACGTGCCGGCCCGGAACAGCGCCGCGCCGGCCGCGATCGCGACGACGCCCATCGCCGCGATCAGCACCGCGGTCAGCTGGGCCTCGCGGAAGTTCAGCATCGCCCACGCGGCGCCGCGCTGGAGCACGGCGCCGCCGACGAGGGCGACCAGCACCGCCGCCCACAGGCGCGGTACACCGGTCCGGATCCCGGCCGCGAGCGCGCCCGGCGCGCACCACCCGGCATCGCGCCCCGCCGCGGGGGTGATCTGCCCGCGCACGTAGCGCGCGGTCACCAGCACCCCCGCCAGGACGACGGCCAGGATCAGCCAAAGGACGAGGGACAGGGTGATCGTCAGCGCCGCGAGCCGGAGCTTGCTCGCGAGCGAGCTCGACCCGGCGTAGGCGTAGATCGTCGCCACGTACTCGACGGGCGCGAACGCCACCGCGCCGCCGAGGGCCATCGTGAACGCCCGGCCTGCGTCGGCGATCGCGGCGTCGCGCACGCTGCGGTAGGGCAACACGATCGATCCGGTGGTATCACGTTCGGCGCACCCGTGCCCGCCAGGAACTTCGTGACTCGCCACGGCTGGCTGATCGCGATCGCCTGCGCGTACCTGTACGTGTTTCCGTACTTCCCGCGGATCCAGTCCGCCAACGAGCTGCCCCGCGTGTACCTGGTGCGGGCCATCGTCGACGAGGGCACCGTCGCGATCGACACCGGCGTCCGGCGGTGGGGCGCGACCGCCGACGTCTCGCCGTCGAACGGCCATCACTACTCCAACAAGGCGCCGGGCTCGTCGATCCTCGCCGCGCCCGCGTACGCCGTCGCGACGGCGGTCGCCTCGCCGGGGCTCGCCGGCAGCATGTGGGTGTGCCGGGTGTTCGCCGGCATCCTGCCCGCGCTCGCGTTCCTGTGGCTCCTGTGGGGCTTCCTCGAGCGGTTCGCGCCGGACCCGGCGATCCGCCGCCTCGTCGTCGTGGCCTACGCGCTCGGCTCGATGGCGATGACGTACTCGATGCTGTTCTTCTCGCACCAGCTGGGCGCGGTGTGCGTCGGCTCCGCGTGGATCCTCGCACTCGACGTCGTCGACGGCAGGCGTACGCGGCCGTGGATGGCCGCCGCGGGCGCGTTCGCGGGCGCGGCGCTGCTCGTCGACTACCAGGCGGTGTTCGCCGCCGTGCCTGTCGCGGTGCTCGTGATCGTGCGGCTCCGCCGCGAGCCGCTCGCCGAGCTCGCGAAGACGCTCGGCGCGGCCCTCGCCGGCGCGGCCGTGCCCGTGCTGGCGCTGCTCGTCTATCACGACGCCGCGTTCGGCAGCCCGCTCCGCACCGGCTACGACGCCTCGCAGTCGTTCGCGGTCTATCACCAGCAGGGCTTCCTCGGGATCACGAAGCTGCGCGCCGAGGCGTTCTGGGGGTCGCTGTTCCGCCCCGACAACGGCCTGTTCGTGCTCGCGCCGTGGCTGCTCCTCGCGCTGCCGGGCGCGTACGCGCTGTGGCGGCGTGGCGAGCGCGGTGATCGAGGCATCGTCCTCACCAGCGGCGCGGTCGTCGTGATCTACGTGCTGTTCGTCTCGTCGATCAACTTCTGGCGTGGCGGCTGGGGCACGGGCCCTCGCTACATCACCGCGATGCTGCCGTTCATGCTGCCGCTCGTCGCGGCGGCGCTGCAGTGGCTGAAGACCCGGCCCGCGCTGCTCGGCGCCGCCGCGGGCACGATCGTCGCCGGGGTCGCGATCTACAGCCTGTCGATGATGACGTTCCCGTACTGGCCCGACTCGCTGAAGAACCCGCTCGTCGAGGTCACGTTCCGCATGCTCGGCGACAACCTCGTCGCGCCGAGCCTCGGATCCGCGCTCGGGATCGCGGGCCTCGCCGGTGTCCTGCCGTACCTCGCGCTCGTCGCCGGGTCGCTCGGGGTGGCGCTCGTGCGCGCGGCCACGCTCCGCGGCGCGGCGATCGCGTGCGTGGTCGGCGCGGCGCTGCTCGCGCTGTTCCTCGCGTTCCCCGCGTCGAGCCCCGCCACCCGCGATCACGCGTACGGCTACGTGAAGAACGTGGTGACCGATCCGTGATACGCCACCGCGCGATGTCACGCCTGCTCCTGATCGCCAGCGTGCTCGCCGCGTGCGGCGGGAAGAAGGATGCGGAGCCGACCGCGGGCTCGGGCTCGGGCTCCGCACCTGGGTCCGCTGCCGGATCGGGAAGCGCGATGACCTCGGCCGGGCTCGCGAAGCACTACGACGCGACGTGCGTCGCCGGGGATCTCGAGGCGTGCCGCTCGCTCGCGATCATGTACACGGAGGGCGTCGGCGTGGCGCAGGACCTCCGCAAGGCGACCGCGCTGTTCGGCCAGTCGTGCAACGGCGGCAACCTCGCCGCGTGCAACCAGCTCGCGCTCGCGCTCGTCGAGGGCAAGGGCATCGCGGCGGACGTCGCGAAGGGCGTCGAGCTCTACCAGTCGGCGTGCGACAAGGGCTATCAGCTCGCCTGCCGGAACCTCGGCCTCATGTACCGCGACGGCCACGGGGTCACCGCCGACGCGGACAAGGCCGAGAAGCTCCTCGATGCGGCCTGCCAGGGCGGCGCGCCGTACGCGTGCACGAATGCCGGCGACCTCGACGTCACGCGCGGCAAGCTCGAGGCGAGCATCCAGCACTACAAGAAGGGCTGCGATAGCAGCGACGCAGTCGCGTGCCGCCACATGGGCATCGCATACCTCGAGGGCAAGGGGCTGCCGGCCAGCACCACCGCCGCGAGCGTGTGGCTCGATCGCGGATGCCGTGGAGATGATCCGATCGCGTGCCGCGTGCTCGGTGCGATGCGACGTCAGGGAGTCGGGGTCGCGAAGGACGAGGCGATCGCGCGCGCGTTGCTGACGCGCGCGTGCGCGAAGAAGGACGCCGAAGCGTGCTCGGCCCTGGCGACAATGGCGGCTGGATCCGGTTCAAACGCGGGCTCTGGATCCGGTTCAAGCGCGGGTTCATCGTCCGGAGTACGGTGATACAGACCACATGTAGGACAACGGCCGATGTCTCGTGACACGGCGCGTAAGTGCGTGAGGTGCCGTCGCTCCCGGACGGCTGTTCAGGGGCGGGATCACAACTTGTTCACAGCTGATCCGCTGCACTCCAAACGCGCTCGTGTCTCGCGGGGTTAGCCCCCAATCGGCCTGTGAACAACCCCCGGGATCGGCCCGGTTATCGACAGGGGTACCCACACCGCGGTGCGTCACGTGTCCGTGCTCCGGACCGCGCGTGGGCGCACGGCTTCTGTACGGGTCCGTACGCCGGACGCACGAGTCCGCCGCACGGACGGCGCGGTCCGTCCAGCGGACGCTGGTGTCCGCCGTGCGGACAAGGATTCTACGCAATCGCCCGTATGTCGCGTTCTGCGGCACCGCGCGGAAGTGAAGTCACCGTAGGGATCGATACAGCTGCGCGTACTCGAGCGCGGATGCGAGCCACGACGAATCACGCTGCATCGCTGCACGTTGCAGTCGCGAATATGTTTCGCGGTTGCGAAACACCGTCACCGCGTGCGCGAGCGCCGCACGCAGCGCCGACGAGGTCGCCGCATGGAACTGGATCCCCGTCACGTCGTCGGCCACGGTGTCGCGCAGGCCGCCGACCGCGTGAACGACCGGGATGGCGCCGTAGCGCATCGCGTACAGCTGGCCGAGCCCGCACGGCTCGAAGCGCGACGGCATGAGGAACAGATCGCTGCCGCCGTAGATCCGCCGCGCGAGCGCGATGTCGAACCCGATGCGCGTCGCGATGTGCGCGGAGAACGCGTCGTTCAGGTACGCGAACCGCGACTCGAGCTCGTGCTCGCCGGCGCCGAGCACGACCATCTTCGCGCCGAGATCCGCGAGCTCGGGCACGATGTCGGCGACGAGGTCGACACCCTTCTGGCCGGTCATCCGCGCGATCACGCCGATCAGCGGCTCGTTCGGCGCGAGGGTCAGCCCCATCTCCTCGGCGAGCGCGGCGCGGTTCGCGGCGCGCCGGGCGACCGTGTCGATCGAGAACGTCTGCGCGAGCGCGGCGTCGGTCTTCGGATCCCACGCACGCGTGTCGATGCCGTTGACGATCCCGACGAGCCGCTTGATGTCCCACCGCAGGAAGCCATCGAGCGCCTCGCCGAACGGCGGCGTCAGGATCTCCTGCGCATACGACGGCGAGACGGTCGTCACCGCGTCCGCCGCGGCGAGCCCGCCCTTCAGGAACGACACCTGGTCGTAGAACTCGAGCTGCTGCGACGTGAACAGGGACCACGGCCAGCCGAGCTCGTCCATCACGAGCTTCGGGAAGATGCCGCGATAGGCGAGGTTGTGGATCGTCGCGACGATCGCGGGCCGCGACGCGCCGAGGAGCTTCGCGTAGACCGCCGCCGGACCGCCCTGCCAGTCGTGCACGTGGAGCACGTGCGGCGCACCGCCGAGCAGCGCCGCCGCTCCGGCGTTCGCGGCGACGCCGAGCGCCGCGAACCGCACGTGGTTGTCGTGCCATTCGCCGGCGCCCCCCGGGCCGTACAGCGTGCCGGGCCGGTCATACAGCGCGGCGCAGTCGACGAAGCCATAGCGCACGCGTCCGACCCGCGCGATGCGCAGGGCCGCCTTGATCACGTGCACCCCGACCTGCAACGAGAGCGAGACTCCCGGGTCGAGGGCGATCCCGGAGTCGGCGAGCCGCTG
>JAEUJX010000232.1 GCA_016794545.1 Myxococcales bacterium
ACGGTGACCTCGAGGAGTGCGCCGAGGCCGCGATCGCGCTCGCCAACCAGCGCGGCGGCAAGGACAACATCACGGCCGTCGTGATCGAAGTGAAGCCCTGAGGGCCTCGCGGTCGGCTGTTGCGAGGTCCGCCGGACGCGCCTCCGGCGCGGAATTGACGTCCGACTTAATTACACGGCGTGGCAGTTTCCGTGCGCGACTGTAATGAGGTCGGACTTCAGATCGCGCTGCCCAGCTGTACAGAGGTCAGACGGGTCGGACATCAAATCGCGCTGTCCAGCTGTACAGCGGTCGGACGGGGCGGGCTTCATCGCTCGCAGCCTCACGCGCTCGGCGAGTCCTCGGGAATAGTCGGCCTTCGGCGAAACGTTCCGGGACACGCGGTGTCCAAGCCTCCAGTGACCCGGCGCACGCGGATTCTCCTGGCGGGTGTCGCCCTCGCGGCGGTGGTGGTGCTCGGGCTCCTGTCCGGCGATGCGCCGGTCCGGGTCGGACCGGACGGCACGATCACGCGGTCGTCCGCCCCGGCGGGCGGTCCGGCCTCCGGAGTCCGGGCGCGCACGGTGGATCCGACGTTCGGCAACGCGCTCGCGAGGGCGGGACGCGGCGGCACGATCGCGTTCGGCTCGGCCGAGGTCACCGATGGCGACGTCACGATCTCGGGGACGGTCGTCGATGCGCGCGCGGGCACGCCGGTGCCGTCGGTCGAGGTCGTGTTCCGCAGCGAGCGCGGCGAGGAGGCGGTGCAGGCCGGCGAGGATGGCCGGTACGCGATCACGCTCGCGCGCGGTCGCTATCGCGCGTTCGTGCGCGACGAGTCGGTGCTCTCGGTGGGGCGGCCGGAGGGACCGCGGCTGCCGACCTTGCCGTCGGCCGAGGTCGCCGGCGTTCCCGACGAGGGCCTGATGCCGATCATCGTCGCGGCTGCCGACGCCGACGCGGTCGATCTCTCCGTCGTGCGCGGCGGCACGATCATCGGCCAGGTGACCGACACGCGCGGCAAGGCGATCGCGGGCGCGGTCGTGCGCGCGCGGGGCGGCGCCTGGCGGCCGGCGCTCGGCACCGACGTCGCCGAGACCGACGCGCTCGGCAACTTCGTGCTGCACCTGCCCGCCGGAGGCTACGTGCTCGAGGCCACACACGAGCGGTTTGCCGGCGTCGCCGACTCGAGCGAGCGGGTCAATCTGCCGGCCGGCGCGAAGCTGACGAGCACGCTCGCGCTGACCGCGGGCTGCGTGATCGCGGGGCGGGTGATCGACGCGAAGGGCAACGCATCGAGCGACGGCGCGATCGAGAAGCGCTGGGGCGCCAGTGACCTCGAGTTCGGTCCCGCGGGCAGCGTCGAGTCCGACGGCACGTTCCGCTGGGTCACCACCGAGGAGGCCGACGTGACGCTGCGCGCGTGGCCGTGGAAGTCGCCGCCCTCGCAGAGCCGCACGTTCCCATGCCGCGACGGCGCGCGCTTCACCGACGTCGTGTTCACTCTGCAAGACCGTGCCCCCGACATAGAGGGCACGCTCGTCGACGAGCACGGGCAGCCCGTGCCCTTCGCCTTCGTGGATCTGGCTCCGCAGTCGGCGGGCGGTATCGGCCAGCAGGAGCGCACCGACGCGAACGGCCACTGGCAGGTGTTCAGCATGCCCGCGGGCAGCTACCGGATCAGCGCGAGCGCGCCAGGCCACGGCGTCGCGGTGACCACCGTGCAGGCGCCGGCGCGCGCGGTCGCCCTCCAGCTCGGCGGCGTCGGCCGGATCGAGGGTACGACCACGCTGCTCGTCGCCGGCACGTTCGAGCTCACCGACGTCTCGTGTCTCGACACCGGCCGCCGCGGCCGCGTGGCGCTCGGGCAGCAGCACCGGCTCGTCCAGGTCGTCGGCGGTCGCTTCACGATCGATGATCTCCCGGCGTGCAACCTCGTCGCGCGCGCGATTTGGCGCGATCAGGCCGTGCGCCTCGACGTCGAGGTGCCCGCGTCCGGCACGGCCCGCGTCGAGATCGCGCTCGGTCCGCCGCACGCCAAGACCGTGCACGGCCTCGTGCGCGATGCCGACGGCCGCATCGTGCGCGACGCGCTCGTCACCGCCGCCTACAAGGGCGGCCGCACCGCGGTCGCGCGCTCCGACGACGCCGGCCGGTTCACGCTCCAGACGTTCTCCGGCGCGACGCTGTCCGCCGACCACGACGGCGCGCAGGGCCTCGCCACCGTCGGCATGGCGAACGTCGACGAGGAGCAGGTCGACATCATGCTCGGCGTCGTCGACCGCCCGCGCGGCTGGGACGACTGAGCCGCGTCCGGCCCGGACAACTCGTGGTGCACACGAAGTGCATCAATTAGGTCGGACCTAATATCTCGGCGTCGAGCTGGCGCTGCAGATCGTCGACGACGCGGCGGGCGTCGGCGATCTCGTCCTTCGCGGCGGCGAGCTGCACGCGCAGCTGCTCCGCGGAGGCCTCGGCGACGGCGAGGCGTTGCTTCGCCTCCTTCAGCTCGGCGGCGAGCTCCTTCACGTCGGGGCCGAGCGGCGTCTCGGTGCGGGCGAGCTTCGGCCGCGCGGCGACCCGGACCTTCGTGTCCTCCAGGTCCTCGTCGACCTCGTCGTCACCGACCGCCGCGGCCTCGTCCTCGTCGACCTCGTCGACCTCGTCGACCTCGTCGACCTCGTCGACCTCGTCGTCCTCGTCGTCCTCGTCGTCCTCGTCCTCGTCGTCCTCGTCGACCTCGTCGTCCTCGTCCTCGTCGTCCTCGTCGACCTCGTCGTCCTCGTCCTCGTCCTCGTCGACCTCGTCGTCCTCGTCCTCGTCCTCGTCCTCGTGCTCGTCCTCGTCCTCGTCCTCGTCGACCTCGTCGTCCTCGTCCTCGTCCTCGTCCTCGTCGACTTCGTCGTCACCGACCGCCGCGGCCTCGACCGCATCGTCCTTCGGTTCACCGGCGGGCGAGGGCGTGCTCGCGCGCATCGCCCTGCGGACCGCGGCGGCCTTCTGGGCCATCTGCTTCGTCGCCTCGACGATCTTGCGGGCGGCCTCGGCGCCGTCGCTCTCGGTCAGCGGCGCCAGCATCGCGGCGTCGAAGCCGGGCGGATCGCGATCGGCGGACAGCGTGCCGGGCGCGTCGGGCTCCCAGCTGCCGGTCGCGGCGATCGCCGCGATGGTCTGCGTGACGCGGCGGAGCGTGGTCTCGGTCGGGGCGTGGCCGGCGTCGGAGAGCATCGACGACGCGCGAGTGCGCAGCTTCGCCAGCGCGTCGCGGTGCGCGGCGTTCGCGGACAGATCGCCGTCGCGCAGCTTCGCGGCGGCGTGGAGCAGCGCCACGAACGCGTCGCCGGCGTGCCACCACAGCTGGTTGACGACCCACGCCGAGATCGTCGGTCGCGTGCGCTTGCCGAGCCGCGCGGCGGCGGCCTTGTCGCCGTCGGCCTTGAGCTGCGCGGCGAGGCGCTTGCGCTCCTCGACGAACGAGCCGTGCGGCGCCTGGTAGAGCTCGGCGAGCGCGGCGTCGAAGTCCATCGGACGGAGCCTATCAGCCGGGTGCCGAGCGCGATGGTGTCACGCGCGCGGCCGGCGCACGATCAGCACGGAGCCGGCGGCGAGGACCAGCGCACCCGCACCGGCGAGCACCCACGTCTTCCAGGTCCGCGCGGGCGCGGCCGCGCGGTGGGGCACCGCGGTCGTCGCGCTCGCCGCGGCGTGCGCGGAGCTCTATGCGGGCGGATCGCTCGCGGGGAACGACTCGAGGCTCGCCTGATCGACCGCGTCCCAGCTTCGCTCGGTCGGCATGTGTCAGCTCCTCAGCTTGTGGATGCCCCACGCGGCGAGCGCGATCGCGCCCACTGCGCCAGCCACCGTGCCCGCGACCTGGAGGAGCGCCTTCGGCAGCTTCAGCTCGCCCGGCGTGGAGGTCACCTGCGTATCGGGGTCCTCCCACTCGATGACGAGCGCGACATAGTCGGGCCCCTCGAGAGCGGGGGGCTCCTCGGGGATCCATGGAGCTCTCGTGGTCAGCATGACGTTCGAAAGAGCAACACACGTGCCGCATGTCATGCTCGGAGAATGTCGGAGGGACGCAGGCTCCCAGCGATCGCGGTCGGCATGGCGGTGCTCGCGGTCGTGCTGTCGGCGATCGCGACCGTCGTCGTGATCGCGCGTGATCCGGGAGCCGAGGCGGCGGCGGAGCCCGCGCGTCCCACACCGGCGGCCCGGCAGGTCGAGGCGACCGATCTCGTCGCGCTCGAGCGGGACAGCATCGAGCCCGCGAGCCAGAACGGCGCGGTGATCGGCGTCCGCGTCACCGATCCCGATCTGCGTCACGTGCTCGGCCTGGACGTCGACGACGTGGTCACCGCGATCTCGGGCCGACCGGTCCGGCGGCAGTTCGACATCCACGACGTGATCGCGGGCGCGAGCCTCATGAACACCAACGCGCTGTTCGTCGAGCTCATGCGAGGCGACGAGCCCGTGCTGGTCCGCTGGGATCTCGCCGGCGATCTGCGCACGGCGCGGCGCGCGCTCCCCCCGCGCTCGCCCCGTCCCGGCCTTCCGTCGCCGACGTCACCGGTGCGGCCGGTGCGTGATCCGTTGATCGATACCGTCACCGCGGTCGACGACCACCACCTGAGCGCGCCGCGCGCGACGATCGAGCAGATCGCCGCGAGCCCGAAGCTGTACGCGCAGGGCGCGCGCGTGCTCCGCGGCTATCCGTCCGGCGGGCGGCCCGCGGGCGTGCGGCTCTATCTGCTGCGCCCGACGTCGGTCTTCTACGCACTCGGCCTGCGCAGCATGGACACGATCACCGCGGTCAACGGCATCAGCGTCGACGACCCGGCGAAGCTCGCGGACGTCTACGAGCAGGTGAAGTCGGCGGCGACACTCCGGATCGAGATCGACCGGCGCGGCACCGCCGAAGTCATCGAGATCACGCAGACGCCGTAGCGATCCCCCATCGCGCCGATGGTCGCTGTCAGGCCTGCCTGGTACTGAACGGATGTTCCATGACCAAGGACCTTCGCGATCTGCTCGCCCGCGCCACCGCCCGCGCCACCGCCACGGCGGCCTCGGCGGCGACGACCGCGAGCGCGAAGGTGCTGCGGCTCGAGGATCTCCGGCCGGCGCAGGAGGAGGAGACCGCCGCGAGCTGGTCACTCGCCACGCTACGCGGTCGGCTCGTCGAGCTGTCCGCGCGCGGCGCGACGGCGGCGCTGACCACCGCCGCCGAGCTCGTGCTCGAAGCACAGCGCGCGGAGGATCCGGTCGCGTGGATTATCCCGGCGATCGAGCTACGCGAGTCACACACCACTTCCGGCGGTGCTTCGCGGCCCGGCGGGCCGGGCCTTGCGCCCGTAGATCCGCGCTTCTCCGATCGCACCGGCACGTTCTATCCGCCGGATCTCGCGGAGACCGGCATCGATCTCGCCGCGCTCGTCGTGGTGCGCGCGCCATCGGTGGTCGCGTGCGCGCGTTCGGCCGAGCGCCTGCTCCGCTCGGGCGCGTTCGGCCTCGTCGTCCTCGATCTCGCCGCGGTTTCCCTCGATCGGTGGCCGGATCAGACCTTGGGCCGTCTGGTCTCGCTCGCGCAGGCACACGACGCCGCGGTCGTGTGCATCACCGAGAAGACGCCGGAGACCGGCTCGCTCGGCTCGCTGGTGTCGCTGCGCGCCGAGGCGTTGCGTGCGCGCCGCGATGGCGGCGAGTTCGAGGTGACGATCCGCGCGCTCAAGGACAAGCGCCGCGGTCCGGGCTGGTCGCATCGCCTGAAGGCACGCGGTCCGTCGGGGTTGTAGTCGGGTAACAAGTACAAACTGTGAGCTGGCTCTGGAGACTGTGAAAGCCCGAGCAGCCACCCCCCGGAACGACTGTCCCTAAGCACGGCTGTCTCCACTCCTCGTCGGAACTGGGCATTCCGACTGGATCCGAGCAGTGTCGGATGGGTGGCACGTCGGGTGCTCATGTGGTCTCCCATGCTGAAGCCATCCGCTACCAAGACCGCTCTCGTGATCGCCGTGCTCGCGACTCCGGCCCTGGCCGGCAGTGGCAAGCCCAACCTCAAACCCGCCGCAGTCGCCAAGCTCGACAAGGCCGTCGCGCCGCTCGCTCCGCTGCCCGTGAAGTCTTCCGCGAAGATCGAGCTGCCCTCCGCTGGCGCGCCGAGCGAGGCGGCGCCCGAGGAGACCAAGCCCGAGTCGAGGAAGCTCGTCGAGAGCTACGACCTCGGCAAGGTCTCGCTCGGCGAGAGCTACGACATCCTGAAGCCGGGCCGTGGCACGCGCAGCGCGCTGCCGGGCGAGGCCGAGATGATCGTCGTGCCGCGCAGCCTGACGCCGCAGCAGGTCGGCGTCGTCGTGAAGGAGAAGAGCGCCGAGCTCGACTACTGCTGGCAGCGCCTCGCGATCATCGATCGCGTGCCGAGCACCGCCGTGCTGAAGCTGAAGATCGACGTCATGGGCAAGGTCACCTCGCTCGCGATCGGCGGCGACGCGCCCGCGTCGGTCAACGCGTGCCTCAAGGAGGCCGTGCCGCACTGGGTGTTCCCCGAGGCGGAGACCAAGAGCGAGATCAGCTACCCGGTCGCGTTCCGCTCGCTCTGAACGTCAACGTCGGCGTTGACGGCGACGTTCGCTGTCCGCGCCTGCTGGCGTCTGGCGGTGGGCGCGGCGCTCTGTCTTCGGGCCGCTGACTCGTCGTCGTGCCGAGCATCGCGCAGCGCCTGTTCCACGCGTTCGACCTCGTCGTGTGCGCCGCGAACCGCGGCTCGAGGTCGCGATACCTCTCGACGGCGCCCCTGCCCACGTGCCCGGATGCCCACGTGCCCGGATCGTTCGCGTCGAAGCTCCCACGCTGCCGAAGTACGACGACATCTTCGGCCTCGGGGTCTGGCCTGGTTCGACACACGTGCACGCCCGGGTCGGCGGAGATCTCTCCGTGCGTCCTCGGCTCGCCGTAGGTGATCGAGATCCACCCACCATGGAGCGGTCTCCCGCGCGCATGCGCAGCGGCGAGGATCGTCGCGACCTCCTCGACCGGCTGCGCCCCCTGGCAGCGGACAGCGAAAAGGGGGCCCGGACAGCGAAAAGGGGGCCCGGCCCCCATTGTCTTGTCCGACGAGGACTTCACCGTTTCGAGTCGAGCCAGACGTCAGCGCGCCGAGAGCGGCGGACAGCGAAAAGGGGGCCCGGCCCCCATTGTTTTGTCCGACGAGGACTGTCCCGTTTCGAGTCGAGCCAGACGTCAGCGCCGAGAGCGGCGGACAGCGAAAAGGGGGCCCGCCCCCCGTTGTCTTGTCCGACGAGGACTGTCCCGTTCGAGTCGAGCCAGACGTCAGCGCGCCGAGAGCGGCGGACAGCGAAAAGGGGGCCCGGACAGCGAAAAGGGGGCCCGGCCCCCATTGTCTTGTCCGACGAGGACGTCCCGTTTCGAGTCGAGCCAGACGTCAGCGCCGAGAGCGGCGGACAGCGAAAAGGGGGCCCGCCCCCCGTTGTCTTGTCCGACGAGGACTTCACCGTTTCGAGTCGAGCCAGACGTCAGCGCGCCGAGGGCGGCGGGCCGCCGAAGCCCGCCTCGACGGTGGCGATGTCCTCCGCCGAGTAGTACTTCGATTGCACCTCGTGCATCTGCGGCCGGGTGAAGACCTCCGCGCGCGGGCGAGCGATCGCGTCGGCGATGATCGTCGCGACCTCCTCGACCGGCTGCGCGCCCGGCAGCGCACGCGAGTCCATCCCCCCGTGCAGCGCGTTCTTGCCGAAGTCGGTCGCGACGACGCCGGGCAGGACGGTCGTCGCGTGGATGTCGGGGAACGGCCCGCGCAGCTCGACGCGCAGGCTCGCCATCAGCGAGTTCACCGCGGCCTTGGCGGCGCTGTACGCGGCGCGCACCGGCGTGAACGGGATGCGGCCGAGCATCGAGGACACGGCGATCAGCTGGCCCTTCTTCTGCCGCTGGAAGTGCGGCAGCACCGCCTGGATCGCGTGGAACACGGACTTGTAGTTCGTGGTCATCATGTCGTCGAGGTCGGCCTCGGTGAGCTGCGAGGGCACGCGCGTGATGCCGCGGCCGGCGTTCGCGACGAACACGTCGAGCCGGCCGAACGTCTCGAGCGCGCGGGCGACGAGCCGATCGTTGTCGGCGCGCGACGTGACATCCGCGGTGACCGCGAGCGCGGACGGGCCGAGCTTCTGGGCGACCGCGCCGAGCGCATCGGCGGTCCGAGAGGCGAGGACGACGCGCGCGCCGCGCGAGACGACGACCCCGGCGAGCGCCGCGCCGATGCCCTGCGACGCGCCGGTGATGACGATGACCTGGTCCCTCATGCGGCGAGCCTAGAGGGAGATCGACGGGATCTCTCCGGATTAACCTGCGGGATTGACAGGGCTTATCGCATAGCGGAACACTTGTTCAGTGCCGCGTGTCGCCTGCGTCGATCTCCCCGCGCTGCCGCTGCAGCTGGTGTGGCGCGGCGAGCCGGCGCTGAAGGCGGAGGGCTGCTCGGTGGCCGTGATCGACGAGGACCGGCCGCAGGGCACGGTGCTCTGGGCGTGCGAGCGGGCGCGCGCGACCGGCGTGCTGATGGGGCAGCGCTACGCGCACGCGCTGTCGCTGTGCGGCGGGCTGCGCGCGCGCGTGGTGCCGCCGGAGCAGATCGAGGCTGCGATCGTCGAGCTGCGGAGAGCGCTGCACGCGCTGTCGCCGAGCGTCGAGGTCGGCGAGCCCGGCACGTTCTGGCTCGACGGCGAGGGGCTCGAGCGGATCTTCGTCGACGGGCGCACGCCGGAGGGCACGGCGTGGGGGATGGCGATTGCGCGCGCGATCGCGGATGCAGGCCTCGTGGGCGCGATCGTCGTCGGGTTCTCGCGGTTCGCGACGTACGCGATCGCGCGCGCCACGCGGCACGGCGTGACCGTGCTGCGCGCGGATGCCGACGAGCGCGACGCGGCGGCGCGCGTTCCACTCGCGCGGCTCGATCTGGATCCGAAGCTGCGCGACTCGCTCGCGCGGCTCGGTGTGACGACCGTCGGGCAGATGGTGCGGCTGCCCGGCGGCGGCATCCTCGAGCGCTTCGGCAAGGAGGCGCACCGGCTCTACCAGCTCGCCGCGGGCGAGCGCTGGGATCCGCTCGTGCCGCTCGCGCCGCCGGAGGCGCCCGACGAGCAGGTCCTGCTCGACGACGAGGACGACGACGTCGAGCGGCTGATGTTCGTGATCAAGGCGCCGATCGATCGGCTGCTCGATCGGCTCGCGGCGAAGGGGCGCGCGCTGGTCGCGCTGCACCTCGAGCTCGCGCAGAAGCACGCGGTCGGCAAGATCGAGCTGCGGTCGGACTGCATCAAGCCGGCGACCGCGACGCTCGACGCGCGCGTGCTCCTCCGGCTCGTGCACCTGCGACTGTCGGGCATGCCGCCCGCGGCGCCGGTCAACGCACTGCGCGTGTGGGCCGACGACGCGCCGGCGTCGCGCGAGCAGCTCGCGCTGTTCGCGCAGCGCCCGCGCCGCGACCTGCGCGCCGCCGACGAGGCCATCGCGAAGCTGCGCGCGGAGCTCGGTGACGACGCGGTCGTGCGGCCGGTGCTGCGCGACGGCCACCTGCCCGAGGCGAGCTTTGGCTGGGAGCGCCTCGTCCATGTCGTCGCGGCGCGCCCGCGCGAGGTGCGCGTGCGGCCGCTCGTGCGCCGGCTGCTCGCGCGGCCGCAACCGCTGCCACCGCAGGCGCGCCAGGTCCGCGACGACGGCTGGCTGCTGTCGGGCCTCGAGCACGGCGCGGTCGTGCGGATCCTCGGGCCCTACATCGTGTCGGGCGGGTGGTGGGCGCAGCCGGGCGCGTCGGGCGGCGCGCATCGCGAGTACCATTATGCCGAGCTGCGGCGCGGGGACTGCCTGTGGGTCTACTACGACCGCAATCGTCGGCGCTGGTTCTGGCAGGGTGCTGTCGAGTAGGCTCGTGGGCGTGGGGGACTCCGAGGACGCTCGCACCTTCGGCACCGCCGCGCCCGACTCACCGGTGACCCGCGCGGACTTCGAGCGCGCGCTGCGCGCCATCAACACGAACAACATGCTGCTCCGCGATCAGGTGCTCCAGCTCGCGGCGCA
Source organism: Myxococcales bacterium (assembly GCA_016794545.1). Taxonomy (GTDB): domain Bacteria; phylum Myxococcota_A; class Polyangia; order Haliangiales; family Haliangiaceae; genus JABFXX01. Next base: position 10,072 of record JAEUJX010000232.1, read on the forward strand.
GGTGGTCGTGCTCACCGAGGAGCTCACCCGCCGCCTCGACGGCGTCGAACCGGGCCAGCCGTGGACGCCCACCGAGGCCACACCGGCGACGATCGAGGAGGCGCTCGCGCGGGCCACGCCCGACGTGCTGCACGTCGTGCGCGGTAACGACGCGCGGTCCACCAGCGGCACCTCGTTCGACCTCGGCGGCGACAAGTACGACGAGCTGCCGGCCGACGTCCCGTGCGGGGAGTTGCTCCCGCTGTGCCACGCACGGTGCTGCGCGATGCGATTCTCGCTGTCGACGCAGGATCTCGACGAGGGCATCATTCGCTGGGACTACGGCCAGCCCTACGTGATCCGCCAGCGGGGGAGCGACGGCTACTGCGTGCACAACGATCCGGACACGCGGTTCTGCACGGTGCGCGAGGCGAGACCGCGGGTCTGCCGCAGCTACGACTGCCGCGACGACGCGCGGGTCTGGCTGGACTACGAGGCGCGCATCCCCGCGCCACTAACCTCCGAGCCATCCGAGGAGCCGGTCACGTTCGATCTGCTCGCTCGCGCGCGGACGCGGACCACGGCGGTCATGGTCGAGCACCTCGGGCTGGGAGCGACGTACCCGGACCAGGAGCCGAAGCGCGGCCCGAAGCCGTAGCGCGCTCGGCGCGGCGCTCGATGCCGGTCGGCGCGCCGGCGCTGGTTCTGGCAGGGTGCTGTCGAGTAGGCTCGGGGGAGTGGGGGACTCCGAGGACGATCGCACCTACGGTACGGCGCCGCGCGACGCTCCGGTGACGCGCGCGGATCTCGAGCGCGCGATCCGCAGCCTGCACACGCACGACATGCTGATCCGCGATCAGCTGATCCAGCTCGCGGCCCAGGTCGTCGCGCTGACCGACGAGCTGACGCGCCGGCTCGACGGCGTCGAGCCGCAGCCCGCGCCGCCGCAGACGCCGGCCCAGGTCATGCCGATGACGATCGAGAACGCCGTCGCGCTGACGACGCCCGAGGTCCTCGTGCGGGTGCGCGCGAGCGACGCGCGCTATGACGCCGGCGTGTCGTTCGCCATGGACGACACCGGCGACAAGTACGAGGCCACGCCGTCGACGCCGCCGTGCGCGGAGCTGATCCCGATCTGCCACGCCCGCTGCTGCAAGCTCCGGTTCGCGCTGTCCACGCAGGATCTCGACGAGGGCATCATCCGCTGGGACTACGGCCGGCCGTACATGATCCGCCAGCGCTCGAGCGACGAGCGCTGCGTGCACAACGATCCGGAGACCCGGTTCTGCACCGTGCACGCGGTGCGCCCGAAGATCTGCCGCACGTATCACTGCCAGGACGACAAGCGGATCTGGACCGACTACGAGGCGCGCATCCCGGCGCCCGAGCCGTTTCCGAGCGTCCCCGAGCGCGAGTTCGATCTGATGGAGCGCGCGCGCGTGCGGAGCCAGGCGATGTGGCAGGAGCACCACGCGATCACCGAGAGCTACGCGGAACAGGATCCGCGGCGCGGTCCGAAGATCGGTTGACGCTCAGCGCGCCCGGCGCAGGCGCTCGATATCGGTCGGTGCCGGGTGCACGAGCACCGCGCCGCTGTCACCGTCGACGGCGAGCAGGTCGCCGGGGCGGACCCAGCCGAACAGACCGGGGACGTCGCTGACGACGGGCAGGCTCGCCGCGCGCGCGACCGCGATGGCCGCGGGCGCCACGGCGTCGCTCGCGACCAGCGCGGACGCGCCGCGCGCGACGGCGGCGATCGCGATGAACGCGTTGATCCGGTCGGCGATCCAGATCGACCCGGGGCGCAGCGAGCGCGGATCGCCGAGCAGCACGCACAGCTCCTCGACGTCGGCGACGCGATCCGCGGACTCGTGCACCGTGCCGGTGCGGTACGGCGCGCGCGCGTACTCCTTCGCGACGGCGCGCAGACCGTCGGGCTGGCGCTCCGCGGCGACGAGCCGCTCGCGCAGCCGCGCATCGGAGAGCAGCAGCGCGAACCGATCGAGCGCGGCGCCGACCGCGGGGACGGTGCTGTCCGCGAGCCTCTTGATCGCGCGGCCGAGGTCCTCGCGCAGCCGCCCGAACGCGCGCTCGAGCTCGATCGGCGGGGCGCCGAGCGCGGTGGTCGTCGGCACGATGCCGGCGCGGCCGAGCACGGCGCCGGGGACGTGCGCGAGCCCGGAGAGGCGCGCCGAGCGGACGGCGGACGCGAGGCGGCGCTCGATCGCGAGCGTGATCGGGGCGCCGAGCGCGGTCGCCAGCGTGACCTCCTCGGAACCGAACGGCTTCGTGCGCCGCTGGAGCACGAGCACGCCGAGCACGGCACCCGCACCGATCAGCGGCACGCCGACGAACACGGGGAAGCGCTCCTCGCCGAGGCCGGGCACCGCCTTGTACGCGGCCTCCGCGGCGGCGTGCGCGGCGGAGACCGGGCGCATGCACTCGGCGACCAGGCCGGTGATGCCTTCTCCGACCATCAGCGTCGTGCCGATCGCGCTGTCGGCGAAGCCGTGGTTGCCCCGCATCACGAGGTGGTCGTCCTCGCGGACGTACACGCTGGCGATGTCGACGCCGGTGATCGCGGCGAGCTCGTCGCACATCGCGCCGAGCATGGCTTCCATCGCTCCGTCGTGCGCGGCGAGCTCGATCAGGCGGAGGATGCCGTCGACGCCGCGCTCCCCACGGTGATGGACCTGGATGATCGATCCACTCCGCACTTGCGATCGCGACATGCCTCGAGCGTGACACGCGCCATGTTTCTCCCGCGTTTCGCGGTCGCAACTCCTGGCACCTCGGCGCGCTACCGGGCCTGCGTCAGGGTCACCGAGAGGCCGCCGGTGTTGTCGGAATACGCGCCTGGCGGGCCCTGGAACGAGAACGCGTCGGCGAAGCCGAGGTAGAGGCGCGTCGCGCCGGGCGGGATGACGAACCGCTGCTGGAGGCCCGAGCGCGTGGTGCCGTCGCCGATGAAGAACGTCTGGCCGAGCGCGGGCGAGAGCTCCGCGAACGAGGTGCCCTGCGCCGCGTCGGAGAAGTCGAGGCGGGCGGGCGGGCGCACCGGGTTCGCGTTGCCGAGGAACACGCCGACGAGGAACTGCGTCCGCTGGTGATCGACGATGCCGGCGATGCCGTTCGCTGCGAGGATGTCGGTGTCACCGCCGGCGCAGGTGCCGCCGTCGGCGCCCGCCTGCTCGCCGGCGCCGGCGCAGCCGACCTTGCCCTTCACCGACGAGAACGTGATGTAGCCGCCGTTCGGCACGAGTGTGAGGCGGACGGGCAGACGGCCGCCGCGTCCCGGATCCGGCGCGCCGAGGTTCGCGGAGAAGATGTCGGCGCGGCCGTCGATCATCGCGCTCGCGGGCACGCCGAGCGCGAGCGTGGCGTCGGTCGACAGCGAGTGCCTGGGCATCGGCTTGCCCGGATCGATCGGGAGGTCGGAGGTCGTGTCGATCGGCGCGGCCGGCTTCACGTCGGGAGTCCACGGCGGGGCGTAGACCGCGGTCGTGCCCGGGGCCCGTGCGGCCGGCGGAGGCTGCTGTGGTTGGGGCCGCGCTCCGACCGGCGTGGTCGGCCGCGGGCCGCATGCCGCCGCGAGCGAGACCACCGAGATCACCACCGCCCGGACCGTTCGCATCGCGGCGACGATACTGGACAACTCCGGAGATTGACAGGCGTTGTCGAACACTGAACACTCGGTCAGTGGTCTACGCGCCGCTCTGGTGCAAGTCGAACTTCTCGTTCCTCGAGGGCGCCAGTCACCCCGAGGAGCTGGTGGAGGAGGCGCACCGCGTGGGCATCTCGTCGATCGCGATCACCGATCGCGACGGCGTCTACGGGATGGTCCGCGCGCACGTGAAGGCGCGCGAGCTCGGCGTGCACCTCGTGTGCGGCGCGCAGGTGTCGATCGCGCCGCCGAGCACGCTGCTCGCGCCATCGCCGCTGTCGGTCGCCGCCGGCCTTCACCACCAAGAGCTCGAGGGCCGCGGTCCGGGCTGGGGCGCGGACACCGACGACCTCTCCCCCGAGCATCCCCACGGGCTCGGCCGGCGCGGCCGCACGCGCCGCGCGAAGCCGCGGCAGGTCGCGCTCGAGCTCGCCGCTCCGCCTGGGGCCTCGCACGCTCTGCCAGCGCGTGCGTCACAGCTCGTGCTGCTCGCGACCGATCGCACGGGCTGGGCGAACCTCGTCCGCCTGCTCACCGCGGCGCGCCGGCGCTGCGACAAGGGCGAGGCGCTCGCGTCGTGGCGCGAGGTCTGCGAGCGCGCGGCCGGCGTGATCGCGCTGTGGGGCGGCGACGCGAGCCTGCTCGCGGCCGAGGCCGAGCCGCCGCCGTCGGTCGTCACCGATCTACAGCACGCGTTCGGCGATCGCCTGTACGCGATGGTCGCGCGGCACCGCCGCGCCGACGACCTCCCGCGCGAGGCGCGGCTGCGCGAGCGCGCGAAGGCGGCGCGGATCCCACTCGTCGCCGCGACCGAGGTGCTCTATCACTCGCGCGCGCGCCGCCCGCTGCAGGACGTGCTGACCTGCATCCGCCACGGCGTCACGCTCGCGACCGCGGGCTCGCGGATCCGCGGCAACGACGAGCACGACCTGCGCGCACCGCACGCGTTCGCGCGGCTGTACGCCGACGACGCCGGCTCGATCGAGCGCTCGCTCGAGATCGCCCGGCGCTGCACGTTCTCGCTCGGCGAGCTGCGCTATCGCTATCCGTCGGAGCGCCTGCCCGACGGCTCGACGAGCGCCGCGTACCTGCGCGCGCTCGTCGATCAGGGCGCGGACTGGCGCTACAGCGGCGACGTGCCGGCGAACGTGCGCCGCCAGCTCGAGACCGAGCTCGCGCTGATCGAGGAGCTCGACTACCCGGGCTACTTCCTGACGATGTACGAGATCGTGGCGTACTGCCGCCGCAAGGGCATCCTGTGCCAGGGCCGCGGCTCGGCGGCGAACTCCGCGGTGTGCTTCTGCCTCGGCGTCACCGCGGTCGATCCGGTGCGCATGGGCCTCCTGTTCGAGCGCTTCCTGTCGCGCGAGCGCGCCGAGCCGCCCGACATCGATCTCGACATCGAGCACGAGCGCCGCGAGGAGGTGATCCAGCACGTCTACAACGTGTACGGCCGCGACCACGCCGCGATGGTGTGCAACGTCATCCGCTACCGGCCGCGCTCTGCCGTGCGCGACGTCGGCAAGGCGCTCGGGATCCCGGAGACCTCGCTCGACCGCGCCGCGAAGCACCTGTCGATGTACGGCCTCGTCGAGCCGGAGGCGCTCGCGCGGAGCGGCCTCGCCGACCACGGCGCCGTCGCGCTCGAGCACCTCGCGCGCCTCTCCGACGAGATCCTCGAGTTCCCGCGCCACCTCTCGGTCCACCCCGGCGGCTTCCTCCTCGGTCACGAGCCGGTCCACGACATCGTGCCGATCGAGAACGCGGCCATGCCGGGCCGCACCGTGATCCAGTGGGACAAGGACGACCTCGAGGACCTCGCCCTGTTCAAGGTCGACCTGCTCGCGCTCGGCGCGCTGCACCAGCTCCACCTCGGCCTCGACCTCCTGCGCGCCCACCGCGGCATCGACCTCTCGATGGCCACCATCCCCGCCGAGGACGAGGCCACGTACGACATGATCTGCACCGCCGACACCGTCGGCACGTTCCAGATCGAGAGCCGCGCGCAGATGTCGATGCTGCCGCGCCTCCGTCCGCGCACGTTCTACGACCTCGTCGTCGAGGTCTCGCTCGTCCGCCCGGGCCCGATCTCCGGCGGCATGGTCCACCCGTACCTCCGGCGCCGTCGCGGCCTCGAGAAGGTCGAGTACCCGCACGCCTGCCTCGAGCCCGTGCTGTCCAAGACGCTCGGCGTCCCGCTGTTCCAGGAGCAGGTGATGAAGCTCGCCGTCGTCGCCGCCGACTACACGCCCGGCGAGGCCGATCAGCTGCGCCGCGACATGGCCGCGTGGCGCCGCTCGGGCCGGATCGAGAAGCACCGCGATCGCCTGATCTCGCGGATGGAAGAGAAGGGCATCGCGCGCGAGTTCGGCGAGCGCGTGTTCGAGCAGATCCGCGGCTTCGGCGAGTACGGCTTTCCTGAGAGTCACGCGGCGAGCTTCGCGCTGATCGCGTACGCGACCTCGTGGATGCGCAAGCACTACCTCGCGGAGTTCACGTGCTCGCTCCTGAACGCGCAGCCGATGGGGTTCTACTCGCCGGCGACGATCGTCGGCGATGCGCAGCGGCACGGCCTCGAGATCCGGCCGATCGACGTGACGAGGAGCAGCTGGGACTGCACGCTCGAGGCCGCGGATGACGAGTTTGGATTCGCGGTGCGGATGGGGCTGCGGTGGATCAAGGGCATCCAGATCAGCGAGGGGCAGCGGATCGTGGCGGCGCGCGACGAGCGCGCGTTCGAGACGGTGGAGGACTTCGTGCGCCGCTCGCACGTGCCGTCGCGGATGCACGCGGCGCTGGCGGAGGCGGGCGCGCTCGGGGCGCTGGTGGCGACGCGGCGCGACGCGCTGTGGCAGGTGGCGGGGTGGGTGCAGCGGCAGGGCGATTCGCTGCGGCTCGGAGGCGAGGTGAACGACGAGGTCGAGCTCGCGCCGATCGGGAAGCTCGACGAGATCTTCTGGGACTACGAGGCGAGCGCGCACTCGACGCGCGGGCATCCGCTCGCGCCGCTGCGCGGAGAGCTGAGGAGCAAGGGCTGGCCCGATGCGCGGACGGTGTCGCGCGGGCGCGACGGCAGCCGCGTCGACTACGTCGGCATCGTGATCTGCCGGCAGCAGCCGGGGACGGCGAGCGGCGTGGTGTTCATGACGCTCGAGGACGAGACCGGCTTCGTGAACCTGGTGTGCTGGCAGCAGGTGTTCCAGCAGTACAGCCACGTGATCCGCACGACCTCGCTGCTCGGCGTCTCCGGGCGGCTTCAGGTCCAGGAGGGCATCGTTCACCTCATCGCGGAGCGGGTGTGGGTGCCGGCGCTGTCGCGGCCGGTCGTCGACCTCGAGAGCCGGGACTTCCATTGAGGCTCGCCGAGCGAGGCGGCAAGCGCCTCGGCGCGCGGTGCGCGGCGGCGCTCGGTGGGGTGCCAGTAACTGCGCGATCCGACGGGGCGGCGCGATGGTCCGGCGCTTGCTCCCGATGGCAGGACGCCATGAGCAGTGCTCCGACGATCTTCGATGTCCTGCGCGAGACGCACCGTGAGGTCGAGGAGCTGTTCGGGGACGTCCAGAGCGCGATCCACACCGAGCAGTACGAGCTCGCGGAGGCGCTGTTCCAGCTGCTGTCCGTGAAGCTGATCGCGGCCATGCGGGCCGAGCACGCGGTCGTGTATCCCCGGTTCGCGCGCGATGCGAAGCTGGGTGCCGAGACCGAGCAGGCGCTGCTCGAGCACGACGGCATCGAGCGGATGATCGACTGGATCCGGGTCGGCGGCTTGCCGCAGGACGAATGGTGCGAGGCCGTCGCGAAGCTCGGCACGCTGGTCGCCGATCACGCCGACTGCGAGGAGTGCACGCTGTTCCCCCTCGCGAGCCTCGAGCTGTCCTCCGATCAGCTGCACGAGATCGGACTCGACTTCGTGCAGCGCATGATGCAGACGACGCCGGTCGCCGGCGCGTCGATCACGTACGAGCCGACGCCGGCCGAGCCGCCACCGCCGGTGAGCGTGACGTTCAAGCCGAGGCACGCTGCCTGAGCACGTGATCGGTCTCGCTGTGCACGGTTCGGACAGCCCCCGTGCGCCCACATGTCGACGTCGGTTTCTCGTGACCGTGCCAGCTCGCGCGGCCACTAGAACGGCATGAAGCTCTCCGTAGCCTCGTGCATCCTGTTGTCCTCCCTGGCCGCGTGTGGCGGCGACGACGAAGGTCCCTGCGATCCGGTCGCGCGCACCGGCTGTGACGATGGCCTGGTCTGCGAACAGGTCCAGGGCGAAGCAGAACCGCAGTGCTTCGCGCCCGTGGTCCTGAAGGGCCGCGTCATCAACCTCGCGGCGAACACCGGCATCGGCGGCGCGCGCGTCGTCGCGGTCGACGTCAACGGCGCGGCCGCCAGCGGCGTCGCGGTGTCCGCGAGCGACGGGACGTACACGCTCGAGGTGCCGGCGGCACGCGGGCCCGATGGCCTCCCGTCGGCATTCCCGGTCACGCTGCGCGCCGACGCACAGGGCTACCAGTCGTTCCCGGGCACGCTACGCCAGCCGCTGCCGATCGATGTCGGCGCCGCGGTCGACATGGACGGCCAGTACGTCATCCAGACGTCGCTGACCGACGTCGGCCTGTTCCCGCAGCAGAACGCGGGCGGCGGGTCGATCAAGGGCAAGGTCGCCGTACCCGATGACCACGCGGGCGTGCTCGTCGTCGCCGAGACCGGCGGCAAGGGCAGCGCCGTGATCGCGGCGCGCGACGGCGACTACCAGATCTTCAACCTCGCCCCCGCGCGCTACACGGTGACGGCGTACGCGCTCGGCCACGTCTACGCGCCGGGCGAGATCGAGGTCGCGGCCGGCGCCGCGAGCCTCGACCTCGCGCTTTCGGGCGACGCTCCCGGCACGCTCACCGGCTCGGTCAGCATCGTCAACGGCGGCGGTGGCACGGCGACCAGCGTCGTCGCGTTCATCGAGTCGACGTTCGATCCCGTGACGGGGCGCGGCGTGCCGCCGCCGGGCCTGCGCGCGCCGAGGACCGGCGCCCCGAACGTGTCGGGCGCGTTCACCATCGAGGGCGTCCCGCCCGGCCGCTACGTGCTGGTCGCGGCGTTCGAGAACGACCTGCTCGTCCGCGATCCGGATCGCTGTATCTCCGGCACCGACGACGTCCACGTCCAGGTCGGCGCGGGACAGACCGTGGCCGCGCCCTCGACGTTCAAGGTCACCGGCGCGCTCGCGATCATGGCACCGGGCTCGGCCGCGGCGGAGGCCGTGTCGGGGACGCCGACGCTGCGGTGGGTCGACGACTCCAGCGAGGACGAGTACCTCGTCGAGGTGTTCGACGCGTTCGGCCAGCGCGTGTGGATGACGACGATCCCCGGCGTCAGCGGCGGAACCCCGTCCGTCCAGTACGCGGGTCCGGCGCTTATTCCAGGCATGTACTATCAGTTCCGCGCGACGTCGCGAAAGCGGAGCGGCGGGGGCGGTACCGTCTGCGAGCTGTCGCGCACCGAGGACCTGAAGGGCGTGTTCTACACGCCCTGAGCGTTCGGCGCCGATGGTAGGTTGCGCGCCATGCGCGCACTCATCCTCTCCGTTGCTCTCCTCTCGATCGCCGCCTGCAACAAGAACAAGGGCAAGTGCGAGGCGTACGCCGACTGGTCCATGAAGTGCGAGAAGGACGGCGCGCTGTCGGGCGACGAGAAGGATCAGGTGAAGACGATGGTCACCGGCATGTGCCTCGCCGCGTTCGAGGGCGAGTACGCCGGCGCGACCGGCGACTCGCGCAAGATGATGGAGGAGATGTACGAGAACTTGAAGAAGGGCGCCTCGTGCGCGGAGAGCGTGAAGTCCTGCGACGAGTTCAAGAAGTGCGAGGACCTCGTCAAGAAGTGATCCGGAACGACGAAGGCTCCCGGAGATCCGGGAGCCTCGTGGTTCGAACCAGTGCCGATCAGTTCTGCGGGTAGGCGGTCCAGCCCGCGGTCCAGTCGTCGGCGCCGACCGCGCCGATGAAGGTCGCGGTCGTGTCGAAGAAGCCGTCGCTCGGCGGCGTGGCGCCACCGGTCATCGCCGGCGAGCCGGTGTTCGGCTTGAACACCGGGGCGGACTTGCTGATCGCGCCGGTCGGCATCAGCGGGTCCATGCCCATCTGGTTGCCGTTCGCGGTGGTGATGTACGCGCTCTCGTCGATGTCGTTCGACGCCTGCGGGGGCGGCAGGTTCGTCGCCGTCGCGTCGTTGCCGAAGAAGATCGAGCTCTTGATCGCGAGCATGCCGGCGTCGAGCTGCGCCTTGGTCTCCGGGTCGCGGAACTCGGGGCCCTTCGGGAACCCGTAGAAGATGTGGTTGAAGTACTGGCCCGAGGTGCCGCGGCGGAACACGGCCGCGAAGCTCGCGACGCCGGTGTACGCGTGGTCGCCGATGATCGTCGCGTTGTAGATCGTCGGCGCGGTGCGCGGCAGGGCGTTGAACGACGCGGCCGTGCCGTGGTTATCGGACTCGTAGCCGTTCGTCGCCTCCGGCAGGGTCGCCGGGTGGGAGATGTTCTGGACGATCAGGAACTGCACCTTGCCGTTCCAGCCGTTGTCGGTGTCGAAGCCGTCGTCCTGGTTCTGCGACGAGACGACGTGCTTGAGGTTGACGGTGCCGCCGAACAGCTCGACGCCGTCGTCGGTGCCGCCGTGCGCCTGGATGTAGTCGACCGTCGTCCCGCTGCCGACGCCGCACAGCGTGATGTTGTTGAACTCGCGGTCGGCGACGAAGTTGAAGCCGGCGAACTCGACGCGGACGTACTTGAGGACGCCGCTGTTGTCGGCGGCGTTGGTGCCTCCGAACTTGCCCTCGGGGATCGCCGAGGTGAACGCCTCGAACGTGGCCTCGTCGCTCGGCGGGTTCGCGTTCTTGTTGACGTTCACCGGCGCCGCGCCCAGGATCAGCAGGCCGCCCCAGAAGCCGGGCGTGCGCTGGCCGGTCGGCTGCGCGGAGGTCATCACGATCGGCGCGGTGGCCGTACCGTTCGCGATGATCTTCGAGCCACGCGTGATCACGAGCAGCGCGCCCTGCTCGCCCTGGATCACGGTGCCGGCCTCGATCGTCAGCGTCGCGCCGTTCTTCACGAACAGCTGCTTGAGACGCGGGATCACGTAGGTGTTCTTCGCGAGGAACGTCGTGTCGGAGGTGATGTCGTCGTTGAGACGGATCACGCTACCGCCCTGCGGCGTGTCGACGGGCACGGGAGGCGCATCGACCGGGGTGTTGTTGCCGCCACCATCATCGCCGCAACCCGCGGCGCCGGCGAACAGCAGGCTGGAGAGGATGAGAAAGTTCTTCACGGCAGACTCCTTCAAGTTTCGTTACGTGGCTATTCGAGGGTCATCTCGACGCTACCGACGACGGTGACGCCGACCGGATACGCGAAGATCTCGACGTCGTCCTGCGTGCGCACGACGCGCTGGTTCAGGAGGTTCGTGCCCGACAGCTTCAGGCGGACGTCGCGCGGCAGCGGCTGGCTGACCGCGAGGTCGAGGCGGTGGAACGCCTCCTCGTAGACGTGGCCCGCGCCGCCCGTGCCGACCTCGTCGATGCGCCGGCCAAACGAGTTGAACAGGAGGTCGACGCGCGTCTTCGACGCGTTCGACTCGTAGCCGAGCCCGAGGTTCGCGACGTAGGGCGACTGGCCCTGCAGTGCGCGACTCGCGCCCGAGACCTCGATGTTCGAGCGGATGAGGCTCAGGTTGCCGCCGACCGAGAACTCCCGGAGCGCCGGCGTCACGCGGCCGAGCGAGAGCCGCGCCTCGAGCTCGACACCGTACGTGTTCGCGCTCGTGCCGTTCTCGAAGCCGACGTTCTGGCCATCGCCGGCCTGTTCAACGGTGCGCTCGATTGGCTTGTCGAACTGCTTCACGAACAGGCTGGCCGCGAGCACCTCGCTGTCGCCGAGGAACGTCTCCCAGCGCAGATCGCCATTGTGGATGGTGGTCTGGAGGAGGTTGGGGTTGCCACCGATCGCACGCCGGCGGACGAAGTCGAAGTAGAGCGTCGGAGAGATCTCGCGGAAGTTCGGCCGCGCGAGCGTCATCCCGTACGCGGCGCGCAGGTTCGATGACGGCGTCACGGCGTACACCAGGTTGACCGCGGGCAGCACGTCGACGTCGTCTTGCGTCGTGCGCTTCTCCGGCGGAACCATCAGGTCGATCTTCGACTCGAGGCCGACCTCGAGGTGTGCCATCTCGAGCCGGGCGCCGCCGACGGCGCGGAGCTTCTTCGTCACGTTGACGTCGGCCATCGCGTACGCGGCCGTCACCATGCGTTCCGCCACGTAGCCGTCCTTCGGGACGGTGACCTCCGTCATCGCCATCGCGACGCCGGCGTTCTCCGGAGAGAATGCGACGTTCGGATCCTCGTACGCCATGTCGCCGAGGACGTCGAAGTGGAAGCGGCGCTGCTGATACGTGCGATCGCTGCGCGTGATCAGGCCGCCGGCCTTCAGCTTCACCTTCTCGAGCGGCACGCGCACCGCAGCGCCGGCGCCGAACGTCGTATCGGACAGCTCGCCGTACATGCGCTCGGCCGCGCCGACCGCCATCGGGATCCCGTACCGGCCGTCGGTCCCCTGCGTGCGCAGGAGGTCGCGCGTGTCGGGCTCGTACTGCGCGACGTGCGCGACGTTGCCCTGCCACTCCACGATCGCCTTGGGGGCGACCTTGTGCTCGCCGAGCATCTGCGTGAACACGAGCTCGCGCTGCAGGAACTGGAGGCGCGTGCGGTCGACGACCGAGTTGTTGTTCTCCATGCCGGTGACCCGGCTCGCCGTGATGTCTCCCGAGTGGGAGTACATGTTGAACACGTCGATCTTGTGACCCGACGCCGGCGTCCAGCCGACACTCGCGATCGCGCCGAGGTTGGCGGACTCGGTCCCCGAGTCGTCATCGAGCTGCATGTCCGCCGGCAGGCGACCGCCCATCCCGTCTTCGCTTCCGACGCGCGAGATGTGCGCCTGGCGCCGCGAATAGCCGTGGCCGTAGCTGAGGCTCGAGAAGTAGCCGAGGCGGTGCGTTCCGAGCTTCAGGCTGTCGCCGACCTGCGCGCCGAGCGACAGGTTCGGGCCCGCGGTGCCGCGCTCGATCTCCCAGTTGTTCTTGAAGCCCGCGATCTGCGCGTTGCGCTGTTCCTGCGGCAACGAGAAGTCGCCGGCGAGCTTGTACTTCGGGATCGACGAGGGCAGCGCGCGCGAGCCGTCGTCGAAGCCGAGGATGTCGAGGCTGCCGCCGTTCTGGCCGTTCAGTGTCTGGAACGACGACAGCGTGTTGTTCGCGACACCGACCTTCGCCTTGAACGTGAACTTCGTCGGGTACGTGCGCGTCTCGATCCCGAGCGCGCCGCCCGCGAAGCTCGCCGGTAGGTCGGGCGAGAAGGTCTTGTTGACGGTGAGGTTCGTGATCAGCGACGCCGGAAATAGATCGAGCGGCGCCGACGGCATGTCGGGATCGGGGCTCGGCAGCGGGATCCCGTTGAGCAGCGTGAGCGAGTAGCGGCTGCCGAGGCCGCGCACCACGATGTACCGGTTGTCCTGGATCGTCGCGGCGACCATGCGCTTCGCGGCGTCGGAGGCGTTGCTGTCGGGCGAACGCGAGATCTGCTCGGCGCTGACCGCGTCGCTGACCGTCGCCGCCGCGCGCCGCTCGGCGAGCACCGCGGAGGACTTGCGGGTATCGATCGTGTCGAATACCTCGATCGTCTCCTCGGCGGCCTTGCTCGGGATCATGTCGAGCCCGAGGTTCACGACCAGCGGCTTGTCGAGCGTGACCACGACCGTGCGCGTCACCTCGATGTAGTCGGGCGTGGTCCACGTGATCGTGTAGCTGCCCGGCGCGAGTGACAGCGTGAACGTGCCGTCGAGCTCGGTCGCGAGGGTCTGGTCTCCGCCCGGTCCCTTGATCTGGATCGTCGCGGCGGGCAGGCCCTCCTTCGTGGAGTTGTCGATCAGCTTGCCGCTGACCGTGCCCTGCGGCGCCGGCGGCGCCTCCGCCGGCGGTGCTTCGGCGGGCGGCGCTTCGGCGGGCGGCGTCTGCGCGGGGGCCGTGCCGGCCGGTGGCGCCTCGGCCGGAGGCGCCGGCGCGGGGGGCGTCTCGGCGGGCGGCGTCTCGGCGGGCGGCGTCGGTGCCTGCGCCGGCGGGGTCTCGCCGTTCGGGGCCTGCGGTGCATCGTCCGCTCGCACGGTCGTTGCGCCCAGGACAAACGCGGTCGCGGTCACGAGCCAGGTGGAGCGCTGCATCGAGGGGCACCATACGGAGCGTCGATGTCGCCCGTGCGAGCGGTTCGTGACCGGACAGAAACAAGCGACGACGACGATCTCGCGAGTGACGTCACCTCGCGACGGATGTGTCGGTTGCGTCGCAGGCCGTTCGCGGTGAAGTGACGATCAGGCGGCGGATGGGCCTCTCTCGGCGTGCACCTCGATCGGTGCATCGTGCAGCCGCTGCATCACCTTGCGTTCGCGCCGCACCGGGACCCAGTCGTAGAGCAGGATCTCGACCGGTCGCCACATCACTACCCAGCTGAGGATCACGAGGCCCTCGCGGAACGCCGCGACGAGCCGGTCCTCGTACCCGGCGAGCAGCTCCGACGCCGACAGGATCAACACCAGCAGCGTGACTCCGAGCAGCAGCGCGACCTGGCCGGTGCGGCGGTGTCGCCGGCGGCGGCGATCGATGCGCTCCAGCTCGTAGAGGAAGTGCGCGCGATAGCCGGTCTCGACCTCCGCAGGCTGGCAGGGGCCGGTCACCCAGATGACCACCTTGAACGGGCCGTGCGACGACAGATCCTCGCCTGCGCCGTGGAGATACTCGACGAGGTCGGGGTCGAGGTCGCGCTCCCGGAACGGGGCGGGATCGCGGTTGTCGAACAGCTGCTCGATCGTGTTGAGACGCACGTCGATGCAGTGGGTGTCGCCCTCGATGCGGTAGCGCGGGTGAGTGCCCATGATCACGGAGTGTGACCGAGCGATCGTGCCCGCGTCACCGCGCGCGTGGTCTAATCAGGCGTGCCGCGCGCTTCGCTCCTCGCCCTCGTCCTCGCCGCGTGCGGCGACGAGGCACGGAGCGCGCGCGAGCTGCGCGTGATCGACACGCTCGCGCTCGACAACCGCGCGTACGCCGACCGCGACCGCGACCTCGTCGAGCTGAAGCTCGTGAAGATGCAGCGCAGCGCCTATGACTGGATGCGCGGCACGTCGGCGGTCTACTGGCGCGACGTCAACGACGGCGTGATCGCCACGGCGTTCCCGGCGCCCGCCGTGCTGCTGGTCGGCGATCCGCACCCGGAGAACGTGGGGACGTTCCGCGCCGCGGACGGCACGCTGCTCGCGGACTGGAATGACCTCGATGCGGCGGGGTACGGACCGTTCACCGCGGACGTGCGCCGGCTCGCAGTCGGGCTGATCATGGCCACCAGCGGCGATGGCAGCGATGACGTCGAGCTCGCGCAGCGGGTCGCGCGCGGGTACGCGATGGAGATCGCGGCGCTCGCCGGCGGCGCGCCGCCGCTCGAGCTGCGCGCGGGCCTGCACCCGCTGATCGACGAGGAGCTCGACGAGGCGTCGGACCAGGGGACCGCGCGCGCCGCGCTCGCGGAGCTCGCACCCGGCGGCGTGCTCGTGATCGGCGATCGGAAAGAGCGCGCGCAGGACGGGGTCTACGAGGACACCGTGCGCGAGGTCAGCCCCGCGGAGGGGGCGCTGCTCGATGCCGCGATCGCGCAGTGGGCGAGCCGCCGCGGCGAGACGGTGAGCGTGAAGCTGCGCGCCCGCCGGATCGGACAGGGCGTGTCGAGCTACCCGGCGCTCCGCTACAACGTCGTGCTCGCGGACGACCGGCTGCTCGAGTTGAAGGAGCAGCGCGACACCGCGGTGCCCGGCGGCGCGCCGCAGCTGCTGACCGCGGAGTGGCCGTCGCCGGCCTCGCGGGTCACCGACGCGCAGCGCCGGTTGCAGGCGCGCCCCGATGCCGACCCGCTCCTCGGCCGCGCGGAGGTGCAGGGGGCGAGCTTCAAGGTGCGCGACCGCGAAGCGTATCAGCGCAACTTCTCGCGCGATGCGATCGCGGCGCTGCCCCGCGCGGACGAGCGTTCTCTCGCCGAGCTGCTGGGGCGCCGGCTCGCGAGCGCGCACGGCGCCGCGCGCGCGCCCGATGGACGTCCGGGCTGGATGGCGATCGCGCCGGTGCTCGGTGACGGCGTTGCGTTCGCCGACGAGATCGCGACGAGCGCGGTCGCAGAGGCGAGACAGACGCGCGACGACTTTCGTTCATTCGAGCACGTCGACGATCTCGCCGCGCTCGTGCTCCCGTGAAGTAGCCGACGCGCGGCGATCTCGCCATCGAACGCTCCTAGCGTGTCGCCATGATCAGACAAACGATCGCGAGCGCGCTGCTCGCCACCATGGCCCTCGCGTGTGCCGGTGAAGACGGCAAGGACGGATCGAACGGCACCGACGGCACCGACGGGGCCGACGGCACGAACGGTCAGAACGGCACGAACGGGCAGAACGGCTCCAACGGCTCCAACGGCACCGATGCCACGCTGAAGGTGCTGAGCTTCTCGCCGGTCACCGCACCGGTGACGGACGCGGACAAGCGCCGAGTGCTCGTGTCGAGCGAGGCGCTCGTCAACAACTCGCTCGTCGGTCTCCAGTACACGACCGTCGCGCGCAGCGGCGACACGTTCGGCACCGCCGTGTTCGGCCGGATCGTCGACAACACGGGCATGCCCGTGCGGCAGCAGGACGGCTCGGAGTTCGTGTCGCCGTCGAACGACTTCTCGTCGATCCTCGACGTCGGCAACCAGCTCTACGAGATCACGCAGTTCGAGACGCAGCCGGGCGCGATGTACATCAGCCAGCTGACGCAGAGCGCGACCGGCGTGCTGTCGATGACCAGCACGCGGCCGGTGGACTTCTCGAGCGTCAACGGGCTGTGGAACCCGTGCGCGAGCAGCGTGACACCGTGGAGCACGCACCTCGGATCCGAGGAGTACCCGCAGGACGCGCGGCAGACCGAGACGGCGACGACGGTCGCGCAGGTCACCGGCAGCTCGAACGTCAACATGCTGCGCTACTTCCGGCTCGACCCGGCGACGGTCACGGTCGCCGCCGCGAAGGCCGCGTTCAAGCCGTACCACTACGGCTACCCGGTCGAGGTGTCGGTCGCCTCCGGCGGCGCGACGAGCGTGAAGAAGCACTACGCGATGGGCCGCGGCGCGATCGAGCTCGCGTACGTCATGCCGGATCGCAAGACCGTCTACATCACGAGCGACGGCACCAACAACGCGTTCACGATGTTCATCGCGAAGACGGCCGGCGATCTGTCGGAGGGCCGGCTGTACGCCGCGCGGTGGTTCCAGACCAGCCCGGCGGGCGCGCCGAACGGGAGCGCGGACCTGTACTGGATCGAGCTCGGCGGCAACGCGAAGAACGCCGACGTGAAGGCGCTCGTCGACGGCGGCATCACGTTCTCGCAGATCTTCGACACGGCCACGATGGCACCCGACGGCACGTGCCCCGCGGGCTTCAAGGGTGTGAACACCGACTCGGTGACGCGCGCCGAGTGCCTGAGCCTCAAGACCGGCATGGAGCTCGCGGCGTCCCGGCTCGAGACCCGGCGCTACGCGGCGTACCTCGGTGCGACGACCGAGTTCCGCAAGATGGAGGGCATCACGTACGACGCCGCGGGGCACCGCCTGTACGTCGCGTTCTCCGAGGTCAACAACGGCATGGTCAATGGCCACGCGACGCGCGATCTCGGTGGTCCGAACCACATCCGCCTCGCCGAGAACGGGTGCGGCGCGGTGTACGAGCTGACGATCGGCAAGGATGTCGTGATCGGTACGGACTACGTGGCCTCGGACACGAAGGCGCTGCTCGAGGGCATCTGGCTGCAGGACCCGGCGAACATGAACCCGTATCCCGCGGGCAGCCCGTACGCGGGGAAGAACGAGTGCGCGGTGAGCGCGATGGCGGCACCGGACAACCTGTCGTTCGTCCCCGGCTACCGCACGCTCCTGATCGGCGAGGACGCGGGCAGCGAGCACCAGAACGACGCCGTGTGGGCGTACGACCTCGAGACCGGTCGCCTCGACCGGATCATGACGACGCCGTACGGCGCCGAGTCGACCGGCGTCTACTTCTATTCGAACATCCGCGGCCGCGCGTACATCAAGGCGAACGTCCAGCACCCGTTCGGCGAGACCGATCAGACCATGATGATGGATCCGACGGAGCTGCGCTCGTACACCGGGTACATCGGCCCGCTGCCGGCGATGAACTGATGCGCCCCGGGTTGCTGTTCGTGGGGCTCGCGGCGGCGCTCGTCGCGATCGGGCTCCGGGCCTCGCAACGGGAGCCGGCGACCGCCTCCGCGCCCGCCGCCGCGGGGCGCGTCGCTGCGCCGGCGATCGACAACCTCGCCGCGTACATCCCGCCGCAGTGCTACGCGAAGACGACGGGCGGGCGGAACCCGTGTGCGACCTGTCATCGCGACTCGGTCGCGCCGAACTTCATCGACGACGGCGACGTCCAGACCGAGCTTTCGATCCCGCGCTACGCGGCGACCAATCGCTGGACGAACGTGATGACGCCGCCGGCGCCGGCCGCGATCGGAGACGCCGAGCTGCTCTCGTACGTGCGGGAGGGCAACTACCGCGGCGAGACCGACTGCGCGTTCGCCGCCGACCGCGACGGCTGGGACCGCGACGGGCGCGGTGAGGTCACGTGGTGGCGCGCATATGCGTCGCCGCCTACCCCAGGCATGTTCTGGCCGACCAACGGCTCGGCCGGCGACGCGTTCATCCGGCTGCCGGACGCCTACCGGCGCGACGCGCAGGGCAGGCCGAGCCTCGCGATCTACGCCCTGAACCTCGCGATCCTCGAGGCCGCGGTCAAACGCACCGACGTCGCGATCCCGCCCGCCGACGAGCGCACCCTCGGCGCGGATCTCGACGGAGACGGCGCGCTCGGCACCGCGACGCGGGTCGCGTTCCGGTGGCCGCCGGCACCGGGTCGGGAGCCGCGTTACGTCGGCGCCGCCGCGGCGCTGGACACGAGGGTGTGGGGGTGGCCGGCGGCGGGCCTGTTCCCTGCGGGCACGGAGATCGTGCACAGCCTGCGCTACCTCGACGTGATCGATGGCCAGGTGTGGCCGGCCGCGCGCATGAAGGAGGTCCGCTACATGCGGAAGGCGCGCTGGATGAGCTACGCCGACCTCGACGTCGCGGCGAAGCACGAGCAGGGGGAGAAGGAGCGCGACCCCGACGTGCTGCGCCACATCCTCGGCGATTCCGAGAAGGGTCTCGGCACCGGCGGAGGCTGGACGGTGCGCGGCTGGATCGAGGACGAGCGAGGTGTGCTCCGACCCCAGACGCTCGAGGAGACCGCGTACTGCATCGGCTGCCACGGCGGCGTCGGCGCCACCACCGACGGCACGTTCAGCTTCGCGCGCAAGGTCGGCTGGTTCGCGTGGGGCGCGCGGGGCTTCCGCGGGATCACCGAGCCCGTGCGCGATGACGGCCGCGGCGAGTATCGCGTGTGGCTCGAGTCCGTTCGCGGTGGAGACGACTACGGCACGAACGCCGAGGTCGCGGCGCGCTTCCTCGACGACCGGGGCAGGGTCCCCGATGGTCTCGCGGAGGCGTTCGCGAAGGACATCTCCGTGCTCGTGGTTCCGACGCCGGAGCGCGCGCTCGCGCTCGACCGCGCGTACCTCGCGATCGTCCGCGCGCAATCGTTCGCGCGCGGCCGCGACGCCCTGCTGGGCGCGCCGCTGATCGAGTCGCAGCTCGTGCAAGGTGCGCCGACCGGCATCCAGACCGCGCTCGCGCCGTGAAAGGTCACTCGCGTGTTGTCGTCGCGTTTCATGCGGGAGTCATCGTGACGGCAAGGAGGTCCCGATGAATCACTACACGATCCGGTCGCTCTCCACCGCGGACTTCGCCGCACTCGCGACGCTGGAGAACGACGTGTTCGGCGCGATGGGCGAGGCGGTGCTGTGTCCGCACTACCTGCGCCTGTGCACCGAGATCTTCGCCGACTCGTGCTTCCTCGCGCTCGACGGCGATCGCCCGGTCGGCTACCTGCTGTCGTTCACGCGCGGCAAGGAGGTGTACTGCACGACGCTCGCCGTGATCCCCGAGTACCAGCGCACGCGCGTCACGATGCAGCTGATCGGCGCGTTCGTCCGCCGCGTCATCGAGGACGTCGACGTCTGCTGGTTCACCGTGAAGGAGGACAACGCGCCCGCGCGCGCCCTCCACCGGATGCTCGGCGCCCAGGAGGTCGGCCGCAAGGTCGACTTCTACGGACCGGGCGACGAGCGGCTGGTGTCGAAGATCGACCGCGCGACGTTCGAGCGCATGCGCGCGAAGTACGAGCGGCTCGGCTTCGTGCCGGCACGCCCCGCCGACGTCGCTGCGTGATCGCGGACGTCCTCTACGCGATCCACCAGCTCGCCGAGCAGCACCCGGCTGCTGCCCGGGAGCTCGCGCAGGTCGAGCGGCTGCCGATCCCCGCCGTCACGTTCGGCGCCGCGGGTCCCGTTCCCGTGTTGATCGTCGTCGGCGGTGTCCACGGGATCGAGCGGATCGGCGCGGAGGTCGCGATCGCCTTCCTCACGGCGCTCGGCTCGCGCCTGTCGTGGGACCAGGTGTGGCGACACGCGCTCGCGCGCTGCCGCATCGTCGTGCTGCCGCTGCTCAACCCCGTCGGGATGGCCCTCGGCCAGCGCGCGAACGGCAACGGCGTCGACCTCATGCGCAACGCGCCGCCGTCGCGTGGCCGCGCCACGCCGCTGCTCGGCGGTCAGCGGCTCACGCCGAAGCTGCCGTGGTTCATGGGACGTCGCGGCCTCGAGGTCGAGTCGCGCGCGTTGGTCGAGCTGGTCGCGTCCGAGACCCGCGACGCGCCGTTCGCGTTCGCGCTCGATCTGCACAGCGGCTACGGCGTCGTCGATCGGCTGTGGTACCCGTACGCGCGGACCCGCGAGCCGATCGCGGATGTGGCCGCCGTGCGCGCGTTCGGGGCGCTGCTCGACGAGTCGTTGCCGAACCACGTCTACACGTTCGAACAGACGGCCCGCGCGTACACGATCAAGGGCGACCTGTGGGATCACATCTACGACGAGCGGCGGACGGTCCTGCTGCCGCTGACGCTCGAGATGGGCTCGTGGGCGTGGGTGCGGAAGAACCCGCTGCAGGGCCTCTCGCCGCTGGGGCGCTTCAACCCGATCAAGCCCCACCGCCACCGCCGCACGCTGCGCCGCCACCTACCGCTGCTCGAGCTCCTCGTGCACGCGACCGTGTCGTATCGCGCGTGGGTGCCTAGCTCCTCGTCGCGATGACCGCGAGGAGCTCCCACGCGAGGTGCGCCGCGAGGTGCGCGGTGATGTCGGCGTGGTCGAGCGGCGGGCAGACCTCGACGATGTCTCCGCCGATCACGTTCGTTCCGGCGAGGCCGCGGACGAGGGCGAGCGCCTCGCGGGCCGTGATCCCACCGGGCACGGGCGTGCCGGTGCCCGGGGCGTGCGCCGGATCGACGGCGTCGATGTCGAACGACACGTACACCGGGCGGTGGCGACCGATCCGCTCTCGGACCTCGGCGCACACGCGCTTGGGACCGCGCTCGCCGATCTCGTCGGCGCTGACCGCGTGGTGGCCGCGCGCGCGGGCCAGGGCGTCGTCGGTCTCCGCTCCGCGCGGGCCTCGGAGGCCGAGCTGGTAGAGCTGACCGTCGGCGATCAGGCCCTCGTCGATCGCGTGCCGGAACACCGTCCCGTGGTGAAAGTCCTCGCCCCATACCTCGGCGGTCGACAGGTCGAGATGGGCGTCGACCTGCACGACCGCGAGAGGGCCGTGGCGCTTCGCGAGCGCGCGCAGGATCGGCAACGTCACCGAGTGGTCGCCGCCGAACACGAGCGGGGTGACGAGAGCGGCCGAGAGCTGGCGGATCTCCGCCTCTACGGCAGCGCGCATCGCCTCGCGATCGAACGGTGGAAACACGATGTTTCCGCCGTCGACGCAGCGCAGGTCGCGGAACACGTCGATGCCATGCACCGGATGATGTGACTGGAGCAGCGCCGACACGCGCCGCACGTGAAACGGTGCGAGCCGCGCGCCGGGCTGGTAGGTCGTGCCGCCGTCGTACGGCACGCCGAGCACGGCGACCTCCGCGTTCGCGACGTCACGCGACGCGGGCAGGCGGAAGAACGGGGATTGCCCGTGGCGAAGGTAGCTGAGTGCGGAGTCCTGCATCGGTCCACCTCGTGAGGTCGAGCATGTGGGAGAGGAGGCCACGGGCACGCGCGGCCATGCCTTCGGGGGATTCGCCGGTGCGCGCCTGCAGCGGCGGGCCGAACACCACCGCGACCTCGAGCCGCTTCTGGCCCGCGGTGCGGAGGTAGTGCGGGAAGAACGTCGCGCCGTCGCACCAGGCGAGCGCGGGATCGCGGTAGCGAACGACACATGGGACGACGGGGATGCCGAGCCGCCGCGCGATGCCGAAGCCGCCGCGCCACAGCGGACCGACGGACTCGCCGCGCGTCGTGGTGCCCTCGGCGAAGTTCAGCACCGAGACGCCGCACGCGAGCAGGTCGTGCATCCGGCGCAGCACGCGCGCGCGGGCCATCACGTCGTCGCGCCGGAGGAACATCGTTCCGAGCGCGGTGCCGATCGGCCCGACGATCGGCCAGCCCTCGACCTCGGACTTCGCGACCGGCAGGGCCGGGCACATCGGCAGGATCGCCAGCGGGTCGAGGTAGCTGACGTGGTTTGCGACAACGAGCGAGACGGAGCGCGGCACCTCCCCACGGAGCGTGACCTGAAGGTCGTGTGCGCGCGCCACGGTGCCGAGCGCACCCGCGAGCCGGTGGGCCGCGGCGCGCAGGTCGCGGGGTGGCGACATGCGCACGGCGCCGAGCTCGGCGAGTGCGTGAAACAGGCCACCGGCGACGTGTCTGGCCGTCGAGATCGCCTTCATCGGAACCTCCCGTATCGAATGTCCCCACGGTAGAGACCCCGAGCAACGCGACGCGGCAGCCCGCGCAACGTGTTGGCGACACGTGCGTGTCGCGGCCCGTGTGACGGCACGGTCACGACGAGGTGACCTGCCGCGCGGGCATCGCGTCACGTGGCCGTTGCGGAACCGCGATCGTCGCGTGACGAGCCTTCCCTAGAGTGAGGTGTGGACGCCTTGTCAGCGCACGACGACCTCTCCGTGCCGATCCAGCCGTTGCGCGTCACGGTCGTGACGATCGTGACGACGGCGTCGGCGCAGCGCCTCGTCGACGAGCTCCGGCGCGAGGCGATGCGCGTCGAGGTGGCGACCGCGGCCGTGCTCGACCGCCCACCCGTGGATCCGGTGTACGTGATCAGCCTCGATCCGGCGTTCGCGCGGCTCCTCGCCGATCGCTTCGTCACCTGGGCCCAGGCCGATGTTCACGCCGGCCTGATCGGCATCGTCGAGGACGGCAGCCCGGCGGACAACGAGGTGCTCCTCGCCGCCGGCTTCGACGACGTCGTGCCGGCGCCGTTCTCCGCGCGCGAGCTCGTCGCACGCGTGCGCGCCGTGCACCGGCGCGTGCACTGGAAGGGGATGTCGAACGGGCGCATGCGCTTCGGCGACCTCACGCTCGATCTCTACGGCCGCGAGCTGTGGATCGCGGGCAAGACGGTCTCGCTGACGTCGATCGAGCTCGCCGTGCTGCGCGAGCTGATCAAGGCGCGCGGCCGCCCACTGTCGCGCACCGAGCTGCTCGACCTGGCGTGGGGCGAGAGCGACCTCGAGGTCAGCGAGCGCGCGGTCGACAACGTGATCCTGCGGCTGCGCCGCAAGCTGCCGCGCCCCGAGCTGATCGAGACCGTGCGCAGCGTCGGCTTTCGCCTCGCGGCGACGGCGGCTACTTCACCGACGCCTTGACGGTCTCGACGACGTCGGCGACGTGGCCCTTCACGCTGACCTTGGGCCAGTGCTTGATCACCTTGCCGTCCTTCCCGATCACGACGGTCGACCGGATGATGCCCTTCAGCTTCTTGCCGTACATCACCTTGTCGCCCCACGCGCCGTAGGCCTCCATCACCTTGCCGTCGGCGTCGGTGAGCAGCGGGAACGCGAGGCCGTACTTGTCGCGGAACTTGCAGTGCGAGGCGATCGAGTCCTTGCTCACGCCGAACACCACAGCGCCGAGCTTCTTCAGCGCGGGGATCGCGGCGGAGAACTCCTGCGCCTCGACGGTGCAGCCCGGCGTGTTGTCGCGGGGATAGAAGTAGACGACGACGACCTTGCCCGCCTGGTCCGCGAGCTTGACCTTGCCGCCGTCGGAGGACTCGAGCGTGAATGCCGGGGCTTTCTTGCCGACTTCGATGGCCATGCGCGCATGCTATCCTGAGCCGAGATGCGCATCGCGCTGGCTCTGGTCCTAGTTCTCTCCGCGTGCGGTGCCCGCGCCGGCAGCGGCGTGGGCTGGCCGAAGATGGCCGAGCGCGAGAGCGACGGCGGCGAGTCTCTCGCGCCGCGCCCCGGTGCGGCGGCCATCGTCTCCGCGGCGGCCGCGAGCGATGACGACGATGGCGACGCCGACATCAAGGTCGTGTCGTCCGGAACGACCGAGGCCAAGCCCGCGGCTGCGAGCTCGGCCTCGACGACCGCCGGTCCGGCGGACAAGCCCGACGACGACCCGATCACGATCGAGGAGATCGTGATCGAGATCGACGAGTGAAGCGCAAGACGAGACTCTCAACGGCGAAGCGTCAGCGAC
>JAEUJX010000259.1 GCA_016794545.1 Myxococcales bacterium
GACCCTGACCAATCGGTGGGGATCGCGGGTCAGGAGGGTGGCCAGGTACGGTGCAAGCCGGCAGGCCAGCGTGGCGATGTACCGCGCGGTACCGGATAACCTGTCGAGATCCAGGCCCGTTTGCGCCGCCGCCTCGCCGAGCCGCTCGGCCCGGCGGAGTGCGTCGCCCTCGTCCGGGGCGCCGCGCGAGACCTCGGGCGGGCTCCACACGCCCGACAGCATAGCTTGACAGGTCCCCTGGGCCGGCTTACCCAAGGCGTTGATTCTTCAAGTCATGCGGGACCTGTATGAAGTACTCGGGGTCGATCGCCATGCCAGCGCGGGCGACCTGAAAAAGGCCTACTACCGGCTCGCGAAGCAGTACCACCCGGATCACAACCCCGGGAACAAGGACGCCGAGGAGAAGTTCAAGGAAGCCGCGAACGCGTACCAGATCCTGTGCGACGACGATCAACGCGCGCGCTACGACCGGTTCGGCTTCGACGGGATCCGCGGGGCCAACGGCAACTCGGCCGGCGCGAACGGCTTCGGCAGCGTCGAGGACATCTTCTCCGCGTTCGGCGATCTGTTCGGCGACTTCTTCGGCGGCCGCACCTCGGGCCGCGGCGGCCGGCAGCAGCCGCGCGGCGCGGACCTCCGCCTCGACCTCGGCCTCACGTTCGCCGAGGCGGTGTGGGGCACGACGAAGGAAGTGAAGGTCACGCGCCAGATCGCGTGCGGTTCGTGCAACGCCACCGGCGCGAAGCCGGGCAGCAAGCCCGAGACCTGCGGCACCTGCCACGGCAAGGGCCAGGTCGTGCACTCGCAGGGCTTCTTCATGGTCCAGACCACGTGCCCGCACTGCCGCGGCGCCGGCAAGACCGTGAAGGATCCGTGCGAGGACTGCCGCGGCCGCGGCACCAAGCCCGAGTCCACCACGCTCACGGTCACCGTGCCCGCCGGCGTCGACGACGGGCAGACGCTGCGCCTCGCGAACAAGGGCGAGACCGCACCCGGCGGCACCACGGGGCACCTCTACGTCGTGCTGCACGTGCAGGGCGACGAGCGGTTCAAGCGCGAGGGCGAGGACATCCTCTCCGAGGTGCCGGTCAGCTTCGTGAAGGCCGCGCTCGGCGGCGATCTCGACATCTACACGCTCGACGACAACTGCCAGGGCACCGCGACGATCACCCTCAAGCCCGGCACGCAGCCCGGCGAGGTGATGGTGCGCAAGGGCCAGGGCATCCCGCGCGTCGGCGAGAGCGGCCGCGGCGATCACGTGATCCAGTTCAAGGTCGAGATCCCGAAGAAGTGGACCGGCAAGCAGGAGGAGCTGCTGCGTCAGCTCGCCTCCGAGCTCGGCGAGGACGTCACCGCGGAGAAGCGCGGCCTGTTCGGCAAGAAGAAGTCGAAGGACTGACCGTCCGGCCCGGACAACCCCGGTTGCACACGAAGTGCATTAATTAGGTCGGACCTAATTTCGATCAGCGCGGCGGAACGTAGAGCTTGATCTCGACGCGCCGGTTCGCGAGCCGGCCCTTCGGCTTGTCGTTCTCCGCGACCGGCTCCTCCGCGCCCTTGCCGTCGACGTTGATCCGCGGCGCGGCGACGCCGAGCGCGACCAGCGCCTGCTTCACGCTCTCGGCGCGCGCCTTCGACAGATCGAGCGCGACCTGCTCGAGGTCCGGCGGCGGCGCCTCGCCCTCCTTCGGTGCCTCGACGAATTGCTTCGCTTCCTCGGCATCGGTGTGGCCGATCAGCACGACCTTGATCGACGGGTGCGCGGCCATGATCTTCGCGATCCGCTGGAGGTTGGCCTGCGCGCTGTCGCGCACGGCCGTCTCGCCGTCGCCGTAGAGCAGGCCCTCGATCGTGCCGCGTAGCGCGTCGACGTCCTGCGGGACGGTGTCGGGGCAGCCGTCGTCGTCCTCGAAGCCGTTGTAGGTCTCGGGGACGTTCGCGCAGCGGTCGGCGATGTCGAGCACCTTGTCGAGGTCGTTGTCGATGTCGGGGCAGCCGTCGAGATCGTCGAACCCGTCGGCGTCTTCCTCGGTCGTCGGGCACCGGTCCTTCGCGTCGACGATGCCGTCCATGTCCCGGTCGACCGGCACGCTGTCGGGGATCTGCTCCTTGGCGCGCGGCGGGCGCGCGCCGATGCGCAGCTCGATCCCGACGGAGAAGTCGAGCTCGACGGCGATGTAGCGCTCGATCCCGGGGAGCAGCGCGACCCGCGCGTCGGCGCGGACGGTGAAGCGCTTGCCGGTGTCGAACCGCACGCCGCCGCCGAGGTAGCCCTCGCCGAGGATGTCGGTGCCGAACGTCTGCTTCGCCGACGACAGCGAGATCGGCGCGCCGCCGCCGACCACGACGAACGGCATGATGCGGCGGCCGGGCAGGAGCTCGAAGCGTACCTGGAGCCGCGGCTCGATCCAGAACACGCTGGTCGCGGCGGCGTCGGTGCCGGTCATCGGGTTGTGGACGGCATCGGTGCCCGACGGCGCGAGCCCGATCTCGAGCTCCGGGACGAACCACGGGAAGAACGGGCGCGCGATGCGCGGGCCGAACTGGATCGTGTTGTTGAGGGTCGCGTGGGGCGGCGCGTCGGGGCCCTTGTCGCCGTTGTAGCCGAGCAACGAGTCGTTCGAGAACACGCGCGGGCCGAAGAACACGCCCACCTGCGTGGGGTCCGCCGCGGCGGCGTTCGCGCCGAGCATCACCAGGACCAGCGCAGGCGCGCGATGCATCGCGCGTGACTATACCTCTTGTGGCCTCCTGCGTCGGCCAACTCAGGGGATCAACGCGCCGTCACCCGCCAGCCCCGTCACGTCCGTGCGCGGCAGGAGGCCGAGCCAGCGATCCGCGACCGGCGTGTTGAACACTTCGCCGTAGAGGAACGTGTCGAGCGCGGCGAACTCGGCCGGCTTCTCGGCCAGGTACGCGTGGATCTTGGGGCGCAGCTTGAGCTCGTTGAGACCGCTGTCGGCGACGAGGTGCTGCTCGAACCGCGGGATCAGCGCGTCGAGCTCGGCCTGCGTCGACTTGACGGGGCCGGCCTGGTGCAGCGCGACGACGAGCGACTTGCTCGACGCGTCGAGGATCGGGGCACCGTCGAGCTTCCACTGCAGCGCGCCGATCATCGCCCACGCGGCGGTCTCGTCCTCGTCGATCGCGCCCGGGTCCGCGCCGAAGCCGGCGAGCTGCGGCATCTCGACATACGCCTTCGAGACGGTGACCACCTGCGCGCGCTCGACCGCCGTCTGGTCGGGCGGATCCTTCATGAGCGCCGCGATCTGGCGGCCCGTGGCTCCGCGCGTGTAGCCGCGCCACGCGAATCGGGACGCGGCGGCGCGCTGGGCGTGCCACTGCTTCACCTGCTGGGCGCGCTTCGCGGCGTCCGTGCCGTCGAGCGTCGCGATCAGCGCGAGGGTCTTGTCGAGCTCGGCCCGGAACGGGCCCGGTGCGTACACGCCGGGCAGGACGTCGACGACCTCGCCGCGGGCGTCGCGGATGAAGTGCGCGCTGTTGCCCGTGGTGGTCGTGTGGATCGTCCGGCCGTCGCCGAAGTCGATCGTGACCTTCGGCACCGGGCGCTCGGTCGACCACATGAGGATGAAGTGATCGCGCAGCCACTTCGACAGCTCGGTGTGCGCGTACAGCGTCTCGCGGAGGATCCGGCTGTTCGCGCACGACAGCTCCTCGTCGAGCCGGCCGAGCAGGCGGAGCTCGAGGATCGGCTTGCCGGCCTTCTGCGCCGCCGCCTTTGCCGAGGCGAGGTCGGTGTACCAGTACATCCGCGACACGGTCGCGTGCTTCTGGGCGGCGACCTGATCGATCTGCTGCGCGAGCTCGTCGCGCTCCGCGCCCGGCTGCATCCGGTCGTATTTCGCGAGCAGCTGCTCGAGCGCGGCCGGACCGCCCGCGCGCACGACCTCGGGGGCGGCCGACATCGCGGTCTGCGAGGGCAGGGCGAGCGCCGACGAGCACGCGGCGAGCAACGAAAGCGACAGCGTGAAGGGCAGGTTCGTCATGTCGCCACCGTGCACCGCGGTGTCGCAACCGGCCGTCAGGAGTGGCTAAAGCCCTCCCTTACGTCCGCCTTACACGCTCGCGCGTTACCATGGACACGTGCGCATCCTGGTGGTCGAAGACGAACCGAGCCTCCGCGAAGGCATCGTCGATCTGTTGAAGGCCGACGGTCACGACATCACCGCCGTCGGCGACGGTGTCGCCGGCGTGGAGACCGGGCTGCGCGATCCGTTCGACCTCGTGGTCCTCGATCTGATGCTGCCCCGCCTCGACGGCATGGAGGTGTGCCGGCGCCTGCGCGCGGCGCGCCCCGGCACGCCGATCCTGATGCTCACCGCGCGCGGCTCGGAGGACGACAAGGTGCGCGGGCTCATGGAGGGCGCCGACGACTACGTCACCAAGCCGTTCTCGGCCCGGGAGCTGCTCGCGCGCGTCCGCGTGCTCGGTCGCCGCACACCGCCGGGCGACTCGCTCGACGAGCTGCAGATCGACGGCGCCGTCATCGATCTCGCGCGCATGGTCGTCGTGCGCGGCGACAACCGCACCACGCTGACGCCGCGCGAGGTCGGCATCGTGCGCTGGCTGCACCGCCACCAGGATCGCGTGGTCTCGCGCGCCGAGCTGCTCGAACAAGTCTTCGGCCAGCGCGGCGATCTGCAGACGCGCGCGGTCGACATGGCGATCGCCGTGTTGCGCAAGAAGGTCGAGGCCGATCCTGCGAAGCCGACGCTGATCGTCTCGGTGAAGGGCGCCGGCTACGCCTGGAGACACGCGCGGTGAAGATCGGACGCACGTGGTACGCGGCCGCGCTGCTCGCGTCGGCGATCGCGGTGCTGCTCGTCGGATGGTTCCTCTCCGGCTGGGGCGACGTGCGCGCCCGCCAGCGGGCGGCCGAGACCGCGCCGGCACACGAGGCGTCCGCGCGCGGCAACGAGCTCGCGCACGAGCTGCGCGCCGAGCTCGCGCAGCTGATCGCGCGCGAGGTCGAGCGCCCGTACTTCCACTACCAGAACCTGATGCACGATCCGCGCGCCACCGGCTCGGTCGGTGTCACGCCGTCGCCGCTCGCCAGCGGCGCGACCGAGCCGCTCGTGCTCGGCTACTTCCAGCTCGACTCCCACGGGCAGGCCACGACGCCGACGATCAACGACGACGTCCCCGATCTCTCGGAGCCGCGGCAGCTCGCCGGCAACCTCCGGTTCCGCGCCGAGGTCGGCAGGAGCCTGATCTCGCTCGCGCCGCCCGAGCGGACGGGGCAGGGCACGCTGGTCGCCGAGGCCACGCAGGTCACGCCGCCGCGCCAGACGCCACCGGTCGTCCGCACGACGCCGCCGGTCGTCAAGCAGCCCGAGACCGACGCGGTCGCCGAGGGCAAGAACCCCGAGGTCGCGATCCAGGCGCAGCAGCAGCAGCAGCAGGCGCAGGTGTTCACGATCGACGAGAACAGCTACATCCAGAACTGGAACTCGAACTCGATCTACCAGCAGTACCGCAACGCGCCCGGCCTGCGCCGCGACGGCTCGCGCACGGCGACCGGCAACGAGCGCGTGCCTGCCACCGATGGCTCGACGAGCCCGAACGTGCCCGCGCCGGGGACCACGAGCGCGCCGCGCGGGAGCGCGCCGGTCACGATCGACGCCGGCGCCCCGCCCTCCGATGCCGACGCGAGCACGATGACGAGCGACCGCGAGGTCGGCACCGCGGAGACCGCGATGACGACCGCGACCCCGGACACGGCGAGCCCGACCACGCCCGCGCCGAAGCCGGTCACCCCGGCACCGCGGCCGCGGCCGCGGCCGGTGGCCAAGCCCGCGCCCGCCGAGGAGCCACCGAAGCCGGTGATGATCACGGTCGCGCCGCTCGAGTGGCGCACGATGACGTTCGACGGCAAGCCCGCGCTCCTCGCGGTCCGCCACGTCGACACGCCCGACGGCGGGCTCTCGCAGGGCTTCGTGATCGACCGCTCGGCGCTGACCTCGTGGCTCGCGTCGCGCGCCGGTGACAACGTCGTCGAGCTCGTCCGCGGCGACGACGGCAACGCCGAGATCGCGCCGGGCTGGCAGCTCTCGGTCGCGCCGAATCCCCGCGCCGTGGCCGAGGCCGCGACGAGCGCGGCGAGGCTCGCGACCGCGTTCCTGCTGCGCTTCATCGTGCTCGGCGTGATCGCCGCGCTCGCGGCCGCGCTCGTCGTGGTGCTCGTCGCCAGCGCCGAGCGTCTCGCGCGCGAGCGCAGCCAGTTCGCCGCCGCGGCCGCGCACGAGCTGCGCACGCCGCTCGCGGGTCTCCAGCTCTACGGCGACATGCTCGCCGACGGCCTCGGCGATCCGCAGAAGCAGCGCGACTACGCGAAGCGGATGAGCGAGGAGGCCTCGCGCCTCGGCCGCGTGGTCTCCAACGTGCTCGGCTTCTCGCAGCTCGAGCGCGGCAACCTCTCCGTCGATCCGACCGTCGCGTCGCTCGACACCGAGCTGCGCGCGCTCTGCGAGCGCGCCGAGCCCGCGCTCGATCGCGCCGGCGCCGCGCTCGCCCTCGAGGTCACACCCGACCTCTCCGCGAAGTTCGATCGCGACGCGCTCGCGAGGATCGTCGGCAACCTTCTCGACAACGCCGAGAAGTACGGCCGCGACTCCGAGGACCGCACGATCGAGCTCGCCGCGCGCCCGGCCGGTGATGACTCCGTCGAGATCGTGATCTCCGACCACGGTCCGGGCATCGCCGAGGCCGTGAAGACCAAGCTGTTCACGCCGTTCAAGCGGGGCGTCGCCGCCGACGGCCCGGCGGGCCTCGGCCTCGGTCTCGCGCTGTCGCAGTCACTCGCGCGCGCGATGGGCGGCGACCTGACCTACCGTCCCGCCGACGGCGGTGGCGCCTCGTTCGTCCTACGGCTGCCGCGGGCGTGAGCGGTCCCACTGCGCCATCAGGTGACGGGTCGACGCCAGCCGCTCGCGGACCGTCGGATAGCGGCGATTGAACCAGGCGACGAGCTGGGCGAAGTCCTCGGCCTCTCGCTCCGACCAGGGGGCGGCGACCCGCGCGGCGAACTCCTCGGGCGAGAGCCTGCGCTCTTCCCACGCCTCGAGCTCGGCGATCGTGTCGGCATCCAGCCTCATGACTTCTTGCTCAGGAGCCAGCGGATGTCATCGGCATCGCGCGGGCGAGCGCCGAACTTCTTCGTCAGGATCAGGTCGTCGATCGACCGCATCGCGATCGAGACACCCGGCACGTACTCGAGGACCTGCCGGCGTGCCCACACGTCCTCGAAGGCCACCATGACTCCGTCGATGGTGCTGACGGTGCGCGCGACGATCACGTCGACGTGCTCGTCCCCCTCGATGACGTAGCGGCCGTTCTGTCGGGCCGGTTCGGGTGACCGTGTCGGGTACATCTCGAGCGGCTTCAATGCCGCGTTGAAGGCCTCGGCCTCGTCGGTCGGGATCCAGTAGTCGTAGTCGCGCGTCATGACCGGGAGCCCGAGCGCGATCAACGCGCGGCGCCCGATGAGCAGTGCCCGCACGCCCGACTCCGCGATCGCGCGGAAGAACGCTTCCTCGTCGAAGGGGCTCGCTTGCACGGCCCGATCGTATCAGCCCTCGCGCTTCCTGCGCACGGGCCGTGCGGCGCCGCGGCGCTCACGGGGCCGCGGGTGTCCAGACGAGGCCCGCACCGTCGGCCGCCACGTGGCCGACCCCCGGAAACGGGAAGTGCACGGCGAACACGCGCGTGCCCGACGCGGCGAGCGCCGCGAGCGTCTGCTGCCGCATCGTCCCGGCCGCCGCGCGGTCCGCATCGAACTGGATCGACCACGCCGGGCGCTGCACGGAGATCACGTGGTGGTGCGCGAGGT
The DNA here is from genome assembly GCA_016794545.1 of Myxococcales bacterium. Classification (GTDB taxonomy): domain Bacteria; phylum Myxococcota_A; class Polyangia; order Haliangiales; family Haliangiaceae; genus JABFXX01. Next base: position 7,850 of record JAEUJX010000259.1, read on the forward strand.
CGCCGAGGTAGAACACCGCGTCGGCGCCGCTGCCGACGAGGTACGAGCTGTGCCCGGGTGTGTGGCCGCGCGTATCGACGGCCTTCACGCCGGGCAGGACCTGCGTGTCGGGCTCGAATGCGGCGACCTTCGAGGCGATCGCGTGGACCAGCGCCTGCGCGTCCTTGTCCTGGTCCGCCTGGAGCGAGGCCCACTCGGGTGCGGACAGGTGGATCGTCGCGGCCGGAAACGCCAGCGCGCCCGTCTTCGTGACCAGGCCGCCGACGTGGTCGGTGTGGGCGTGGGAGATGAACACGTCGGTCACCGCGCCGGGCTGGACCCCGGCGAGCGCGAGCGACTCCGGCAAGTGACCGGTGTTGCCGTCTGCGAACGAGCCGAGTCCGGTGTCGAACAGGATCACCCGGTCGCCCGACTTCACGAGCAAGCACTGGACGTCGAGCCGGATCGTGTCCGTCGGCAGGCCGGCCGCCGCGAGAATGTCCGTGGTCGCGCCCGTCGGCTGGCCGATGCCGAACGTCGTGCCGTCGTTAGGCCCCTGCAGGTGTCCGTCGGCGACCGCATACGCCTCGACTGTCCCGATCGCGATCCGTGCCGCGCGCCCGGCGCTCTCGACGGGTGGCTTGGCCTTGGACGCCGAGCTCGAGCACGCGGCGACGATCAACGAGACGACGATCAGCGACGTCATACCGCGACCGTCGCAGGAATCCTCCGGGTTGTCAGCGCGGGTCACCGATTTGCGATTCGAAGCAAACCAGGCCGCGCTTCCTCGGGGGATCGGCGGCGAGACGTGGGGCGTCGTCAGCCGTTGTCCACGCGCGCACGGACTCCGCGGGGACCCGCCCGTGGTCGTCGGCGCCGGGCCTGGTTCCCGCGGAGCCGGCGCGGTTTCACGCCGCGCTCGCGTGCTGATCAGGCGGCTTCGCGGTACGTCGCGAGCAAGGACGTCTGGAGCACTCCGAGCAGGTCGCCGTGCGCCGACGCGACGAGCACGTGATCGGCGTCCTCGTGGACCACCGCGGCCCACGCCTCGTCGATGTCGGCCTCCGCGGACAGCAGGATCGACGAGCGCGCCATGTGATCGGCGACCCAGCCGTCCGGATCGCACCGGAGCGCGCGCATCGCGTTATCACTCGAAAGGACACCCGCGAGCACGCCGTCGGTGTCGACCACGACGATCCACACGCGGTGATCGAGCAGCACGCCGGCCAGGTCGGCGAGCGGGGTGGAGAGCGGCACCACGGCGAGCGGCGGTGCGTGGCGCACCAGCGTACGGAGCGTGGTCAGGCGGAGCGTCGGGGCCTCGTCCTCGGTCGTGTACGTCATGTAGATATGTGCCCGCCGGCCGGCGCTTTGTTGCCGGCTGAAACATCGCGACACACTCTCGGAGAATCTAGGAGCGCTTCGTGATCTTCACACGCACGCCGCCCTTGGGCAGCGGGCCGAGCCCGCCGCCGCCGGGCGAGGAGTCCTGCTGCGGGTAGGACAGGTCGTAGTTGCGCGTGAACCAACCGAAGAATGCCGGCATGACGAGCTGGATCAGCGCCTCGCCGGCGCAGCGGTGGCCGTCCGGCGGGCCGCCGCCCTGCGGCACGAAGGCGCTCTCGGGGAGCCCGGCGTGCGCCGCGTCACCGAGGCGATCGCCCTTGTAGGAGGTCGGATCGGCGAACGTGGTGCCGTCCTGGAGCGTGGCCCAGATCGCACCGGCGCCCTTCCAGCCGGCGCGGATCGCGTAGCCGTCGAGCTCGAGGTCCTTCTTCGCGACGCCGATGAACGTCACGGGTGCGATCGGATACGCGCGCAGCACCTCGCGCGACGCGGCGCGGGCGAGCTCGAGCGCGCGGGTCTGCACGAGCGTCGGCGCGGCGCCCGCGGGGAGCTTCGCGTTGGCCTCGGCGCGCAGCTTCGCGGCGAGCTCGGGGTGCTCGCCGAGCACGGTCAAGATCCACGCGAACGCGGCGGTCAGGCCGCCGTGCGCGGCGAAGAAGAAGTGGAGCAGCTCGATCTCGAGCTCGCGCGCGGTGAGCGACTCGCCGTTCGGACCGCGCGCTTCCTTGAGGACACCGAGCGCGGTGCCCTTGCCGTCCTTGTTCGCGACCTGCTCCTTGAGGTACGCGCGCAGGCGGTCGCGCGCCTTGATCGCCTTGCCGTAGGCGGTGAACGGCAGGTTGATCGGCGGGGCGAACGTGCCCTTGTTCATGATCGTGAAGTCGTTCGCGCCGTCGACGTTGCTGGTCGCCGGATCGCTCGCGGCGAACAGGTAGTCGGCGACGTCGAAGCCGAGCTGCGAGAGATCGCCGGCGACGGCCTTCTCGCCGTCGGTGACCCACCGGTCGAGGAACCGCTTGATCACGGCGAACACGCCGGGCAGGTAGCCGTCCATCACCTGATCGGTGAACGCCGCGAGCAGGAGACGCTTGCGCGTCTTGTGCTTGTCACCGTCGAGGAACGGCACGGCGTCGGGGTGCAGCAGCTCCTGCATGAACTTCGGCGAGCCGTTCTCGCGCGTGAAGTTCTCGGGATCCATGAAGAACGAGAACGCCTTCGGTCCGGCGAAGAACACCGTGACGTCGGACAGGATCTTGGTCTTCCAGATGGCCCCGTGCTGCTTGGTGCGCGAGAGCGTGAAGGAGAACGGATCCTTGAGGAACTTGAAGGCCTCGCCGACGAACGGCGCGCCCAGTGACCCCGGAGGCGGCTGACTCATCGCACCATCGTACGACCGAACGCACGGTGCGGATCGCGGCCGCCGCGGGAATCGTTCGCCGAGCCTGCGAGGCGACCAGCGTGGTCAGGGCTCGAGCACGACCTTCCCGAACGCGGCGCGGTCCTCGAGGATGCGGTGGGCGTCCGCGGCGCGCGCGAGCGGCAGGACCGTGTGGACGACGGGCTCGATGCGCCCGGCGGCGACGTGGCCGAGCACGGCGAGCAGATCGGCCTTGCTGCCCATCGTCGAGCCGAGCACCTCGACCTGGCGAAAGAAGATGTGCCGCAGGTCGATCTGCGGGTGGAAGCCCGCCGTCGCGCCGCACGTCACGATCCGCCCACCCGCGCGGACGGCGCGGAGCGAGCCCGCGAACACCTCGCCACCGACGTGCTCGATCACCGCGTCGACGCCGCGCTTGCCGGTCTGCGCGCGGCACTCGGCGACCCAGTCGGTGGTCGTGTAGTTGATGACCACGTCCGCGCCGAGCTCGGTCGCGCGCCGGAGCTTCTCCTCGGTGCTCGCGGTCGCGATCACGCGCGCGCCGTGGAGCTTCGCGATCTGGATCGCGGCGACGCCGATGCCGGAGCCCGCACCGTGGACGAGCACCGTGTCGCCGGGCGCGACGCGCGCCTTGTGCACGATCATCTGCCACGCGGTGAGGTTCGTCAGGAGCGAGGCCGCCGCCTCGGGGAACGACAGCCGCTCGGGGTAGGGCGCGAGGTTGACCTCGGGCACGCAGATCGCCTCGCAGTAGCCGCCGTTCGCGTGCTCGCCGAGGATCTTGTAGAAGCGGCACAGGTTGTCGTGGCCGGAGAGGCACGGCTCGCAGCGTCCGCAGGAGAGGCCCGGTTGCACGACGACCTTGGCGCCGACGGTCGCCGTGGCGCCGGCGCCCACCGCGTCGACGGTGCCGGCGATGTCGCAGCCGAGCAGGTGCGGGAAGTGCAGCTTGAACGCGGGGCCGCCCTTTCGCACCCACAGGTCCATGTGATTGAGCGCCACCGCCGCGATGCGCACGCGCACCTGACCGGGGCCGGGCTCGGGGAGCGGGAGCTCGGCGGCCTCGAGCACCTCCGGACCGCCATGACCGCGCAGCACGATCGCCTTCATCGGCGCGCATGATAGAACGCCCACATGCAGGTCGTCCCCGTGCCGTGCCTCAAGGACAACTACGCCTACCTCGTGATCGAGGGAGGCTCGGCCGCCGTCGTCGATCCGAGCGAGGCCGCGCCCGTCGAGGCCGCGCTCGCGAAGGCCGGTGTCGCGCTGCGCGCGATCTGGGCCACGCACCACCACTGGGACCACACCGGCGGCATCGCGGATCTGGTCGCCGCGCACCCGGGCATCGAGGTCGTGATCGGCGAGGCCGACGCCGAGAAGGTCAAGCACATCACCCGGACGGTCTCCGACGGCGAGGAGATCGAGTTCGGCTCGCACCGCGTGCGCGTGATCCACAACCCCGGCCACACGCTCGGCGCCGTGACCTACCTGGTCGACGGCAACGCGTTCACCGGTGACACGCTGTTCTGCGCCGGCTGCGGCCGCGTGTTCGAGGGCACGCCGCAGATGATGCACGAGTCGCTGATGAAGCTCGCGCACCTCCCCGGCGACACCAAGATCTGGTGCGGCCACGAGTACACCGCGTCGAACCTGAGGTTCGCCGCCGCCGTCGAGCCCGACAACAAGGACGTCGCCGCACGCCTCGCGGCGCTGACCACCCCCAGCGTCCCCGCCACGATGGCCGTCGAGCGCGCGACCAACCCGTTTCTGCGCGACGCGCAGCCGAGCGTGATCGCCTCGGCCCGCGCGCAGGGCCTCACGAGCGACGAGCCGTGGAACGTGTTCGCCCAGATCCGCGAGTGGAAGAACAACTTCAAGTAGCGGGCAGATCGCTCAGGGCAGGCAGCCGAGCAGCGCGTCGTACGCCGTGGCCGTCGTGCCCGGCAGGGTGCGGCGGAGGTACTCGTCGTCCCACATCGCCGGCGCCGTGAGGGTCGCGAGCAGCTGCGAGAGCGTGCCCTTCACGGGCACGGTGCAGCGGAACGTCGAGCTGTGCACGTCGAGCAGGCCGCCCTTGGTGGGGACGAGGTGCCAGCTGCCACCGAACGTCCACGCGCACGACTTGATGTTGCCGGTCGACTTCGTCACCGAGCAGGTGAAGTCCATCGCCTGGAGGTCGCCGAAGTCGCCGCTGCAGAACGTGTCGCCGCACACGCGGTCGAACCCGGCCTCGAGGTTCGTCACCGCCTTGTACCAGCGGTCGAGCCCGGCCGACGACGTGTAGTAGTCGCGCGCCGAGACGTAGATCTCGTTGCCGGTGGTCGACGGCGTGCCCGGCGTCGCACCGATCGGGTTGTCGAAGCAGTCGGAGAGCTGCTCGTTGATCGAGGGCGCGCCCGGCAGCGGCGCGCGCAGCTTGTCCTCCGCCGTCGACAGCAGCGCGAGCAGCTTCTTTGCCGTGGTCTTGGTCTTGATCGGGCAGTGGAACGTCGGCGCGTTGACCAGGATCGCCGCGTTGCGCGTGTCGACCTGCGCGTCGACGGCCGCGAACGTGTAGACGCAGTCGCGCACGCTGCCGAGCTTGCTCGACACCGAGCACGACAGCGTCAGCGGGACGATGTTCGTCCAGTCGCCCTCGCAGAACGTGTCACCGCACTCCTGATCGAACTGGTGGTCGAGCGCGCGGATCGCCTGGTACCACTCCGACGCGTCGATGCCGGGGAAGTCGACGATGTTCATGTACGTGGTCGAGGCTTCCTGCTCGACCTCGGAGTCACCGTCATCACCCTGGTCGACGCAGCCGGCCGCGAGCGCGGCGATCGTGAAACAGGCGAGGTACTTCATCGGGGTCGGCGGTTCTATCAAAGCCCGCCGAGGGGTCAACCAGAATCCGGAGGCGCGTACGCGATCTGCGTACGCGATCGGTGCAAACGACCATGTGCACCACGCTGGATCGCGCGCCTGTGCGTGGCCTGAAACCTGCTGTACGTCAGGCGCACATGACCAGGCACCGCGAGACCCGTCAGGACGATCACGCGACGGACAGGCAGGGAAGCGACGCGCACGGCGGCGAGTCGCTACCGGCCACGCAGCTCGTACGGCAGATGCTGGCGAGCGGGCACGCCGACGCCCGCGCGATCGCCCAGATCGTCGCGCAGAATCCCCGCGCGTCGCACGAGATCTTCATGCTGCTCAACCAGACCGTCGGTCACTCGTTCGCGAATCAGGTGCTGACGTTCGCGACGTCGAACGACGAGCGGCCGCCCGGCGGCCTCGGCACGCCGCGCGACATCGTCCGCTTCGACAGGGCGGGCGAGTACCGCGAGGACCGGGCGACGATCGACGGACCACCGAAGACCCAGGCGCCCGACACATTCGGCGAGTATCGCGAGGACCGCGCGACGATCGATCAGCCGCACACCGAGAAGCAGGAAGCGCCGTGGGTCGGGCGCGCGCGCAGGTTCAACCGGGCGCATGCGGACAACGTGCGCGCGTTCCTCGACTCGACGGGCACGAGCTGCGTCGACAGCCAGACCGGCGAGCTCGATCCGAACAAGGTCGCGCGCTGGCAAGCCGACCACGGCCTCGCCCCCGATGGTCGCGTTGGCGATCAGACCGTGCGGGCCGCGGTCAGCGATCCGAGTCTCGCGTTGTAGGGACGCTGACCAGAAGTACCTGCGTCACTGCGAGGGCGGAGTCGGAAGGTCGGGCGGCTCGAGCCGGCTGCTCACCGCCAGACAGACAGACGTGCAGCGATTGCCCCCGAGGTCCTCGATCTCGCCGTCGATCTCGACGTTGAGATCGATGACGTTTCGCAGGACGGCGGACGTTCGCACGTGGATGTCGCTCGTGAACGAGGCGATTCCGGCGCGCGCGTTGTCCGTGATCGAGGCGTTCTCCACGTGGACGTTGATCGAGCCCGTCGCGAACAACCCGTCCCCCCAATCCTCGAACGGCTGGGTGTCGCGGATCGTCACGTTCTGGAGCCGCGTGCTGATCGTGTTGCCGAGGTAGACGCCGACCTGCGTTGCCTCGTCGACGGTGACGTTGTCGATCAAGAACGCGCGGTGTGTACCTTCGATCTGGATCCCTCGGCCACCGCACTGGACGACGTTGGTGTTCGCGATCCGCGCGATCGACGCGCTGTACGGGCTGGTCGCGATCCGGATACCGTCGCCGCCGACGCCGAAGACGCTCACGCCGTCGAGGCTCGCCGTTCCGGTGATCGAGATGCCGTCGTCCGCGGAATACACGACACCGCCCCCATTCATCGTCAGGTTCATCATTCCGTCGATGCCATCGGAACCGAACCACACGGTGACACGCGATAGCTGGACGTTCGCGAGCTTCGACAGCCCCCACCCGGCCGCGCGCAGGACCGGCCCGGTCGTCGCCTGAAGGGTGAGGTCGACGAGCGTGACGGAGGGTGTGTTCGCGGTGTCGATGAAGATGTTCCCGACAACGGACACCGCGGACGTCGCGTAGGGCATCCGCTCGATCTTGATGTGTTTCGTGATGCGGAGATTCTCGTGGTACGTGCCGGGCGAGACGTTGATGATGTCCCCAGGCGCCGACGCATCGATCGCGCTCTGGATCGATGGGTAGCCCTTGACGCCCACGGCGCGGGTGGCCGCAGCTGCGGTGGCCGGGATGGAGAGGAGGGCGGCGGCGACGAGCACGGCGTTCATGCCCTACAGGCGTTCCAAACGCTGGAACGATCTGTACCGCGATCAAGTGGCCAAGATGATTGATGAATCAGGCGTTCGCGTCGCCGGCGAGATAGTGATCGACCGCGGCGCGGTCGGACAGGTCGATCGGGCCATCGTTGCTCGGGTCATCGAGCACGAGCGCGAACCGTACGCCGAGGCGGTGGAGCAGGTCGGTGATCGCAGGAGTTCCGTACGTCAGGTGGAGCTGCGTGACGATGCCGCCCTCGGCGATGCCGTAGAGCTGGTCCCAGTAGCGCTCGGCGGAGCACCGGAACGCGAAGCCGTTCGTCACCGGCTCGACGGTACCCGAGTAGCCGGTTGTCAGTGCACGCTGCTGCACGTCGCCGAGCTCGGCGCGCAGCGCATCGAGCGTGATGCCGCACGCCGCGAGCGCGACCGTGGTGTCCCGGGGCCCGAGCTCGCGCTGGCCCCATTCGTCCTCGTGGATCCAGGCGGCGCCGCCGGTCACCGGAACGGCTGGTCCTGGCCGCGCACGGGCAGGACGGAGGGCGCGGCGCGGAGCTCGGCGTCGACGTGGCGCGCGAGCTCGCGGCCCTCCGCGATCGCCCACACGATGAGCGAGGCGCCGCGGTGCGCGTCGCCGGCGGCCCAGACGCGCGGGACGTTGGTCTCGTAGCGCGCGTCGATCGCGATGTTGCCGCGCG
>JAEUJX010000261.1 GCA_016794545.1 Myxococcales bacterium
CGCGAGCACGGCGAGCGCGACCGACGCCGCCGCGCCGATGATCAGCGCGGCCCGGTGCTTCCTCGCGAACCGGCCGAGCCGCTGCCGCCGCGTGTAGCGGTGCGCCGCGACGAGCTGGCCTAGCGTGAACCGCCGCACGTCCTCGGCGAGCGCGCCCGCGTCCTGGTAGCGGGTCTCCGGCTCGAACGAGAGCGCCTTGTCGACGATCGCGACGAGCTCCGGAGGCGCGCCCGGCGCGACCTCGTCGAGCGGCTCGACGTCGTGGCGCAGCGTCTTGCCGAGCACCTCGGTCGCACTCGTGCCGGCGTGCGGTGGCGCGCCCGCGAGGAGCTGGTACAGCGTCGCGCCGAGCGCGTAGACATCGCCGCGCGTGCCGAGCTCCTCGCCGCGCGCCTGCTCGGGCGGCATGAAGCCGGGCGTCCCGAACACCGTGCCGACCTGGGTGTGCAGACTGTCGGCCGGCGCCAGGATTCGCCCACCCGGCTCGCTCGGCGCAGCCGCGTCGTCCTCGCTCTCGCCGACGACCTTCGCGAGGCCCCAGTCGATGACGACGGTCTCGCCGAGCTCGCCGACGAGGATGTTCGCCGGCTTGAGGTCGCGGTGGATGACGCCGCGGCTGTGCGCGTGGGCGACCGCCTCGATCGCGGCGAGCACGTTCGGCAGGAGCGCGAGCCGCTCGGCGACGTTCGGCGCGCGCTTGATCAGCTCGTCGAGCGGGCGGCCGGTGACCCGGCGCATGACGTAGAACGGCCGGCCGTCGGGTGTCACGCCCGAGTCGTAGAGCGGGACGATCGCGGGGTGCTCGAGGCGCGCGGTCAGCTGGATCTCGCGCGCGAACCGCCGGTGCACGCCGGTGCGCGTCGGCAGCACCTCCTTGAGCGCGACGGTGCGGCCGAGCTGCGTGTCGAACGCCTCGACGACGCGCCCCATCCCTCCGCGGCCGAGCTCGGCGCCCAGGCGATAGCGCTGGAACGGCGGGATCGAGCTGCGCATCGGGCGCCCCTCGACATCGGTCGGGGGCTCGCTCGCGGGGACCGTGTCGTCGGAGCCGCCGCTCCGCTCCCCCGCCCCGCTCACGGCTAATCGAGATCCCAGTCGATGTCGGAGATGCTCTTGTCGCTGCGGATGTTCACGGCGCGCGTGCGCTCCTCCTGCGGGGGCTGCTGCACGTTGCCCTTGCGGGCGCGCTCCATCGCGGCGATGCCCTCGATGTTCTGCATCCGCGTCGCATCGTCGTTGCCGAACTCGCCGCCGGGCAGGCCCGGATCGGTCGACGGCGTGACGTTCGCGAGGAACCGGCGCGGCCCGTCGATCTCGGTGCCGGGCTCGCTATCGCGGTGCGCCTCGTCGAACGCGCGCGGATCCATGTCGGCCATGCGCGTCGGCTCCTCGAACTGCACCTTCGAAGGCGGCGGCACGGGGCGCGGCGGGGTCTTGCCGGACGGCAGGAACGTCGGCGCCTGCTTGCGCGGCCCCTCGGGCATCGGGTTCTGGGCCTGCGCCTCGTCGTGGCGGCGCAGCGACTCGAGCACGTCGTCGTCGACCTGGCGCGTCGCCTCGTCGCCGAACGGGGCGGGGACGGGCCGGCGCAGCGGTGCGCGCGAGTCGTTGCGCGCGCGCACCGGCACGGGCGGCGGGGCCGACGGCGGCGGCGGCGCGATGCTGGGCTTCTTGCTGCGGCCCTTGAGGGCCTGCGCCTGCGCGAGGCCGACGACCACCGCGGGCTTCGCGGGGACGTCGGGGCGCATCATCGAGGGCGCGGGCGGCGGTGGGTTGGCCGGAGAGTCGTCCTCGAAGTCGAAGTCGTAGTCGCGGCCCTTGCCGGGCGCCGCGCCGATGTAGACCTGCGAGTCCTCGTCGGCGAGCCGGCCGCCCTCGTCGCGCAGCATGCGGAGGATGCGCGTGCGCTCGCCGGCCGACAGCTGATCGCGGCGGCCGTGGCCGGTGTGGACGTGCGCGTTGTTGATGCCGACGCCGGTGCCGTCCTGCGAGCGGCCGCGCTTCGCGAACTCCGACAGCGGCACGGGCGCGTCGAACTTCTTCTTCGGGCCGGGCGGCGGAGGCACGCGGCCGCCGCCCGGGTTCGTGCCGAGGCGCGACGGCGCGGGCGTGTGCTGCTTGTTCGAGAAGATGCTGGTCGCCGAGCGCAGCCACTTGCGCGGCCCCGAGACCGGCAGGTCGCCCATCGGCATCGGCAGCGAGACCGCGTCCGCGGGAGCCGACGGGGCGATGCCGGTCGAGCCGCCGAGCACCTGCGCGGCCGCGCGCGCGGCGTCCTCGGGGCAGTCGATCGCGCGCGGCACGAAGCGGCGCACGATGTCGTCGCTCTTGCCCATCTGGTACTGGTGCGGCCGCTCGACGAACCGGATGCCCATCTTCTCGAGCCACGCGACCGGCGGGTCCGCGCCGATCAACACGAACGCGGCGTCGTTCGCGTACCGCTTCTGCGAGCCGTCGCCGAGCGCGAGCGTGACCGAGTCCGGCTCGAAGTTCAGCACCTGCGAGCCGAGCTTGGCCTTGATGCGGCCCTCGTGCGCGTACTGCTCGATCGTGGACTTGTTCTTCGGCGCGGCGCGATTGAAGCCCTTGCCGCGGTAGCTGATCATCACCTTGGCGCCGGCGTCGGCGAGCGCGAGCGCCGCCTCGCACGCCGAGTCACCGCCGCCGACGACGAGCACGGACCTGCCGCGCCACTCGTCGGGATCCTCGAGCAGGCTGAACACCTTCGGCAGGTTCTCGCCCGGCACCTGCAGCGTGCGCGGCTTGCCGCGCGTGCCGATCGACATCACCACGCGCTGTGCGCGGTAGGTGCCGACGGTCGAGCGGACCTCGAACGCACCGTCGCCGCCCTTCTTCACGGTCTCGACGGACTCGCCCTGGCGGATCTGCACGCCGACGCGCTCGATCAGCTCCTTCCAGATCGGGATCAGCTGCTCCTTCGCGGAGTCGAACACCGGCAGGAGCGAGATGTTCGCGGTGTCGTACGGCTCGGCCATCACGAGCTTGCCCTTCGGATAGCGGGCGATGGTCGAGGCGATCTGCTGCTCCTTCTCGAGCACGACGTACGACAGGCCGCGCTGGATGCACGACAGCGCCGCCGACAGGCCGCCCGGTCCGGAGCCGATGATCGCGACGTCGAACGTCACGCCGTCGTTGCCGAGCGCGCCGGCGCGCAGGCCGGTCGCGAGCATGTGCTCGACCACCGCGCGGCCGAGGTTCGCGGCGTTCTTCACGAGCGGCTTGCCCGCGACCTCGCCGATCAGGTACTGGCCCGGCACCGCGGTCTGGAAGTTCTCGTCGATCTCCGGGACCTTCAGCGGCGGCGGCGTCGCCCCCTCGGGGAACATCACGAGCGCTTCGGTCGGGCACGCGAACATGCACGCCTCGCACTGGATGCAGTCCTGGAAGCGGAGCACGCGGCTCTTGTTCGCGACCAGGTCGAGGACGTTGGTGGGACACACGGCCACGCACGCGTCGCAGCCGGTGCACCGGTCGTCGTTGATGTCGTGGACCAGGATCCGGGGTCCTACCGTGGTGGCCGGCGCGACCATCGCGTGATGGTGCTTGCGGGCGGACAGCATCGTGAACACCGCCATCACGAGGACAGCGAGGCCCCCGAGCGCCAGCGGGACGACCCAGGTCACGGCGGTAATGGTACCTGATTTGCCGCGCCGCGACGAACCCTAACCCTCGACGTGCTCGACCAGGAATTCCCTGACTTGGCGCATCAGTCCGTCGAGGTCGCGGCCCGCCACGTCGATCGGCTGACCGATGGTGACATCCACTCTCTTGCCCCGGTTCATCACCTTCCCGCCGCGCGGGAGGATGTCGATGGTGCCCTTCACGGCCACCGGCACGATCGGAGTCTGGGTCCCAAGTGCGAGGTGGAACCCGCCTTTCTTGAGCTTGCCGATCCGCCCATCGCGCGACCGCGTGCCCTCGGGGGCGAGGTAGATCGACACGCCGTCCCGCACGAGCCGCGCCGCCTGATCGATCGACGCGACCGCCGCGGTGTGGTTCGATCGGTCGACCTCGATGAACTCGGCGGCCCGGAGCCCGCGCCCCCACAGTGGGATGTCGAACAGTTCTTTCTTCCCCAGCATCCGGATCGTGGGCGACGGCAGCGTCGCGTACAGCATGGGGATGTCGAGGTGGCTCTGGTGGTTCGACATGTAGACGTACGCCCGCCCCGCGGGGACGTTCTCGGCCCCGCGCGCGTGGAGATCGACCTCGAGCAGCTCGATCACGCGCCGGCCGAACCAGCGCGCGCGGTCGTCGACGTCGGCGCGCCGGAGCTCGCCGCGGATCACGTCGAGGAGGCTCGTCGTCGTCACGCGCGCCATCGCACCGAGCACGCGAACGCTATCGAGGAGCGACATCACCGCGATGGTGCCACGCCGGTGCGCCGAGGTGGGAGATGTCGTGCGCGTGCCCCGATTTGGCGATCGAACGTACGTGTTAGATTCACAACGATGTCGCGCACGCTGGCGGTCGCCACCGCTTGCTTGATGCTGTGCATTCGCACGGCCAGCGCCGACACGATCGCGACCAACGTCGACCAGCTCTCCACCGGCTCGACGTACAAGGTCCGGCTCGCCGCCGCGCTTGCGCTGTCGAAGAGCAAGGACGCACGCGCGGTGATCGCGGTCGCCGACGCGCTCGAGAGCGACGCCGACCCGACGATCCGTCGCGTCGCCGCGCTCGCCCTCGAGAAGATGATCGACCCGCGTACGCCCGACGATGCGAAGGAGCTGAGCTTCACCGCGCTCGAGAAGGCGGTCACCGACGACCGCGACGCGAAGGTCCGCGACACGGCCGCGAGCACGCTGAAGGCGCTCTCGGGCATCAAGCGCAAGAAGTCAGCGGCGGCCACCCGGGGCGCCGGCAAGGGTCCGCCGGTGTTCGTGCAGATCGACAAGACGACAGATCAGTCGAACAAGCTGCCGGCCGATGCCTCGGAGCGCGTGATGAAGATCGTGAAGAGCAACGTCGAGCGCACCGGCTACGCGACGACCTGGCCCGCCGGCGGGCTCCCGACGGCCGCGGACCTGAGCTCGGCGCGCTCGCGCGGGTTCATCGTCGCCTCGACGGTCAAGAAGCTCGACATCACGAAGGCCGGCGGCCAGACGCAGATCGCGTGCACCGTGGCGATCCGCGTGGCGCCGTGGCAGGGCAAGGACGGCGGCGAGAAGTGGGAGGCCAACAAGGCGGCCTCCGCGAGCGGCTCGGCGAAGGCGACGACCGGCTCGCGCGACCGCGACATCCAGGGCGGCGTGCGCGACTGCATCGAGGCCGTCGCCGAGGACGTCACGTCGCGCCAGGTCGTGCCGTTCCTGAAGCGGATCGCGGCCGCGGGCTCCTGAGATCGGGACGAACTCCTTGATCAAGTGGAAGTGGAGCTCGTGCGATGGCTCGTTCTTCACGGCGATCGCCGGGCACACCCACGGGGGCCGGGCCGGGTCCCGCTGTCAAGACGGGACCGGCGACGGGCCTCGGCACGCCGACACCGACGAACCCCGGACCGGGTGCCGGGACGACGCCGACCGCACCGATCGGCTCGACGCCCCCCGCCCGCTCGCAGTAGACAGTGGGCATGGAACCGGCCGCCGTCGCAGCGATGCTTCGCGAGCTGGCCGTCTACTACGAGCTCGACGGCGACCGCCACCGCGCGTTCGCATACGACCGCGCCGCGAAGTCCGTCGAGCAGGCGAAGGGGCTGCACCGGCTGATCGACGAGGGGCGGCTGGAGGAGCTTCCCGGCGTCGGCGCGTCGATCGCGCGCGTGATCGCGGAGCTCGCGCGGCGCAGCAACGTCCAGGTCCTCGAGCGGCTGCGCACGAAGTGGCCCGCCGTCGTGATCGAGCTGGCGCAGCTGCCCAAGCTCGGCGTCACCAAGGCGCGCAAGCTGTACGAGGCGCTGCGGCCGGCGGATCTCGACGCGGTCGCCGCGCTGTGCCGCGACGGCAAGGTCAGCGAGCTCCCCGGCTTCGGCAAGCTCTCCGAGCAGCGCCTGATCGAGGCGATCGAGGCGCGCCGGATGACCGGCACGCGCGTGCTGCTGCTCGACGCCGAGGGCAGCGCCCAGTCGATCGCGCACTACTTCCGCACCGCACCGGAGGCGGTCACCGTCGAGGTCTGCGGCCCGGTGCGCCGCTGGTGCGAGGTCATCGATCACCTCGCGTACGCGGTCGCGACGAATGCGCCGGAGGCGATCGTCGAGCGGCTCGCCTCGTTCGGCCTCGTCACGTCGGTCGACCGCGCGCGCGCCAGCGAGCGGGAGCCCGTGGTCGCATACCTCGCCGGCGGGCTGCGCGCCGAGCTCTACCTCGCGGCGCCCGCGAAGCTCGGCTGGGCGCAGATCCGCGCGACCGGCTCCGCCGAGCACGTCGCGCTGCTCGAGGCGCGCGCCGCGGATCGCGGCATGTCGCTCGACATCCTCGAGGCCGCCGACGAACCTCACGTCTACACGGCGCTCGGCCTGCCGTTCATCCCGCCCGAGCTGCGCGACGGGACGGACGAGGTGCGACTGGCGCTCGCCGGCGACAGGTTCGACGACCTCGTCACCCTCGACGACCTCACGACGGCGACGCACTGCCACACCACGTACTCCGACGGCAAGAACACCGTCGCCGAGATGGTGCGCGGTGCGGCGGAGCTCGGGTTCGACGCGATCACGATCACCGATCACTCGGCCGCCGCGAGCTACGCGAG
>JAEUJX010000348.1 GCA_016794545.1 Myxococcales bacterium
ACGAGGGCAGTCGAGATCGACGAGAACCGGCGGGCGCTCGCCGACAAGGAGCGGCTCGCGCGCGAGCTCGAGATCGCGGCGCGCATCCAGACCTCGATCCTCCCGCGCAACCTCGACGTGCCGGGGCTGACGATGGCCGCGAAGATGGTCACCGCGACCGAGGTCGGGGGCGACTACTACGACGTGCGGCCCGTCGAGGATGGCTGCTGGATCGCGGTCGGCGACGTGTCGGGCCACGGCCTCACGGCCGGCCTCGTGATGATGATGGTGCAGACCGGCGTGGCGACGCTGGTCGCGGCGAACCCCGATGCGAGGCCGCGCGACGTGCTGACCGCGCTGAACCACGTGCTCTACGAGAACGTCCACGATCGCCTCGAGGCGGAGCGGCACATGACGCTGTCACTCCTCCGGTACCGCCGGAACGGCACGGTGGTGGTCGCCGGCGCGCACATGGACGCCGTGCTGTGGCGCAAGGCGTCCGGCAAGGCCGAGCTGCTCGGCACCCCGGGCACGTTCCTCGCGATCGCGCAGGACATCGACATGGTGAACCAGGAGGTCACGTGGGAGCTCGCCGACGGCGACCTGCTCGTGCTCCTGACGGACGGGGTGACCGAGGCGGAGGGGGCGGACGGGGCGGCGTTCGACTACCGCGGGGTGACGCAGATCGTCGAGGCGCGCGCCTCCGAGCCGGTCGACGTCCTGCGGGATAGTCTGTTCGCGGCGCTGCACGCCCATTCCCCGACGCTCGTGGATGACGCTACAATCCTCGTCCTGCGATACGTCGCGCCGGGGGACGCGACCGCATAGAGATGTCGGAGATCCACATCAACGTCGGCATCGTCGCGCTCGCGCGCGGGTTCATCACGCTCGACACGTTCGCGCGCGCGGTGAACCACCTCGCAGAGCGCCGATCGATGTCGATCCGCGATCTGTGGGTCGCCGAAGGCCGCCTCGACGAGGCGCAGCTCGCGATCGTGCTCGACGCGATCAAACCGCCGACCGGGAACGACACCGTCGTGGTCGCCCCGAAGCCCTCGCGGATCCCCACGGGGACGGCGACCGCCACGGCCACGGCGCCGACCGATGCGTCACTCGCGAAGGACGGGGGCCTCGCGATCATCGAGTCGCAGTCGGCGAAGGTGAGCCTCCTGACCGCCCAGCCGGCGACCACCCCGCCGCCGCCCCCCGCGGAGCTGGTCGGCATGCGCTACAAGCGGCTGTTCCCGCTCGGCTCGGGCGGCCTCGGCGAGGTCACCGCGTGCGAGGACATGGTGCTCGGCCGCACCGTCGCCGTGAAGGCGGGGCACCAGAAGGGCGACATCGACAGCTACTCGTCGAAGGTCATCCTCGCGCGCGAGGCGCGCATCATCGGCCACCTCGAGCACCCGAACATCATCCCGATCTACGACGCCGGCACCGACGTGAACCGCGGGCCGTTCTACGTGATGCGGCAGGTGACCGACACGTCGCTCGAGATGATCCTGCGGCGGAAGCGGCTCGGCGAGGGCGACCCGCGCGAGTACACGCTCGGCCGCCTGCTGCGCTACTTCCTCCAGGTCTGCAACGCGGTCGACTACGCGCACCACCGCGGCGTCATCCACTGCGATATCAAGCCGGCGAACATCCTGCTCGGCGACTACGGCGAGGTGCTCCTCGTCGACTGGGGCCTCGCGCAGTCGCGCGCTCACCCGCTCGGCGTGCGCGGCGGCACGCTCGGCTACATGGCGCCGGAGCAGATGGATCCGACGATCGAGCGGTTCGACGAGCGCACCGATCTGTTCGCGCTCGGCGCGATCCTCTACGAGATCCTCGCCGGCCAGATCGCGTTTCCCGAGGTCAAGAACAGCGACATCACGACGCTCGGCAAGAACCCGCTCGCGATGTACCAGACGCCGCCGGTGCCGTCGGCGGTGTCCAACATCGACGTCTCGCCCGAGCTCGAGGACATCTGCATGCGGGCGATCGCGACGAACCGCGACGAGCGGGTCGGGAGTGCGCGCGCTCTCGCCGATGCGATCGACGAGTTCATCGAGGGCAGCAAGGAGAAGGAGCGCAAGGCACGCGAGGCGAACGCGAGCGCCGACGCCGGCGACGAGCTCGCCGAGCGGTATCACGAGTTCGTCGAGTCGCGCCCCGACAAGCTCAACGTCTATCGCTCGCTCAAGGCCGACATCCCGCCGTGGGCCGACCTCGCCGAGAAGCAGGATCTGTGGGACGCCGAGGACATCGTGCGCGTCACCGACGCGCTGCAGGTCCGCACGTTCCAGTCGGCCGTCTCCGCGTACGAGCGCGCGCTCGAGGCGGTGCCGCAGCACACGCGCGCGCGCCGCGGCCTCGCGCGCCTGTACTACTCGGCGCTGCAGCGCGCGCGGCGGCGCGGCGACTCGCTCGAGGAGATCGGGTTCGAGCAGTTGCTGAAGCAGGTCGACGATGGCGAGCTCGCGAAGGAGCTCGCCCGCGAGGCGCAGGTCGAGCTGACGATCGGCGCGGGGGTCGGGACGGTGACCCTCGCGAAGCTGGTCGAGCGCGATCGCCGGCTCGTCGACAGCGGGCACGAGACGATCGTGGGACCCGGCTCTGCGGGGGGCGATGCCGCGCGCCCCACCCACACGCGCGTGCTGCCGGCCGGCCGCTACGTGGTGACCGCGGAGCTGCCGCGCGGCCAGCGCATCGCGTGGCCGCTCACGCTCGAGTCGGGTGGTTCGTGCTCGCTCGTGATCGAGGCCCCCGCGCAGCCGCTCGCGCATGACGAGGTGTTCATCCCCGGCGGCCGCGTGCGCGTCGGTGGCGACCAGGGCTCGACGGAGGCGGACGAGCCGCTGTACGTCGACGTCCCGGCGTTCATCATCCAGCGCCATCCGGTGACGTTCGAGCAGTGGTTTCGCTTCCTCGATGCGCTGCGCGAGGAGGACCCGGAGCTGGTCGGTCCGCACCTGCCGCGCACCACGCTCGGCATGCCGACGTGGCAGCGCCACGGCTCGGGCAACTGGGTGCCCGACGCGTCGGTGCCGGCGATCACGCTGCCCGTTGACCCGCACCAGTACCCGGTGTTCGGGATCAGCGCCGAGAGCGCGGAGACCTACGCGGCCTGGCTCTCGAAGAAGGAGGGCCGCGCGTGGCGGCTCCCGACCGAGGTCGAGTGGGAGAAGGCGGGGCGCGGCACCGACGGGCGCATCTACCCGTGGGGCGACCACTTCGACGCGACGTTCTGCAAGATGCGCGACAGCCGCCAGGGCCCGCCGCTCGCCGAGCCGATCGGGGCGTACGGCGCCGACGTGTCGCCCTACGGCGTGTGCGACCTCGCCGGCGGCGTCGCCGACTGGTGCATCCCCGATCCTCGCCGCACGGCGCCGCGCGAGCCGCGCGAGGTCGTGTCGCGCGGTGGCGCGTGGTGCGACTGGCCGATCGACTGCCGGCTCGCGTCGCGTCGCCGATATCTCTCGACCGAGCACTCCGCGCGGGTGGGCGTTCGCCTCGCGCGCGATCCGTGACCGACACAGGAGCACCATGCACAACTTGCAATCTGGGGATCTGACGATCGAGGTGGCCGAGGCCCCGGACGGGGTCATGCGCTGCACGTGGAAGGGCAAGAGCAACGAGCGCAACCCGCCCGAGATCCTCAAGCCGTGGTTCGAGAAGCTGCTCGCCTCCGTCGGCGAGAAGCAGGGCTCGATCGAGATGCACTTCGAGAAGATCGAGCACTTCAACAGCTCGACCATCACCGCCCTGATCCGGCTGATCCAGATCTGCCGGAAGACCAACGTGAAGCTCGTGATGGTCTACGACCAGTCGCTCAAGTGGCAGCGACTCTCGTTCGATGCGCTGCGCGTGTTCGAGAAGAACGACGATCTGTTCCACCTGAGGTTCGCATGAGTAACGACGCCTTCGGCTTCTCGATCGACATGACCGTCCGCAACGAGTGGCGGAACGTCGACCTCCTGCGCACCTCGGTCCAGAACTGCTTCACCGCCGTGTTCGCCGATGTCGACGGCTGTCACGCGATCGCGATGGTCACCGGCGAGCTGCTCGAGAACGCGCTCAAGTACGGCGACTGGGTCAGCGGCGACCGGGCGATGTTCCGGCTGCGCGTGCACGGTCAGCTCAACCAGGTCGTCGAGGTCAGCGTGCAGAACCCGCTCAAGGCAGACGACGCGAACGGCAACACGCTCGTGAAGGCGATCGAGTGGATCAACAGCTTCCCCAAGCCGGAGGCGGCGTATCGCGCGCGCATGCTCCAGATCGCGCAGAACGACGAGGACGAGTCGCCGAGCCGGCTCGGGCTCGTGCGGATCGCGTTCGAGGGCAACTGCCGCCTCGCGGCGAAGATCGTCGACGGCCACGTCACCGTGACCGCCGCGCTCGACCTCAGTTCCTCGGCGGCGGGGTGAACAGCTCGATCAGGTCCGTCGCGGGCGAGCCGCCGGCGATCAGGACCTGGCCGTTCGCGAGCGCGAAGGCCCGGGCGCCGGCGCGCGGCGCGACGGGGACCGTGGCGAGGCGCGCGAGCGTCCTCGCGTCGAGGATGTCGGCGGTGCCACCGCCGGAGACGACGACGTAGCGGTCGGTCGCGGCGATGGCCGGTTGCGTGCGCGCCACCGAGAGCACGCCGGGGTGCGGCTCGATGCCGCCGGTGGCGGCGTCGACCAGCGCGGCGTCGGTGCCGGAGCCCACGACCGCGAACCGCCCGGTCGCGAGGATGCCCGCGACCGCGGATCCGCCGCCGGCGAGCGCGTCGAAGCGCTCGTCGCGGAACCGGATCAGCTCGGAGGCACCCGCGGGGAGCGCGGTGCGCGCTCCGTCGGTGGAGGTGACCGTGGCGCCCGCCGCCGGCAGCGCCGCGATGTCGGTCCGCGGTGCGAGCTCACCGCCGGCGAGCTCGCCGGGAGGCGCGCCCGTGACGAGGAAGCGATCGGTGCCGATCGGGACCGCCGACTCGCCCGCGCGGGCGAACGCGGGCTGGTCGCCGAGAGAGATCCACAGGCCCGACGGCGCGACCGTGGTGTTGAACGCGAGCAGCGTGGAGACCTCGACGCCGGCCTCGCCCTTGCCGCCCAGCACGTAGACGAGCCCGCTCGAGCTCGCGGCGAGCGTGACCTCGGAGCGCTTGATCGGCATCGCGAGGCCACCAGCGAGCGTGTGGTCGTACACGTTGTAGATCGCGATCGCGTCGCTCGCCGCCCCCGACGCGTCACGCCCGCCGGCGAACAGAACGCCGTAGGGCAGGGCGACCCCCGAGACGGCCTCGCGCGCGGGGCCGAGCGCGACCGGCGCCGGCGCGATCGACATGGGTGGGGCGACGTAGATCACGACGCGCGCGTTCGTCGGCGAGAGCGCGAACGGCGGCGACACGCCGGTGGCGACGAGCGCGCCGCCCGGGTCGAGGCCCTCGACCGTGATCTCCGTGATCTCGCCCTCGGCGGGGAACGACAGCGAGACGTCGAAGCCGCCGCCCGAGTCCCGCTGCGCCTCGCGGGTCTCCGGCGGGTTGGTCAGCGACAGCCGCAGCGTCTCGACCGCGTCCATCACCGTCGAGCCGGGCGCGGTGGCGAGCTCGAGGCGCACCGTGCCGGTCGTGCTCTCGCAGGCCGCGACGAGGACCAGCGCGAGCGCTCTCACCGGAGCAGCGCCTCCACCGCGGCCGCGGTCGCGCCCGTGACGCGCACGGTCTTCCGGCGTCCGGTGGCGCCGGCCACGATCTCGACGGCGCTCCTGCCGACGCCGAGCGCCTTCGCGAGCGTCGCGATCACGGCCGCGTTCGCCTCGCCGTCGACGGGTGGGGCGGTGACGGCGACCTTCAGGCGGCCGTCGTGCTCGGGGCCGACCTTGGCCCGCGAGGCGCGCGGTTGCACGAGCACGTCGAACGTCACCGCGCCGGCGGTCTCGGTGATCTTCACGCTGCCTCAGCCTCGCACGCTCGGCTCATTTCCCGCCGCGGCCGAGCTCGCGCGCGCGCTTGGTCGCGGTCTCGACCGCGTGGATCCGCGGCGTGCGCAGGCCGCCCTCCTCGAGGGTGTGGAGGCCCGCGATCGCGGTGCCGCCGGGCGACGTCACCATGTCCTTCAGGCGGCCCGGGTGCTCGTCGGTGTCGAGCAGGAGCTTCGCCGAGCCCATCACGGTCTGCGCGGCGAGGCGCTGCGCGTTGCGGCGCGACAGGCCGACCTTCACGCCGGCGTCGGCGAGCGCCTCGAGGATCAAGAAGATGTACGCCGGCCCCGAGCCCGAGAGCCCGGTCACCGCGTCGAGGTGGCTCTCGTCGAGCACCACGGTGATGCCGACGGCGTCGAACAGCGCCTTCGCGTGGGCGAGGTCCTCCTCGCTCGCGTGGCGGCCCGCGGAGACCGCGGTCGCGCCCGCGCCGACCAGCGCGGGGGTGTTCGGCATCGCACGCACGACGCGCACGCCGTCGGGGACCGCCGCCTCGATGGTCTCCGTGTCGACACCGGCGGCGATCGAGATCACGAGCGTGCCGGGGCGGATGTGCTCGCCGACCTCGCGCAGGAGCTTGTCCATGATCTGCGGCTTCACCGACAGCACCACGATCTGGTTCTTCGCGACGACCTTGTTGTCGCTGGTCGTCGTGATCCCGTACTGCGCCTTCAGCTCGTCGAGGCGCTCCTTGCGCGGGGCCGACGCGGCGACGCGATCCGCGGCGATGTGCTTGCCGTTCACGAGGCCGCGGATCAGCGCCTCGGCCATGTTGCCGGCGCCGATGAACCCGATCGTCTGGGACGCGAGGATGGACACGGGCCTAAGCGTAGCGGAGCCAGGCCGGGATGTCGCCGAGCGGGCTGACCTCGTCGATCGCGCCCAGGTCGATCGCCGCCTTGGGCATGCCGTAGATCACGCTCGTCGCCTGGTCCTGAGCGCACGTCTTGCCGCCGGCGCGCTTGATCGCGAGCGCGCCGGCCGCGCCGTCCTTGCCCATCCCGGTCATCACGAGCCCGAGCGAACGGCGTTCGTAGACCCTCGCGGCCGACATCATCGTCACGTCGGCCGCCGGGCGGCAGCCGTTGACCATCGGGCCGTCGGTCAGGA